>NZ_MCBT01000018.1:0-261981 GCF_001735525.1 Shewanella colwelliana
GTGGTATCCCATAGGGGATTCGAACCCCTGTTACCGCCGTGAAAGGGCGGTGTCCTAGGCCTCTAGACGAATGGGACACTGTTGGCACCTTATACTCTGTACCGAGTGAATACTCATTGAAGCCAGTAGGCTATCGCTTCAACGCTATCGAATCGTTAACTTTACAGTCAACCACTCAAGAAAGTGGTATCCCATAGGGGATTCGAACCCCTGTTACCGCCGTGAAAGGGCGGTGTCCTAGGCCTCTAGACGAATGGGACACTGTTGGTACCTTATACTCTGTACCGAGTGAATACTCATCGATGCCTGTAGGCTAAACATCAACGCTTAGTGATACGTTATACTCTGCATCGAGTCAGTTAGATGGTGGAGCCTAGCGGGATCGAACCGCTGACCTCAACACTGCCAGTGTTGCGCTCTCCCAGCTGAGCTAAGGCCCCTTTACCTAACTAGTTGCTTTTGAGTGCACCGCGAATTTAACGACGCTGTGTCTCAACTGCGAGGCGCATTCTATGCAGCACACCCAAAAGTGTCAACTCGTTTTTTAGGAATTTATTCTATTTGCTACAAATTCAATCGCTTTGGAGATTCTTTGTTCACAACGAGCCTTTCCGACAAGGAATAAGGTTAAATCTACAGCAGGTGACATCCCTGCCCCAGTTACCGCAACGCGAAGCGGCATACCTACCTTACCCATACCCACTTCTAATTCCGCAGCGGTATCTTCAATAGCTTGATGAATCGCTTCAAGCGTCCACTCAGGCAGCGCGGCCAATTTTTGCTGAACTAACTGAAGGGGCTCCAATGCCACACCGCGAAGATGCTTCTTCGCAGCCGTTTCATCGAAATCGGCAAAGTCTTCATAGAAATAACGACTAGATGCAGCTAACTCTTTAAGCGTCTTAGCTCGCTCTGCTAACGCCGTAACCACTTCGGCGAGCGCAGGGCCATTTGTCGTATCAATCTTTTGATCCGCCATATGCCATTCAAGATGGCTCGCTACATACTCAGGTGCCAACTCTTTCATATAGTGCTGGTTCAACCAAATAAGCTTGTCGGTATTAAAAGCGGAAGCCGCCTTATTGATATCATCTAACTTAAATAGTTGCTTCATCTCGTCAATAGAGAAGACTTCTTGATCGCCATGTGACCAACCTAGACGAACTAAATAGTTAAGTAGGGCCTCAGGCAAGTAACCATCATCACGGTACTGCATCACACCAACTGCGCCATGACGTTTAGATAGCTTGGCGCCATCGTCGCCTAAAATCATGGCAACATGTGCATATTCTGGGATCGGTGCGCCAAGAGCCTTCAAAATATTAATTTGGCGTGGCGTGTTATTGATGTGGTCTTCACCCCGTACAACACAGGTGATCCCCATATCCCAATCATCAACCACTACACAGAAGTTGTAGGTTGGTGTACCTTCTGTACGCGCAATGATCAAATCATCGAGTAACTCATTAGAGATCTCAATACGACCACGGACGTGATCATCAAAAACCACACTGCCTTCAGTTGGGTTCTTAAAACGAATTACGAACGGCTCATCAGTGTCACGTGGCGCTTTATCACGGCAACAACCGTCATACTTTTGTTGCTCACCCTTAGCGGCCTGCTCTTCACGCATGCTTTCAATACGCTCACGGCTGCAATAACACTTATACGCAGTGCCCTGCTCTAGCATTTGAGCAATGATCTCATTGTAACGATCAAAACGTTTTGTTTGATAGTACGGGCCTTCATCCCAAGTTAAGCCCAACCACTGCATACCATCTAAAATCGCCTCGCATGCTTCTGGCGTAGAACGCTCAAGGTCGGTATCTTCGATACGTAAAACAAATTCACCTTGATTGGCACGGGCATATAGCCATGAATAAAGTGCAGTACGAGCACCGCCTACGTGTAAAAAACCTGTAGGGCTTGGAGCGAAACGCGTCTTAGTCGTCATAATGGGACACAAACCTATCTTCGAAAGTCTAAATTGTAGACTCAACTATTAAATGTGGCGGCTATTCTAACAGCCAAAGCGCTTAAGAGAAAATACTCTGCACTAATATAGAGAAGCTAATGATGTTGTTTCCACTTTCGCTAAGGTAAGCGTCATCAAGTTATGTAGCCATCATCTCTTGCTTTTCACGATTCAATAGACAAGGTTTAAGTAGCTCGATGCAAACTTGATGGAAAAACAGTCTAAAGAATGTCGTACTCGGTAGGTTTTAATAAGCCGCTTGCCCAGATTAATTTCCTCGATGAGACATTATTTAGTCAACCCTATGCCTAAGTTGACGATGTTTTGTTTAACATTAAGCCAAACCGTGCAAATTTGAACCGGACTCTATGTTTTATCAAAAAAAAGCGTTGACAGTAGATCGTTCCCCCCTATAATACGGCCCCACACAGCGAGGTCGATTAGCTCAGCTGGGAGAGCACCTCCCTTACAAGGAGGGGGTCACTGGTTCGAGCCCAGTATCGACCACCATATTCTGTATGGCTGTACAATTTGAAATATCCCAGGTCGATTAGCTCAGCTGGGAGAGCACCTCCCTTACAAGGAGGGGGTCACTGGTTCGAGCCCAGTATCGACCACCATATTTCAGCACTATGTTGAAATGTTTGGTAATTCAAATTAATGTTGTGAGATATTCCCAGGTCGATTAGCTCAGCTGGGAGAGCACCTCCCTTACAAGGAGGGGGTCACTGGTTCGAGCCCAGTATCGACCACCATCTCATTTAATGAGAGAATATCGAATATAATAATGTCCCAGGTCGATTAGCTCAGCTGGGAGAGCACCTCCCTTACAAGGAGGGGGTCACTGGTTCGAGCCCAGTATCGACCACCATTGTTATGAAATAGTTAGCGTAGTATTTATCCCAGGTCGATTAGCTCAGCTGGGAGAGCACCTCCCTTACAAGGAGGGGGTCACTGGTTCGAGCCCAGTATCGACCACCATATCTTCACTGTAAGATATTGATAAATTACTCACCATCCCAGGTCGATTAGCTCAGCTGGGAGAGCACCTCCCTTACAAGGAGGGGGTCACTGGTTCGAGCCCAGTATCGACCACCATATTTCTTCATCTTCATATTTTCTCAAAATTTATAATTAATCAGCCTATCAGGCACACCATTAGCTAGTGGTTTACCGTTGCAGTTCCCATCAGCTCAACTATTCTTCAACTATTACAAGTTCAATCCCTCTATTTTTACGGTGGTGACTTATGGCCGATGTAACTCAATCAGCCTCTTTGGCGAGTATTGCTGCATATTTAAAGCTCACTCATGAATGTGACGAACAAACAGCAATGGTTGAAGCGAAAGAGGTGATGCAAAACCTAGTTACCATGCGACAAAAAGGGTTTATCACCGGATGGTACTTTGATGCGCATGGCCATTTAGAACTCCTTCCTAGTGAGGCCATTCTAAAACGTATTAATCCAACAAAATAGCCTTGGCCATTATGCCTCGCACGCAGTGTCCATTGCGTTGAACCATTTATCGACTATAGCCCTTCCCTAAAAGTGCTTCCCTAGCAGATTACACCACTATATAAACAAAAAGCTTTACTTAATTAAGCTTTAATGACAAAGTCAATTCACTCTTTCGTCGACTCAACAAGCTATTGATCGTATGCCACAGATAGATGTTAATCCTGCAGATGCACATGCAACGGCTAAACAGATACTAATGGTGACTCTCATTGTCACCCTAATTAGCGTGGCAGGCATCGCACTCCCCTACCCAGTGCTAGCCCCACTCTTTGCAGAAAGTAGTTCACCGTTAACGCAGTTTTTGGGGCTCCCCAGTGAGCTACTGCTTGGTATTGTATTAGGGATCTATCCGTTAGGTATTATTATTGGCAGTAGCATGATTGGTGCACTCTCGGATCATCATGGCCGAAAACGCCTATTAACCTTCACGCTTCTGGGGAGTGCCATCGGCTACATGCTTACCGCCATTGCGGCACTATCAGAACACTTCATTCTTTTCTGTTTAGCGAGATTGCTCACCGGTTTTTGCGAGGGAAATATAGCCATCGCGCGCGCTATTGCCGCGGATTTACATCCTGTACTCGACAAAACCCGTAGTTTTTCACTCATCAGTGCCATGGGATACGGCGGTTACCTTATCGGGCCGCTTGCGGGGGGCTACTTGCTTTACATGGGGATAGATATGGTCTTTTGGAGCGCCGCCATCGCCTGTTTGCTCTGCGCTGGGCTCAGCCATCAGCTGCTGCCAAGCAGCCTCAATAATCCCGTAGAACATGCAGAGCAAGGCTCGAGTCTACGACTTTTGCAAGACCCAGCACTGAAACGCTTTTTTATTCTGTACCTACTGCTTACTATGGGGGTCAACCTTTACTATGAATTCTACCCACTCTACTTAGTCACAGCATTTGATTTTACTGCAACCGATATCAGCTGGGTTACAGTGTTATTAACTGCCAGCATGATCGCCACAAGTGTCTGGTTTAACCCGATCATCCAACGCAGACTCTCGCACGCCAACGCCAGCTTAGTGGGCATCGCGATCTTTATCTTCTCTTTAATGAGCTTTCCCTTTATCAACCACTCGGCTTATCTCTTTACCTTTATGACGATTGGTGCAGGTATCGCCATCTACAATGGGTTTCTGCCCTCTTACCTATCAACCGCTTATCAACATCGTGCTCAGGGACAATTGATGGGCATGCTGGTCACCATCTTCTGCGTCGGCAACCTATTAGCGGCATTGATTGGCGGCGTACTATCGATATTCGACGTCAAAGTGGCTCTGATCTTTGGCGCAGTCAGCGCACTTGCGGCGGCCTTACTCTTTTATCGCGGCCATTACCAACAAGCACGATGGCAACAAATCTAGATTTTGCCTAAAGATGATGGGTGGATAACCACCCATTGCATCAAAATAAGTGGGCGGTATATGGCCCATGACATACCGAGCCTCCCAAAGCACTCCCACTTAACATATTGATATAGATAAATTAACAAAATAAAAACAATTATGGCCTAGTCCTTGCCTATTACTAATTGAGTCAAATAGATCTAAAACTCCCATTGAACGACAACAGTTCAACAGAGTTAACAAAAAAGGACATTAAGATGACAACACTCAATACCTCTACAAAGCTGTCTCCACTCAAGAAATTAGTCAAAATCAGTGCCATTGCAGCTTTATTCGGAGCTAGCCTTACCGCTTTTGCCGCACCCGTTGAAATAAAATTTTCCCACGTCGTGGCGGAAAATACCCCAAAAGGACAGATGGCCCTTAAGTTTAAAGAGCTGGTCGAACAGCGACTTCCCGGCGAATACCAAGTTAACGTTTTTCCAAATTCGCAGCTGTTTGGCGATAACAATGAACTGTCAGCGCTACTGCTAAACGACGTGCAATTTGTGGCACCTTCGCTGTCTAAATTTGAACGTTATACCAAAAAATTACAGATATTTGATCTGCCATTTCTGTTTCAAGATATGGATGCAGTGAATCGCTTCCAACAAAGTGACGCGGGGCAAAAACTGCTTAATTCAATGAAACGTAAAGGGTTAATTGGTTTAGGTTACCTGCATAATGGGATGAAGCAATTCTCAGCAAGCAGTCCATTGGTTAATCCTGAAGATGCCAAAGGTAAGAAGTTTCGCATCATGGCTTCTGATGTATTAGCGGCGCAGTTCCAGGCTATCGATGCCATCCCAGTGAAAAAGCCTTTCTCTGAAGTATTTACCTTGCTGCAAACACGCGCAATCGATGGCCAAGAAAATACTTGGTCAAACATATACTCTAAAAAGTTTTATGAAGTACAAAGTAACATAACCGAAAGTAATCACGGTGTGCTGGATTACATGGTGGTCACCTCAAATGAGTTTTGGAAAGGGCTTCCAGGTGATAAGCGTAAAGTGATTAAAGCCTCACTGGATGAAGCGGTTGCTTATGGTAATGAGATTGCGGCGGCAAAGGTCAACAAAGACAAGCAAGCGATTATCGATTCAAAGCGCTCAGAAATCACCTATCTCAATGCAAGCCAACGCGCTGCATGGGTAGCTTCAATGAAACCTGTATGGGCCCAGTTTGAAGAGAAGATTGGTAAAGATCTGATCGACGCAGCGGTAGCATCAAACCAGTAAATCATCATTACATCCCAAGGAATTAAGCCTAGTAACCTGAACAGCTAGGTTTAATTCCTACTTGAGGAGCACAAGAGATGATATCTCGCATTTTTTCTCACATTGAAGAAGGCGTACTCAACGCACTGATCTCTGCAATGACACTGCTAGTGTTTGCTGAAGTGATCGCTAGATTCTTCTTCAACACAGGTTTTCTGTGGATCCAAGAGCTTACCCTTACTCTGTGTGGGTGGTTTGTACTCTTTGGCATGTCTTATGGCGTAAAAGTGGGTGCCCACATAGGCGTAGACGCTTTTGTCACTAAGTTAAACAAAAAGAAACGTAAAATCACCGCGTTGATCGCAGTGGTTATCTGCTTAATCTATTGCGTCATGTTTCTGCTGGGCAGCTGGGATTACTTAGCGAAAATGTATCAGGTCGGTGTACCAATGGAAGATATTGACCTACCTCATTTTCTAGTTAGCCAGCTTGACCCGGACAATGCATGGGAATATTTACGCATTGATGTAGAAGAGCCAGCGGTACCACTTTGGATGTCCCAAAGCATCCTACTAATTGGGTTTTCATTGCTTTCGTGGCGATTTATTGAATTAGCCATCGCCATTATTCGCAATCAAACTGATGGGTTTAAATTTGCCGATGAAGCCAAGGAAAGCATGCATTTAATTGACCAAGAAGCTGACACCTCAGTCACGCATAAGCAAGGAGATAAATAATGACTATCGCCACACTATTTATCAGCTTGTTCCTGTGTATGTTAATCGGCATGCCAATCGCTATCGCACTGGGCTTCTCAAGCATGCTCACCATTTTGCTTTACTCCGATGATTCACTGGCCTCCATTGCCCTGAAGCTTTATGAGTCAACCTCTGAGCACTACACTTTGTTGGCCATTCCCTTTTTCATTCTGTCTTCAGCCTTCTTGTCCACTGGCGGGGTTGCCAGACGCATCATTGATTTTGCCATGGACAGTGTTGGCCACATCCGTGGTGGTCTTGCTATGGCCTCTGTGATGGCATGTATGTTATTTGCAGCCGTATCAGGCTCTTCACCGGCAACGGTGGCGGCAATTGGCTCTATCGTGATTGTAGGAATGGTGAGAGCGGGCTACCCAGAAAAGTTTGCTGCTGGGGTTATCACCACATCTGGCACATTGGGGATCCTTATTCCGCCGTCGATTGTGATGCTAGTCTATGCTGCGGCAACTGAAGTATCGGCAGCCAGAATGTTCATGGCAGGCCTTATTCCAGGATTAATGATGGGCTTACTGCTAATGCTCGCTATCTACATTGTAGCGCGCATTAAAAAGCTGCCCTCTCGTCCCTTTCCTGGGGTAAAAGTGTTGGCGATATCGAGTGCCAAAGCCATGGGTGGGTTAGCACTTATCTTTATTGTGTTGGGCTCTATTTATGGTGGTGTTGCCAGTCCAACTGAAGCGGCCGCCGTTGCCTGTGTTTATGCCTATTTCATCGCAGTGTTTGGTTATCGCGACATTGGTCCGCTCAAACATGTCGCGTGGCGTAAAAATAGGGAAGCATTGCTGAGTGCAGGCATAAGAAATATCGGCTATATGCTACTTGCCGTGATAAAAACTCCGACCGATAAAGAGATCCGTCATGTCGTCAGAGATGGCGCCAAAGTCAGTATTATGCTGCTATTTATCATTGCTAATGCGATGTTGTTTGCCCATGTACTCACCACGGAACGTATCCCGCATATTATTGCAGAAACCATTGTCGGAATGGGCCTCCCCGTTTGGGGGTTCCTTATCATCGTCAACTTGCTGCTACTCGCGGCGGGTAATTTTATGGAACCCTCGGCAATTTTGCTGATCATGGCGCCCATACTGTTCCCAATCGCTACACAGTTAGGTATTGACCCGATTCATCTGGGGATCATCATGGTCGTCAACATGGAGATAGGGATGCTAACCCCACCCGTGGGCTTAAACCTCTTTGTCACGGCTGGGATCACGGGTAAAAGTATGGGCTGGGTGATCCACTCCTGCTTACCTTGGTTATTATTGTTGCTGTTTTTCCTTATTTTAATCACTTATATTCCGCAAATTTCGCTATTTTTGCCCGAATATATTGATAAGTTAAATGGTTACTAAATAGCTTGATTTTGCGTAACATATAAGCGAGTCTGACACATGTCATACACCTTTGTGACAGGTTTAGATTCGCTTTGTTACCACTTGGACATGCATTTTTATGTCAATAAATATAAAAACAAAAAAATACCTTAGCGTTACCTTTATCGTTTTATTAGGATTGGTTGCCATTCTCCGCTTGGCCTATTGGTTTCACCTCGAAATAGGTTATCAACAGACGCAAACACAATCCAAAGCACAAATTAAAGAGTTAATGAGCTTTATGTCTGGCTCACTCTCTCGTTACGAAAGTATTCCACATGTGCTCTCAACCAATCCGCTACTTGCTAATGCCCTGCGCGCCAACACGAATAGTGAGGTCATTAAGCCACTAAATCATTATCTTGAAGAGGTCCAAAGCATTACCGAAGCACTAGATATCTACCTCATTAATGCCGATGGGTTAGCTATTGCTGCAAGCAACTGGCAACAAGATTATTCATTTATCGGTAAAAACTTCGGGTTTCGCCCCTACTTTACTCAGGCAATTAACGGAGGGTTGGGACGCTATTTTGCCGTAGGGACTAGCTCAAACAAGCGAGGTTACTACTTCTCCTACCCCATCTATGAGCATGGCTATCCATTAACCCCTGAACAATCAGATAGCAAGATCCTTGGGGTTATCGTGGTCAAAGTCGATATCACCGAAATTGAGCAGCAAAGCACAGGCATGGCAAGAGCCAGTGGCTACGACTTTACCATTACAGACAGTGACGACGTCATTTTTCTATCAAGTAACCAACAATGGCGGTTACACTCACTTAGCCCCCTCACAGACGATAAACAATTACTAATAGCTAAATCACGCCGTTATGCTAATCGCACTATTTCCAGTTTAACGGTTCAACCGCCCTACCAAGCATCCCTTGATGACACCTACAACATCTATCGAATCGGAAACGCTAGCCAAGGCCTCCAAGAATATATGGAGACTAAAGCATTGATGACTAATGCAGGGTGGAAAGTTCATATCTTAGCACCCATGGCTCCAACCTATAGCGCACTACCGCCGCTGTTATTGCTCTACGGTGCGCTGTACTTACTTTGCGCAGTCGCGCTCTTATATACCATAGAGCGACGTAAGAACGGTCTACGGCTTAAACAGGCCCATGAACAGCTCGAACAACGTGTAAAAGCGCGTACTCTGGAGCTTGAAAACAGCAACAAACAGCTAAAAGAGACTCAAGATGAGCTCGTCCAAGCGGCTAAACTCACCGTGATTGGTAGCCTATCTGCCAGTATTAACCATGAAATAAATCAGCCCCTTGCCGCCATACGCAGTTACGCTCAAAATACCCAAACCCTACTATCACGTGCAAAGTGGGATGATGTGTCCACCAATATCATCACCATCATTGAACTGACCGACAGGCTAGCAGCCATCGTTGCCCAGTTTAAAAGTTTTACCCGCAAAAGCAGCGGCAATGATAAAGCCACCAGTGTGGCACAATCGATCCATGATGCGCTGACCATTATTCAACCAGAAGTCGATAAACAAGGCATTCAGCTGATCTTAAATAATACTGACACGCAGGCATTGATTTGGTGTGATTCAATCCGTCTACAGCAGGTGCTGATTAACTTAATGAGTAACGCCATTGTTGCGATGCACCACAGCTCGCCCAAACAACTTATCATCAGCGTGAAACAGCAAGATAAGCTGCAGATTTTGATTGAAGATACTGGTACTGGTATCGAAGAGAGCCAAATGAAAAAAATCTTTGACCCCTATTACACCAGCTCTCGTCAAGGTCTTGGTCTCGGTCTCTCTATTTCTCGCCGTATTGTCGAAGCGATGCAGGGCCAAATTAGCGTCACCAACCGCAAAGATGGTGGCGCTATGTTTATTATCTCATTGCCGATACATGCCGCAGGACACGCATAATGCTCAGTGACACGCTCAATAAGTTTGATATCGTGATCGTCGATGACGAGCCATTAATTGGTTCAGCCTTAGTACAACTGTTTGAATTGGAATCCTACCGCGCATTATCGGTCACGGATCCGCAGCAGATTGAACAAGGGATCCCCGAAAATTGGCCAGGCATAATCATTTCAGACGTTAATATGCCTGATATTGATGGCTTAACCTTAATGGGCTCATTGCTTTCTATCGATAAAGATATTCCGATTATCCTGCTCACCGGCCATGGTGATATTGCCATGGCCGTACAAGCACTCAAACAGGGGGCATATGACTTTATCGAAAAACCATTCAATAATGAGCATATGCTCGATATTGCTAAACGCGCCATAGAGAAACGCGCCCTCACCCTAGAAAATCGCAGCCTGAAAAAAGAGCTAGAGTCTCAAAGCACACCAGGCCCGCGCATTTTAGGTAGCAGCCCTGGCATTAAACAGATGCGGCATATTATTCATCAAGTGATAGATATGCCGGCTGATGTGCTCATTGAGGGAGAGACAGGAACGGGTAAAGAGCTAGTAGCGCGTTACCTTCACGATCATAGCCAACGAAGCGAAGCCAATTTTGTTGCCATCAACTGCGGCGCGATCCCTGAAACCATTATTGAAAGTGAACTGTTTGGCGCAGAATCAGGCGCCTTTACCGGCGCGGATAAAACCCGCATCGGCAAATTTGAATACGCCAATGGTGGCACGCTATTTTTAGATGAAATTGAAAGTACCCCGCTGTCGTTGCAGGTCAAACTATTACGAGTACTGGAAGATAGAAAAGTTGAACGCTTAGGATCAAATAAAAGTATTGATTTAGATATCCGCATTATTGCCGCCACCAAAGTGGATCTTAAAGGGCTATGTGACACCGGAGAGTTTCGACAAGATCTACTCTATCGTCTTAACCTTGTTACTGTACCGATCCCAGCGCTCAGAGAGCGCCGTGAAGACATTAGTCTTTTGTTCCTTCACTTTGCTCGTATTGCATCGGCACGCTACCACAAGGCCTTAATCCCGCTCAATAGTGAACACAGCGCCCAATTAGTGTCGCACGACTGGCCGGGTAATGTCAGGGAGCTGAGAAATCTGGCAGAACGTTATGTACTACTCGGTGCTGATGCGGCCTTTGCAACCTCGCTCAATCAGACTAAACAACTCAATGCTAATATGTCGTTACAACAACGGGTCGAGTTTTTTGAACGTTTATTGATTGAAGAAGCACTAAGCCATAACAAAGGCAGTATTAAGCTCACCATGGAGCAACTGGAACTGCCGCGTAAAACCCTCTACGACAAGATGCAGAAGTTTGCCATAAACCGTAAAGCCTTTATTCAGTAAGCAAGGCATTCGTTTGGCGCGAACGATTGTCTCGCGCCAATAATGCCACAACGCCCATCACCACCAAGAGCAACAATAAACTACCAACTACCACCCCATTCCAGCCCCACTGATGCCAAAATGGCAATAAAAATGGTCCGCCTAGCGCCGCCCCAAGGTAATAGCTACACAGGTAAAGCGCCGTTGCTTTGGCCCTATGTTGCTGCGCTCGCTGAGCCACCCAAGCATTACACACACTGTGAAAGGTGAAGAAACCAAAGCTAGACAACAGAAAACCAGCAATAATGGTGCTGCTAGTGTCTATGGTTGTCACTAGACTACCAAGCAACATAACCGATGTTGATAGAACAAACAGCGGTTGACGCCCCACTCGCGTGACCCATTTTGCCGACCGAAAAGAGGCATAAGTCCCGCTCAGGTAACAGAGAAAAATTAAGGTCACCTCAAAACGTCCCCAGTTAAACGGCGCTTGCATCAAGTGCAACTGGATATAGCTAAATTGGTTAACCATCACCATAAAAGCGATAGCCCCCAACAAGTAGAGCTTACGCAACGTGCTATCTGAGAGGTGAGTGGTAAACCCACGCAGATCATCAAAACTTAAGCGTATTTTAGGCTCACGTTCTGCCCTAACTCGGTCGCGGTTTGGCAGTAAAAAATAAACCATCAACACCCCTACGGCGCTGATAAACGTTAAGATCATCATCGCCATAGGCCAATCAAGGTAGGCCGCCATCGCTCCGCCAATCAAGCGTCCAGCAATCCCCCCTAAACTGTTTGCCGCGATATATACCGCCCCTGCAGACAATAAAATGGTTTTATCGAGCATATCTTTAAAATAGGCCATCGCAATTGCTGGCACTGCAGCAAGCAGTACACCTTGCAACAATCGCATCGCGATTAAGCTTGAGAAGCCTTGCAGGCCAACCAAAATCAAGTCCACCAGCACTAAGAGGCCAAGGCTCCATAAAAGAGGTTTTCGGCGACCAATCTTGTCTGACATCACGGCATAAAACAGTAATGAAAAGGCCATGGAAAAGCTGGTTACCGACAACAGTAAAGTCGCATGTGCAGGCATTACATTAAAATGGGTCGCGATCAGTGGCAGCATTCCTTGCACCACATAGAGGTTGATATACACCACGACCGACGCGAGTGAGAGCCCCCATATCAACCTATGCTGTAATCGAATATTGCCCTGCATGAATAGCGCACACTTTTCTATTGAGACGATAGACACAGGCTACCACTGACATTAACATAACAAAAATAGATTATTATTATCATGTCCATACAATTTTATTATGGATATAAAACCCATTGCCCTTAGGCAGCTAGGTAAGTGATCATGGACATCAAACAGTTAAAGCATTTTAGTGCATTGGCGCAAAAAGGCAGCTTCACCTTAGCAGCAAAGCAACTGAGCATGGCCCAACCAGCTTTAAGCCAAAGCATTAAACGTTTGGAGCAGCACTTAGGGGTCACTCTTGTTAATCGCAATCCGCACTATCGAGGCCAAGATGGTAGCCGTTTAACCTTGACCGCTGAAGGGGTTGCGCTGCAACAACACGCGGCACTTATTATCAACCAACTTAAACAGGCTGAAGCACAGATAAGATCGATGGCGAACCTGACTCAAGGCGAAGTACGTATTGCCGTGCCCGGAATGCTAGGCTCTTACTACCTGCCATCAAGACTAATGGCTTTCAGACATCAGTATCCAGACTTAAAACTGTCGTTATTTGAAGGTGGAACACGTGACAGTTTGCGTATGCTACAAAATGAAGAGGTGGATATTGCCATCATTACAGGCCAAGATCTGCAGCCCAATTTTGATAGCCACTTACTGCTGAGCGAACAGATGGTGGTTGCACTCAGTGATGATCACCCTTTGTCACAGTGTTCAAGCATCACATTGCCGCAGTTTCTGACCCACGAGTTAGTGATGTTTAAGCCTGGCTACTTCCATCGAGAATGGATGCTCTCTCACGCTAAAAGTTTGGGAATTGAGGTCAATATCGCCTTTGAAACCAACTTAATCAACTTAATCAAACAGGTCGTGTCACAAGGCTACGCCATCACCAGCGTATTGGAGATGGTGATAGAAGCCCATGACAAGATTCAAGCTAGGCCGTTTAATCCTGCGGTATTTCTTGATTTACATATTGCGTGGAATAAAGAGCGCCCCGTCGGATTAGCCGATAGGGCGTTTGTTGAGTTTCTGATGGCCCATCGTTAACCCCAGGGGTTAACTCGCATCAGCCTGCTGCTCAGGCGCCGCGTTGATAAAGGCATCGAGTTGGTGGCAGTTATCCCAAATGCGGCAAATAGTCGGATATGGCGTCAAATCCACATTAAAACGTTTGGCGTTATAAATTTGCGGAATTAAGCATAAGTCGGCCACCGTCACACTGTCACCAAAGCAATAGCGTCCCGCACAGTGAGCTAACTGTTGCTCTAAGGCACTAAACCCTTGCGCTATCCAATGATGGTACCACTGGTTTTTTGCTTCATCGCTCACTTTTAAGGTGTCACTCAGGTATTGCAGTACCCGTAGATTATTTAAAGGGTGAATTTCACAGGCAATCGACAACGCTAAGGCTCGAACTGATGCCTTCGCTTGCGTAGTGCTTGGCAACAGCGGCGCTTGTGGGTACTGCTCGTCCAAATACTCTACAATCGCCATGGATTGCGTTAATACAAAAGCATTGCCATCTTGGTCGCTATCAATAAATGTAGGAACCAACTCCTGTGGATTAAGCGCTGCATAGCTTTCACTATGTTGCTCACCGCCCCCTTTAACCAGATGAACTGAAATTAACTCTGCATCTAACCCTTTTAAGTTTAATGCGATACGTACACGATAGGCGGCGCTTGAGCGCCAATAGCCATACAATTTCATTCACTGACTCCCTGGTCTATGCTATAAAAAAACGGGGCGACCAAAGGCGCCCCGACTTTCCGCTCTAGCCACTAAGCTTAAGCTTTATATTCGACAACCTGTTGATCGATTGCGCCAAATATCGACACCTCGTTTTCATCAAACATTTCGATGCGTACTCTGTCACCAAAACGCATAAATGAGGTTGCAGGCTTACCCTCTGCAATGGTCTCTAACATACGAATTTCTGCCAAACAGCTCGAACCTGCACTACGGTCATAGTTTGAAATCGTACCAGAACCAATAATGGCACCTGCACCTAATGGACGTGTTTTAGTAAAATGCGAAATCAACTGACTAAAGTCGAACGTCATATCGACGCCGCAATTAGGACGACCAAACAACTCACTGTTTAGGTGTGTCACTAAGGGTAAGTGAACCTTAGAATCTTGCCATTTATCGCCAAGCTCATCAGGCGTTACCGCAACAGGTGAGAAGCTACTCGATGGCTTAGACTGGAAAAAGCCAAAGCCTTTTGCTAACTCACCTGGGATCAAATTACGCAGTGATACATCGTTCACTAACATGATCAGCTTGATATGTTTATGGGCATTTTCAACCGACACGCCCATAGGCACATCATCGGTGATCACTGCAACTTCTGACTCAAAATCTATGCCCCATTCTTCACTTGCTAACTCAATATCAGCCTTTGGTGCAATAAAACAATCAGAACCGCCTTGATAAACTAATGGGTCAGTCCAAAATGTTTCTGGCATCTCAGCATTACGTGCCTTACGCACTAATTCAACATGATTAACATAGGCACTGCCATCGGCCCATTGATAAGCACGTGGAAGCGGTGATAAACATTTAGTTTCATCAAAATCTACCGCGTTATCGAGCTGACCGTCATTAAGTGCTTCATAAAGCTCTTGCAGTTGTGGTTGTAGCAAATCCCACGCATCAATAAGTTGCTGCATAGTATGGGCAATGGCTGGCACTGCTACCGTTTTGGTTAAATCTTTACTCACAAGCATGAGCTGGCCATCACGACGACCATTGTTATAACTTGCTAACTTCATACCGACTCCTATCGCAATCTGTTCAATGTGTTGCTCAATAACGCCATCGCGGCACAGCAATCCACTCGTTAATGGGCATAGAAATACCCTATGGCTCCCAAGATAGGAATAGCGTGACCTGAATCACATTACCTTGTGCAACCACTCTTTTTGTAAACTTATCATTACATCCGGGGTTTTCCACCGATATCAGTACAATGTGGACTTTATCCGCCTAAAAATACGCCACTATACTGGCAATCTGCTGTTACATCCCTTTTTGCTTGCTGATCTTATACTCTCTAAGCTTATTCGCAATTGCGGTATGGGATACGCCCAGTTTTTTGGCTAATTGTCGCGTGCTGGGATAAGCCGGATATAAACGTCTGAGCAGGCTCGCCTCAAACTGTTTCATCGCTTGATCTAAGCTGCCCTCAAACTGGTGATCGAAATAACCAAAACCTTCTGCATAAGAGGGTAACTTTAATTGCTCAACCGTTAGTTCAGCAGAGCCATCCCACATTGATACCGCTCTAAATATGGCATTTTTTAACTGTCTGACATTACCTGGCCACGCATAACTCAAAAGGTGCTCGCGACAAGGCGCTGAGATCCGACGAATAGGAATAGAGAGTTGCTGGCTATAGTGCTCAAGAAACATCTCAGTCAGTGGGATCACATCGACCTTACGATCTCGCAAGCTTGGCATGTGGAAACTCAGCACATGAATGCGATAGTAAAGATCTTCTCTAAACTCACCTGTCTGACATAACTCGGCCAAGTTTTTCTGAGTTGAGCAGATAATGCGGACATCGGAACGCACCTCAACATCGCCTCCCACACGCCTAAAGGTGCCATCTTGCAGTAACCTTAACAGTTTCACCTGTGCCGCTTTCGACATCTCGGCAATTTCATCTAAAAAGACAGTACCGCCCTTGGCTTCCTCAAAAAATCCACGTTTGACCACTTCACCGCCACTCACATAACCAAACAACTCCTCTTCAGCAGCACTGTCAGGCATCGCCGCACAGTTGATGGCAATAAATGGATGTTCACGTCGCATGCTCGCATCATGGCAAGCTCTGGCCATTAACTCTTTACCTGTGCCAGTTTCCCCCGTAATTAGCAAAGGGGCGTCGAGCTGCGCCATACGCTGCGCCTGCACCAACACCTCTTTCATCTTGTCACTAACCGCCAGCACATTTTCAAAACCTGTCGTCTGATTTTGAAGCGCATTAAACTGTTTACCCACACGAGCAGGGGATTTAAGCGATACCACCGCACCGGCAAGGATCGTTTTATCGTTCTCATCAGGCAAATAGATAGGTAACATTTCGGCAAGGTATTCACTCTGGCCAATATTGACGCGAGTGGCTTGTGCCAGCACTAAAGGTTCACTTAACCAACGTGCAAAGTTGAACCCCTGTACCCAATGGTTCAGCGGCTCCTCTAACACTTCATGTTCCGCCATCCCCAGTGTCATCACCGCAGATTCATTGATAATGCGAATGCGTCCTTTGATATCGATGGAGAATACAGAATCAGGCAGGGTTTTTAATAAGGTTTTTAAAGCGTAATGTTCTTGTTCAGACGGCATAAATGACACAGTTCGCACGTCATGAACGGCTTCCACCTTTCTGATCAGCGGCAAGAGTTCACTGAGTACATCAAAGTTTACTTCAGCAAACTGCAGGTAGAGGAATCCTTGGTTACTGGCATCAATCGCAATCAGATTAATCCCGTAGCCTTCTAGAATCTCCAGAATATCTTTTGCTAGACCCACACGGTCGATGCAACTTACTTCTAAGCGCATACAGCTATCGTCCCTTTTATTATTTTTAACTTCATCGTTTTTGGGAATATCTCACCAACACGGCAAGTGGCCGAGTGATAATATTGGCGTCGATAAATCGCCTATACGTTAGTGTGTTCTGATAATTGTGGCAAGAGTTGTTTACAGCTGAAAGTGATTCAAATAAAAAAATCAGCGCTATAGTTATACTATAACGCTGATTTTATTAGCTTAAATTCTAGTCTAACAACTGGTCTGTTTTGGCCGCCATAATGAAATCGTTGCGGTGTAATCCCTTAATCGAATGAGACCACCAGGTCACCGTCACCTTGCCCCATTCGGTTAAAATCCCAGGGTGGTGAAACTCTTCCTCAGCTAAATCCGCCAACTTGTTGGTAAATGCCATCGCCAACTTAAAGTTTTTAAATTTATACACACGCTCTAACTGCATAATGCCATCACGCACTTCCACGCCCCAATCAGGAATTAGGCGGATAAGTTCTGCCAACTCACTGTCACTGACTTTCGGTGCATCGGCTTGGCAAGCTTCGCATTTCATTTGTGCTAATTCAGTCATACTTCATCCTTATAACTTGTTTAACTGGCTTTGGATTTTGGCTCAAATAGCGGCGCATGCAACCCAAGCTCTCGGGCCTTTGTGACAGCAGCCATGATATCCATTTTAACGATTTCATCTAGATAATCTATTGATTCAATTGCATAGTACACAGGTTGCATAATATCTATTCGATAAGGCGTGCGTAAGATATCAACCAGATCAAAGGGTTTAATTAACGGGGCATCGCTCATGGCGTAAAGCGTTTCGCCTGGTGAGCTCAAAATCCCGCCGCCATATATCTTCAATTCATTTTGACGATTACGGATCAAACCAAACTCAACCGTAAACCAGTAAAGTCTAGCTAAAAATACCCGCTCCTCTTTCGAGGCGGCCAAGCCTAGTTTGCCGTATTGGTGAGAAAATCGTGCAAACGAGTCATTCGTTAACAGCGGGCAATGTCCAAATATCTCATGAAAGATATCGGGCTCTTGCAGGTAATCGAACTCCTCTTTACTGCGTATAAACGTCGCCACAGGAAACTCTTTATTGGCGAGTAGCTGGAAGAACTTCTCGAAAGAGATCAAAGCTGGCACGCCAGCCGTTTTCCAACCCGTCGCAGCCTGTAACACTTGGTCTATCTCACTAAGCTGAGGGATGCGGTCACGTGGTAAGGAGAGATCCGCTAACCCATTCAGGTAAGCATCACAGGCAAACTGGCCTAAATTACCTTGTTGTCTGTCGTATAGTGCCTGCCAAATTTCATGCTCATTTTGAGGATATTCAATATATCCACTGCTATCAGGTAATCTTGCCTGATACGCTGTTTGCTTGCTCATAATAAATACAACACAATTGACTGTTCCTAACTCCATATTTGACCAAACGCGTCATTTTGTTAACAGGATCACACTTTATAGTTGCCTCTGGCGCACCCAAGTTATGTAACTTAAAATTTACATTTAGTGGGCGCTAAATGTTAAATCTCTACAATTTCAACTAACTAACGACTGTAACGAAATAGGCGCACAATGACTAAAATTGCACCTTTCTCTACTTAAGCTTCAGTTTAAAATGGCTTTTCAGTTGTTTTTTATTAGAATGAGGGAACATTTACCTGCCGCATTAGGACTAGGATGAAACACCATAAGATCCGTAAAGCTGTTATCCCCGTCGCAGGACTCGGTACGCGCATGCTTCCTGCGACCAAAGCCATACCCAAAGAGATGCTCCCAGTCGTCGACAGACCGTTAATTCAATACGTGGTTAATGAAGCCATTGCGGCGGGTATCAATGAGATCGTGCTCGTGACACATGCGAGTAAAAACTCAATCGAAAACCATTTTGACTCAAGTTTTGAGCTAGAAGCACAACTTGAACGACGGGTTAAAAGACAATTACTTGCTGAAGTGCAAGCCATTTGCCCTGCTAATGTCACCGTAATAAGCGTAAGGCAATCTCAAGCAAAAGGCCTTGGCCACGCTATATTATGCGCACAAAAGGTCGTCGGGGATGAGCCATTTGCCGTTCTTCTTCCCGATGTCATTATCGACGAAGCCAGCTGTGACCTAACCCATGATAATCTCGCAGATATGGTTGCCCGCTTCGATCAAACTGAAGTAGGCCAAATCATGGTTGAAGGTGTCCCCCATCATTGCGTCAATCAATACGGTATTGCCGATGTCAATGGCCACGCCCTGCAACCTGGCGAGTCACAACCCATTATTGCCTTGGTGGAAAAGCCAGATATTGATGATGCGCCTTCTAACCTAGCGGTCGTAGGACGCTATATTCTCCCCAAAGCCATTTGGCCATTACTGGCTAAAACCCCAGCAGGGGCTGGTGATGAGATACAACTTACCGATGCGATAGCCATGCTCATGGACACAGTGCCAGTAAATGCTTACTACATGAAGGGCAAGAGCCACGATTGCGGTAACAAGCAAGGTTATATGCAAGCCAGTGTTGAGCATGCCTTGCGCCACCATGAGATTGGCGAAGACTTTAAGCAGTACCTAACAGACTTAGTAAATAAAATTAATCAGGAAGATAATGCATGACCATATTAGTCACAGGTGGAGCAGGATATATTGGCAGCCATACCCTTGTAGAGCTTCTCAACGATAATCAACACGTCGTGGTTGTCGATAACCTGAGCAACTCGAGCATTGAAGCCCTAAAGCGTGTCGAACAAATCACCCAAAAAACAGTGACCTTTTATCAAGGTGATGTATTAAATAAACCTTTCTTGCAAAAAATATTTAGCGATCATGACATCAAATCTGTGATCCACTTTGCAGGGCTTAAAGCGGTAGGTGAGTCGGTTGCACAACCTCTGCGTTATTATGAGAACAATGTCACGGGGACTTTAATCCTGTGTGAAGTGATGGCTGAATTTAAGGTTAAAAATCTCGTGTTTAGCTCATCAGCGACCGTGTATGGCGACCCCGCCTCCTTACCCATTTTGGAAGATTTCCCTACCGGAGCCACCAACCCCTACGGTCAATCAAAGTTAATGGTTGAGCATATATTGGCAGATTTGCATCACTCAGATAGCAGCTGGAACATTGCCCGTTTGCGTTATTTTAATCCGGTCGGAGCCCATAAAAGTGGACTGATTGGCGAAGATCCCAATGACATCCCTAACAACTTAATGCCGTTTATTGCACAAGTGGCAGTGGGGAAAAGAGACGCGTTGAGCGTATTTGGTGACGACTACAACACCCCCGATGGCACAGGCGTGCGCGACTATATTCATGTGGTCGACTTAGCTAAAGGTCACCTCAAAGCGCTGGAAAAACTCAATACCCAACCAGGTCTTGTGACCTACAACCTTGGCACAGGTCAAGGTTATAGCGTTTTAGATATGGTTAAAGCCTTTGAACAAGCCTGTGGACACGCCATTGCCTATAAGGTTGTCGATAGACGCCCTGGTGATATTGCCGCCTGCTACGCCGACCCAGCCAAAGCCCAAAGCGAACTTAACTGGCAAGCAAGCCATTCACTTGAAGATATGGCCAACAGCAGCTGGCATTGGCAGTCGAGTAACCCTAACGGATATGGCGGCTAAACGGTCAACAGAGCGCACTAGAGTGCGCTCTCAATCATAAAAAAAAGAAGCACCCAATGAGTAATAGTATTAATCAAAGCCGCCGCAACCTGTTTAGTCGCCGTAAAAGCAACGTGGTTAGGCCGCCATGGGTAAAAGCAGATATCGACTTCACCGATATCTGTACCCGCTGTGATAAATGTATTACAGCCTGTGAAACCCAGATCATTACCCGTGGCGACGGTGGTTTCCCGGAAATCAACTTTGCGCAGGACGAGTGCACTTTTTGCCAAAAATGCGTACAGGCCTGCCCTGAACCAATATTTGACTTAGCACAAAACGTTCCGTGGCAGATAAAAGCCACCATCAATGATACCTGCTTAGCCAATAGCGGAATTTGGTGCCAAACCTGCAAAGATGCCTGCGATCCTGGGGCAATTAGCTTTAAGCCAGCAATAGGCCAAGCACCTAAGCCGCTTATTGATCTTGAAAGCTGCACTGGCTGTGGCGCCTGTGTCGCTCCCTGTCCTAACCAGTCGATTAAGATCCAAGCTTAAGGAACAATGATAGATTGCCAAAATTCTGACAGACAAGCGCCAAATATTAGTGGTTTTGTTAGCCCAGTTTTACAGGTAATATCTAGTGAAAGTCGCGACAAAAGTTAACAATTATGTTTGGAAAGAAAAACAATAACGCAGGCCTCACCTTTATTGCTCAAGGCACTAAACTCTCCGGTGAGACCCATTTTGCAGGCGAAGCACTTATCGGTGGTGAACTACACGGTAAAATCAGTGCGAACGGTAA
The DNA here is from genome assembly GCF_001735525.1 of Shewanella colwelliana. NCBI lineage: Bacteria > Pseudomonadati > Pseudomonadota > Gammaproteobacteria > Alteromonadales > Shewanellaceae > Shewanella > Shewanella colwelliana. The sequence goes on from NZ_MCBT01000018.1 coordinate 21,673, forward strand.
GTTAACCATCGAAGTGGATGGCTATATCGATGGCGAGTTGCAATGCAAAGAGCTCAAAGTCTCTGGTGTATTCAAGGGCAAACTTAAGTGCGAAAAGCTCAATATCACCAGTACTGGTACCGTTGAAGGCGAAATCGCCTGTAATTCAATGGAGATTTTTGAAGGCGGGCAATTTATCGGTATGCGCGTACGCGAAGAGATAGCCCTACTTGAAGGCGAGCAGACCCGCCTTAATTCAACGATTGATGATTCAAACGAGCCGCAGCTCGTTAATTAACGAGAGATATCGCGCGGGCTAGTTTTCCGCCGTAGCACGCGCTTTATAATCTCTCAATAAGGTTAAAAATGCTCTGGGTTCTCGGTCGAGACAATCTGTGGGAAGGTAGATATGGTATCCCAGCTGATTATTTAACTGCTCACAGCGCCGAGCAAACATCCCTTTAACCCCATCATACGGCTTACCATCGACATTCAGCGGCGAGAACTCTGAGTTTAAATAATGCTCTAACCCAGACAGTTCACCATCGAGTGTAAGCGACGACATCAGCAGTGGACGCTGCTCAGTCAATAAGCCTGTGGCCAAACGTGGGGGGATATCATCAAGCAAAGCTGACAGCTGGTTTAACCGTAAACCGATATAAGGCAGCTCATCGCTATCAAGCGCTAAAATACTGCGCGGAACATCGACTCTTTGAATATTCTCCCATCGCAGATAGATTGTGCCGCGCCGATGATGATAAACCAGCCCCTGCGATCTAAACTCAACACTCACCTCAGGCTGGATCAGCTTAGCCACACCAAGAACCGTCAGCACCATACCAAATAGAAAACAGACCATACCGGGGCCAAACATCGTTTTCGATAACACAAAAAACAGCAATCCACAGATCAGCATCGCGGCGCCGACAAGGGTAAACGTCCACCCATTGTGCTTAGTGGTTGGACGAAAAATAATAGGCTCTACGCTCACTCATTGTTCCTTTCATTATTGACAACACGCACTACAGTGATTCGGATACAGCATCACGCAATTCAATTTCATCACCATAGCGTATATCGAACCAAAGCTTGCCGACATACTCGTGAATTGCCCGTTGTGACGATAAAAGATTTCGCGCATCTAATTTCCACCAATAATCGTTGCGACCGATAAAGTCCGTTGGCGCTGCTTGAGGCCTTAATCCCGCTTGTTTAAAAATCGCCATCGACCGCGGCATATGAGTCGCGGATGTCACTAAACGAAAGGGCAAATCACCTATTTCCCATTTAAGATGTTGGGCTTCTTCGATGGTGTCCTTGGCTAAAGGCAGGACAATAATCTTGTGCTCTGGTACGCCAAGCGACATTGCTGCTTGCGCCATCACCATGGCGTGGGCCGAATGGTTTAACCCACCGCCCCAACCACTCACTACCAGCTGACACCCTTGCCCCAGTTCAAGCTGTCGTAGCCCTTCGGTCAACCTTGACAATGCCGTGGCCGACAACTGTTGAGTTGCCGCCCCTTGAATACTGTCATCATGGGCACTGCCCAGCACCATCACCACACACTCAGCAGGCGCGGGTTGATTGTTGACCGGATATTGGATTTCGAGCGGGTTAACCAACAGGTTAGCGCCCCATTGACTGCTGACAAACAGAAGAATAGAAAAAGAGGTGAAGATAAGCGACTTAACCAGCTTGCGACGCCGTAAAATAATCATCGCAACGAGCAACAATATGAGCGACAACGAAATAGGCATAAACAGTTGCGTAACGAGCTTTTTAATCCAAAACATGGCTATCCTTGCCCCAATATTTAGTTCAAATATAAAGTGGGGCAAGTGTAACCTAGGCGACCTATGAAGTCATTACCAAAGCCAAGCGGCGCCGCGTACACCTGATGAACCGCCATACATGTTCTGCACCACAGGGGTTCGACACTCGCCGCCCAATACATACTTAGGTAACACATCCGGTAATAGTGGATAGATAGCGTCAATATTAGACACGCCCCCACCGAGCACAATCACGTCGGGATCGAGCACATTAATGACATGAGCCAAAGCGCGCGCCAGTCTATCGATATAACGATTAAAAGCAGCGGTCGCCAACGGTTCCCCTTGTGCCATCCTCTGGGCAATCTCTATCCCGCTGGGCGCATCACCACCAGCAGCCTTATAGTCACGCACAAAGCCAGTGCCAGAAATAAAGGTTTCGATACAATCTTGGTTACCACAAAAACACTGAGTCGAGTTAAATTCGTCCGCAGTCATCCAAGGCAACGGGTTATGCCCCCATTCGCCACCAATACCATTACTGCCACCATGGACCTTACCGTTTATCGCCAAACCGGCACCACACCCAGTACCAATAATGACGCCAAACACCATGCCCTTCCCTGCCGCCGCGCCGTCAACAGCTTCAGAGACAGCAAAACAGTTAGCATCGTTGGCAACACGCACCTCACGATTAAGTCGGTTACCTAAATCGACGTCCAACGGGTGGCCGTTTATCCAGGTGGAGTTGGCATTTTTAACCAGACCAGAAAATGGTGAGATCACCCCAGGAATACCAACACCAACGGTGCCCGTCATCCCAAGTGTTGTTTCGGCTTCAACGACTAACGACTCAATCGCAGCTAACGTCGCCTGATACTCACGTGGTGTTGGAATGCGTTTACGAAACAGCTCATGACCATCTTCATTAAGCGCAACTAACTCAATCTTGGTTCCACCAAGGTCAACACCCATTCTCAACATACTCAACTCCAACGTGTTTATCTTTTTATTGTTTGCTTGACCAGTGTTTAGCCGTGGCAATAAAGTAAGGGTTTAAAATATTTTCTTTCTGGTTGTAATCAAGGGGTAAACCCGTTTCATAATTGATGACCGCACCATGCGCACTCTCAAGTACTGCCTGTGCTGCAGCGGTATCCCACTCACTGGTTAAGCCTAAACGCGGGTAGATTTCAGCGACGCCTTCGGCCAATAAACAAAACTTCAACGAGCTACCAATGCTGGTCATACTATGTGCGCCCAGCTCAACTAAATATCGCTCTAGGCCTGGGCTCACATGGGATCTGCTGCCCACCACACGCGGCGTTGCGGGTGCGCTATGCTCACTCATGTTGAGATCAACAATCTGACTATCCCTTGCTAACCACGCGCCCATCGATAATGCGCCGTAGTAGCACTTATCTAAAACTGGCGCATAAACGACTCCGGCAACGGCTTTACCACTGTCGATAAAGGCGATATTGACGGTAAACTCACCATTACGTTTAATAAATTCCTTGGTGCCATCAAGGGGGTCTATAAGCCAATATTGTTGCCAATGTTTACGCTCATCCCAGGCAATGTTAGCCGCCTCTTCCGACATCACAGGAATATCAGGGGTTAATGCAGCAAGCCTCGCTACAATGACTTCATGACTGGCGATATCGGCTGCGGTTACTGGACTGTCATCGACTTTGGTTTGCACCGCAAACCCATCGGAATGATAAATATCCATAATTGCCTGACCGGCCTCTTTAGCGATATCGACAATTTCAGCCAACCACTCTTGCTTAAATGTATGCTTCAAACTTATCTATCTCTCTTATTATTAACGGCAAAGTGAGTATGCCATTGCAATGAAAAAGCAGGTAATAACGATTTAATCATACTTTTAGCAAAAGATACTAAGCTAGGGCATGATTCATTAACAGCAATAGTGTTTGGCTGCATTCGTATTCAAAGTGACGACCACTTATACAGACCATCATCACTATGCGAGCGTTAACCTTCAGGAGTCACAACCAACTGGTTTGTACGGCATGCTTTGCAGTCAAGAGCCTTGAGTTATGTCAGTAAAAACGGGGGCTTGATGTCCCTTAAGGACTGGCACCGAATCATCAACCTTGCTGCACCCAACTCCCGTTGCAGGAGAGAGACTGCACTCATATACTCTAACGAAATCAACCTGCATAGTTTGAGGAAATACACTGCCATCAATCCCCGTATCGTTGACATTACCAGCCCATGCACCGCCCACGGCCAAATTAAGAATCAAGTGAAAAGCTTGGTTAAAAGGCGCATCTCTGTCACCAGTGATTAATTGACCACCTTGCATAGTTTGGCTGTACCAACCCGATGAGCGCTGAGTGGCGTAATGCACTTCATCCACGTACCAACGGATCTCCCCGGCTTGCCACTCAATGGCGTAGGTATGAAAACCATCCGCCGGATTAACATCGTTTGGTAAACGATACTCTTGCCCAGAATAGACGTTATCAGGCCAACTTTGACCATAATGCAACGTCCCGTGCACCCTAGCTTCTAACTCATTTTCTTCGGCTTCCTCTCTGTCGCTACGCGCCTTGAGATTTACCGCTTCCATAATGTCTATTTCTCCCGAAGCTGCCCAGCCGCCATACACCCAATCAGTAGGCAGCATCCAGATAGCAGGCCAGGTACCTTGCCCCTGTGGTAATTTGGCTCGGATCTCAAACCGCCCATATTGCCAGTCCCCCTTTTTGGCACTTCGCATTCGCGCCGAGGTGTAGGGCAAGGTTTTACTCTTGTCTAGCGCATCATAATTAACATCATCATCTTGCAGTGCTGGACCATTAAAAACTTCTGACGTTGCAACAATATTGAGTATGCCATCACGCACAAACGCGTTATCGGCTCTGTCGGTATAACACTGCTGCTCAGCATTTCCTCCACCATAACAGTTCACTTCAAAGCCCCAGCGCGTTAAATCTATCTCCTTGCCTGCAAACTCATCGCTCCAAACTAAATGCCAAGGTCCCGCTTGCTCGGTAGCCGTTTGCTGATCCACTAGCGATGCAGTGCCACTGGAGGTGCAACCACCTAACGCAAACATTAACAACGTCGGCAGTAATCCTATACTTTTAAAGTGGAGTGTCATTGAGAGGTTTCCTTATCAAAATAAGCACCACATACAGCCAATTTATAATGTAAATTGAGTGCGCTAGATCTACACATGTTTACGAGCGAACAGGCTCATTATTAAACATTGAGAGTGGCTTAAGCTTTTGTCACTAATCTATATAAAAAACATTAAGTCACTCTCTGATGCTCACTCTATCGGCAACTGACCGTCGCAGCCTCAACCTCAGGCGGCACTATGGCAATATTAGCGAGTCCGAGTGAAAGTTGCCCCTTAGTCTGCAAGGAAAAAGGTTTAATCACTCGGCTGAAATCAACACCTTTTTGTTCAAAGCAGCTAAGATCGACCGTGACAGTTGACCATACCTTTACTGGTAAACTTGCTAAAGTGCTTGATACGTCGATACTCGTTGAGCAACTCGGTTCACAGTCCATGCTCAATACAACCTTCTCGGTTTGTGGCTCGATTAACTGCACATCAAAGCTTAGTACAGACTGATTTTCGCTAAAGCCTCTTAAATCACGAGGAAAAGCACCAAAGATGGCAACGTTGCCCTGGCCACTACCGTTAAAGGTAAATAGTCGAGCATCCTCTTGTACCTTCTTGTCGATAGTGCGCGTATAGACCACCGAATTTTGTTGAATCGTCTCTCTGATCGCTTGATTATCACCACCAACCCCAATCCCCATAATCCAAGGTTTAACCACTGAACGCTCAAATAACCTTAACGCTGCCAACTCATGATGATCACGCTGCACGGTTTCAGGTAAATCATTAGCTAGCTGACCAGCCTCGCCCGCATGCAAGCCAAAGCCGTAGGGCAGCAATGGCTGATAATCAGTATCAAAACGGTTCACCGCAGTTTGATTTGCGTGCGCTGGCCATGAGAAAGAAAGCTTGCCTGTAAAGTCGTGTTGTACCTTATCCTGCGCGTCTCGCAGCAGTACTTGCGCGATACCATCGCCCTCTGACCCCGGTAACCAAGCCGCCACAAAGGCGTCTGATGCATTCAGTTCAGGGTTGACCCACATTGGTCGGCCACTAATAAACACTGAGACCACAGGGATACCTTGAGACTTCAACGATTGAAGCAGCGCTAAATCACGTTTATCACCTCGTTGATATTCCAAGTCATCTAGATCGCCATTACCCTCGGCGTATGGCTCTTCACCGAAAACAACAATGGCTACATCGGGTCTACTGTTGAAACGACCATCTTGGCTTAACTCAATTTCCCCTCCGGCAGCAACCACTTGCTCAGCCAACCCCGCATAGATCGAACGACCACCAGGAAAGTCAGCATTGGTGTTGTTTGTCCCTTGCCAAGTGATCGTCCAGCCACCTGATTGCTTGCCAATATTGTCGGCCGCATCGCCAGTCACTAATATTTTTTGCTTAGGCGATAGAGGTAAAATTCCCTGATTATTTTTTAATAGCACCAGTGACTCTCTCACCGCTTGCCTAGCGATATCTCTATGTGCTTTTGAACCAATCAACTGCGTTTTACCCGCAAGTGGACGGTTCTTTGGACTTGGTTTCTCAAATAAGCCTGCGCGTAGCTTTACCCGTAATATCCGACTAACCGCATCGTCAATACGACCCATTGGGATCTCACCTGATTTAGCCTGAGCTAAGGTATTCTGATATAGGGGTTTCCACGCTGAAGTAGGCACCATATAAATATCAAGCCCTGCATTCGCCGCACGAGCACAGCTTTCATTGCTACAGCCATCAACTTGTCCGTGGCCATTCCAATCACCAACCACTAAACCATCAAATCCCATCTGCTGTTTTAACACTTGTGTCATGAGGTACTCGTCACCGTGGATTTTCTCACCGTTCCAGCTGTTAAATGACGCCATCACAGTTTGGGCACCGGCCGTTAGTCCGCCAACATAGCCCTGAGCGTGAAGTTCAAACAATGCCTGCTCAGAGACCGTATTATCGCCCTGATCGACTCCACCTTCTGTGCCACCATCACCAAGAAAATGCTTAACCGTCGAGATGACATGTTGTTCATCTAGAAAGGTCTCACCGATCTTGCCCTGCAGTCCGGTTACAATAGCGGCAGAGTAGGCTTTCACTATATCAGGGTCTTCCGAATACCCTTCATAGGTTCGCCCCCATCGGTCGTCACGCACCACAGCAACCGTTGGTGCAAAAACCCAGTCAATCCCCGTGACCATCACTTCCCTTGCTGTGACTGCAGCCACCTGCTCTATTAACTGCGGATTATTAGCAGCGCCTAGCCCAATATTATGTGGAAACAAGGTCGCACCGATCACGTTATTGTGACCATGTACGGCATCAGTGCCCCACATTGTTGGAATACTAGAACCGTCTAGCGAATCATCAACAGAGGCTTGATACATGGACTCAGCCAAAGCTATCCAATCGGCTGGCGTGGCATGCTTATCATTATTTGGAAACGCTCCGCCACCATTAAGATATGAGCCAAAGCCATAACGACGCATGTCTTCGACAGTAATATCTCTAATCTCAGGTTGGATCATCTGGGCAATTTTTTGCTCTAAGGTCATCTGCTGCAACATTGCGGTGACGCGTTGCTCAATTTGACTTTGTTTACCCAAAGGCAAGCTAAGTTTAGGCCAAATGAGGCTAGCATCACGTGACAGACTGTCTCCAATAGATACAACACTGTCGTTATCGGAAACGGCATTAATATTGTCAGTTGAACACGCTGACACCGCGACAGCTAGAGTCAACGGCAACGCAATTTTTGAACCATGAAACATATGAAAAGTCCTTAATTGTCTTTATTTAATCAACCAATTAAACGGCTGGACGGCTGCCTTTAACGCCATAAAAAATAATATAGCTGTAGCAAAGCACGGGGAGAATAAAGGCGACCTGAATACCAAGGCTATCGGCCATAACACCTTGTAAAAGCGGGACAATTGCGCCACCAACAATAGCTAGGCATAACCAGCCAGATCCTTGAGAGGTGTGCGGGCCTAACTTTTGCAGCGCCAAACTAAAGATAGTTGGGAACATAATAGAATTAAATAAGCCCACTGCAAGAATCGACCACATCGCTATTTGTCCACTACTTAAAATAGCCAAGGTTACCAGTAAGCCAGCCACCAAAGCATTGAACCCAAGTACCTTGCCTGCTGCAATTTTTTGCATCACTGCAGAGCCTACAAAGCGCCCAATCATTGCCCCGCCCCAATAATAGGTTATATATTTAGCAGCATCGGCTTCCTCTAGCCCAGCGATATGAGGTTCTCCAAGAAAATTAACTAAGAAGCTACCGATTGACACCTCTGCACCAACATAAAGAAAAATCGCGACGGTGCCCATTGCCAAATGACGATGCTGTAACGCACTGGTTTTCCCTAAATGCTCTACCATATCCCGGTCATCACCACTGGCGTGCTCCGCTATAACGGGTAATTTCAACTGATAAAAAATAACGGCCAGCATCGCTAGCATGGCAGACAACATTAGATATGGCAGCTTTACCTGCTCAGCTTCAGCTTGTGCATGGCTTAAATCACTGCCTGCACCCGCGGCCACGGAGAGAATTAACACAGCACCAAAATAGGGAGCGACAGTCGTACCCAATGCATTAAATGCTTGCGTCAAATTTAATCGGCTTGAAGCGGTCTCAGCACTTCCTAGGGCGTTGACATAAGGGTTGGCCGCCACTTGTAATACGGTGATTCCAGATGCCAACACGAATAAAGCCGCTAAAAACAGACTATAAATAGCTTGGTCAGCAGCGGGATAAAAAAGCGCACACCCTGCGCTAGCGATAAGTAACCCCGTCACAATACCTTTTTGATAACCCAGTTTTTTTACCATCTTCCCCGCAGGAATCGACACTAAAAAGTAGGCGCCAAAGAAGCAGAACTGTATTAGCATCGCTTCGGTATAACTCAATGAAAAAACAGCTTTAAGGTGAGGAATGAGAATATCATTTAAACAGGTAATGAATCCCCACATAAAAAATAGAGATGTTAAAGAAACCAGCGCAAATCGATGCCCCTCCCCCTTGCTTGCAGCCAACACTGCACGACTATCCGACATCATTGGTGAACCAGCCATAATTACCTCTATTTCATTATTATTGTTAAACGACACCGACTCTTTCCTAAGAACAAAGGCTTACTTACCACTACAGTTGCATTGATGATTCATACATCGCCCAAATAGGTTGACCTTTATTGTTTTAGGTTTTAGCCTTAATGTAAGCGCTTTCATTTATAACATAATAACAACGAAACACAACCATGGCGACAACATTTGTGTAAGCGCTTACAGAATGATGGTATGATTACCAAAACCGATGAGTATTTAGTCCCATAGTCAACGCCAAATACCATCATGGCGATACAGTATTCTAAGTGACTAATCGCTTTGGCTAAGCAACTAATTGTGTCGGTGCTTATGAGTCCATGTGCTATCGGCACCAACAAAAAAAGAATTTTTTAAGGGATTGATATAGATTGTTATGAACATTTTGCTGCCAGATAACTCACCTATGTTAACACCAGAATTTACCTATGGTGTTGCAACCGCTTCTTTTCAAATAGAGGGGGCCGCACACAATCGTCTTCCCTCCATTTGGGATACATTTTGCAATACCCCTAATAAGATTCGTGATGGTTCAAATGGCGAAATAGCATGTAACCATTTTCATCTATGGCAGCAAGATATCGATCTGATTGACTCACTAGAAGTTGATGCTTATCGCCTATCGATCTCTTGGCCGCGAGTGATGACCCTATCCGGTGAACTCAATCCAAGCGGGGTCGATTTCTATCTACAAATCCTCGATAGGTTAATCGCCAAAGGCATTAAACCTTACATCACACTTTACCATTGGGATCTCCCCCAGTATTTAGAAGACCGTGGTGGCTGGCTCAACCGTGATACGGCCTTTCAATTCCAGCGCTATGCAGACCTTATCTCTCAGGCATTTGCCGATAGAGTCTTTGCCTATGCAACCTTAAACGAGCCGTTTTGCAGTGCCTATTTAGGCTATGAAGCGGGTATCCATGCCCCTGGTATCCAAGGTAAACAATTCGGTAAAAAAGCCGCGCACCATCTGTTGCTAGCCCATGGTTTAGCACTAGAGGTATTACGAAAAAATGCCCCTAATGCCCAACATGGCATAGTACTTAATTTTACCCCTTGCTATGCAGAAACTGACAACCTCAAAGATAGAGAAGCGGCCAAACTGGCTGATGAGCATTTTAATCAGTGGTATATCAAGCCTATTTTCGATGGTGCCTATCCAGATCTACTTGCCGCACTACCTTCAGATGAATGCCCCGACATTCAAGAGGGTGACTTGGCAATCATTTCAGCCCCAATCGATTACCTTGGTATTAACTTTTATACCCGCGCTGTCTATCGCAGCGACCCGCTGGCAGGGTTTCAAGATGTGCCGCCAAAGGATGTGCCTGTTACTGATATGGGGTGGGAGATCTACCCTAAGGCTTTTAGCGACCTACTGATCTCTCTTAACCAAAAATACCGCCTACCGCCAATATTTATCACCGAGAATGGCGCGGCCATGGTTGATAAACTGGTTGATGGTAAAGTCAATGATGATGAAAGAGTCGCTTATTACAATGATCACCTTAATGCCGTCAATAACGCCATTAGCGCCGGCGTTGATATTCGCGGCTATTTTGCCTGGAGCCTAATGGACAACTTTGAGTGGGCTGAAGGCTACCTGAAACGATTTGGTATCGTTTACGTTGATTACAACACCCAAGAAAGAATAATCAAAGCCAGTGGCCATGCATATAAAGCACTGATTAGTAATAGATAAAAATAAGTCACCATCCATGGATAACGATAATCGACAACGATTAAGGCCGTTTTTGAGATATCGCTTCGCTGTGTGATGCAAAATTTGTCCGTTTCTATGAAGAGAGCATGCCGTTTCAAACAAAAATGAGTGAAAGCTTTCAACCCAGCACAGATAACATGGAGTCAGCCCTATCATGAACAATAATAAAAAATATCGTGTAAGCAGGGGTAATGTAAGATGTCAGTGATCGCTATAAAAGAAAAAATTGCATATGGTTTAGGTGACACCGCAAGCAATATCATTTTTCAAACCGTAATGATGTTTCTCCTCATTTTTTATACTGATGTCGTTGGTCTATCGCCTGCAACGGTCGGAACCCTGTTTTTGGTTGTCAGAGTATTTGATGCTATCACAGATCCATTAATGGGCTCTCTTGCCGACAGAACACATACTCGTTGGGGGCAGTTTCGCCCCTATCTACTCTGGTTAGCTATCCCCTTTGGGCTTATCAGTGTGTTGGCCTTTACTACACCAGACCTTAGTGACACTAGTAAACTCATTTTTGCCTTTGTTACTTACACGCTATTGATGATTGCCTACACTGCCATCAACATCCCCTATTGCGCCTTAGGTGGGGTACTCACCGCAAATCCTAAAGAGCGTGTCTCGATTCAATCTTACCGCTTTGTCTGTGCCATGCTTGGTGGCGTCATCGTAGCATCATGTACCATGCCACTGGTGGAATGGTTTGGTAATGGCGATACAGCAAAAGGTTATCAACTCACCATGGCCGCGATGAGTTTAGGTGGTGTGGTCTTATTTCTGCTCTGTTTTGCTGTAACCAAAGAACGAGTTCACACCAATAAAACCCAGAAAACACCATTTTTAGAGGGGGTACGCCACCTCTGGAATAACGACCAAGCTCGTTTATTGTGCATGTCAGGTCTATTCTTATTAACTGGCCAGGTATTGAGGATCACATTAGCAGTTTATTATGTGAAGTACTTTTTACAGCGCGAAGATTTAATTACAGCCTTTATGACCACAGGTATGGTGGGCAGTATGTTAGGCTGTGCGCTCGCACAAAAATTGGCACAACATATCTGTAAAGTTAAGGCCTATATTGGGTTGCAGATCATTGCCGCCATCATCTGTGCAGTGAGCTTTTTCATTCAGGCAGAGCAAATAATCATTGCCTTCGTCGCCTTCTTCCTTTGGAAGTTTTTCCTTGATATGGCCAGCCCATTACTTTGGGCGAAAATGGCTGATACAATTGACTATGGTCAGTGGAAAACCGGGACCCGTGTGACCGGCATGGTTTATTCTACGGTGATATTTTTTATTAAATTGGGCATTGCACTCGGTGGTGCTATCGCAGGGTGGGCATTAGCGTATTACGGCTATGTTTCTGACGCCGCGCAAACTAACACCACTAAAGAGGGGATCTTACTCTCATTTACTCTCTATCCGGCTATCGGCTCACTCATTGTCGCAGGTATCATGCGCTGGTATATTTTGGACGACAACCGAGTCGCACAAATACAACAGGAGTTACAACCTGCTACCGACTGATTGGGTTTTCCTTTTGGTAGCAATGTAAAGGATTTTTATGGCAACAATTTATGATGTATCAGTGCTCGCAGGCGTCTCTCTCGCCACCGTCTCAAGGGTGATGAACAAAAATGCCAAGGTAAGCGAAAAAACAGCCCAAAAGGTGCAGGATGCAATGAAGCAGTTAGGCTACCGCCCTAACGCTATTGCACAATCCCTGGCTTCTAATCGCTCTAATAGTGTTGGTATCTTAGTTTCTGAGCTACATGGCCCTTTTTATGGTTCTATGATGAGTGGCATTGAAGCGGAATTAAGAACCGCTGAAAAACACGTCATTATCGCGGCAGGCCACAGCGAAGAAGCATTAGAAAAAGAAGGGATTGAGTTTCTCATTAGCCGCAGATGTGATGCGCTCATTTTGCACGTTGAAGCCGTGTCTGATGAGTACTTAGTTGAACTGGTTAAGGGTGATATCCCTATCGTGCTCATCAATCGCTACATCGCAGAAATTGCCGATCATTGTATTAGCCTCAATAACGAACTCGGTGGTTACTACGCCACTAAAGCCCTGTTAGAACAGGGTCACAGGCAGTTTGCTTATATATCTGGCCCTTCATGGAAAATGGATGCTCAAGAGCGTTTAAAAGGCCACCAACGCGCCCTAAAAGAGTTTAATGTCCCCTACAATGACGCATTAACCTATGAAGGTGATTATCAAGAAACCAGTGGTAGTCAAGGAACCACCTACCTGCTTGAACAATCTCGACCTTTCACCGCACTCGTCTGTGCCAACGATGAGATGGCATTGGGAGCCATGACGGTGCTGCGAGAGAAAGGTATCAGGGTTCCTGATGACATCTCGCTTATGGGATTTGACAACATCTTTTTTTCGCAATTTATTCATCCTAAGTTGTCGACAGTGGATTACCCGATCAAACAGATGGGCAAAATGGCTGCATGTTGGACGCTAAAACACACCTTCAACCAAGCCGAGCATGATATCACTCATATCTTTACCCCAAGCGTAGTGATTCGAGATTCTACTCAAGCCGTCTAATCGCAGCCCTATATAGGTTATCGGCTATAAATAGGCTAGCGGCTAAATGTTAGATAAGTGCTGAAAGCGTAACAAGATAGTGGAACAGAGATAAACAGCGGACAAGGGCTTGAATGTTTCGGCGAGCTTACAGCATTGAAACTCGCCGCCAGTAATGCAAAAGCTAAGCGGTAAAATGTGCAACACAACATTTGTGGACAGGGATGTTCAGCAAGACGGGGAAAAGCCTAACATTAAAAAATTTGCTGCCCACTTTCCGTGTCAAACAGCATATCCAAAACTTTGGCTAACCTGATGGAGTCACCTTTGCAGCCTTCCGTAAAGAAACACCACCTAAATACCAAGATGCGACCTTAATTAACATCTCGACAACTAGAGTATATGCCTATCGCCAACAAAATGAAAGCGCTTACAATCGATTTTATTTCCCCACATCAAGGACAACAAAGTAGCCTAAAACCTGACCCTAAACTCTCATTCAGCGCTAACCGTTTTCAACAAGAATATCTGACCAATAATGAAACTGAACATAGAGGCAACAGAGTAGAAACACACCTCCACTTCTTAGCGCAAGCCGCGCAGTAACGTGACGCTAATTCATAAGCTTAAGTCATCACCTTGGTAGATGTTCTCCAATACGGTCGTGCAGCAAATCGCCTACAAGCCTATTTCGTTCTCAGTTTGTTACTGCCAGCCTTGCTCACAACTTAACATATAATCCTATCCCACAGGATTACAACCAATATCAAACCCAATAAAAACAAGCTAATAACAAACACCAGCGCTTCAGTCGCTATGACACTTATAGCCTTGTTATCTCGCCCAATGTCGCTAAAATGCGCGGCATAAATCGTTAAGGGAATATCATGAAAAAATACTTACTCGCTGGAATGATGATACTCAGCATTAGCTCAGCACAAGCTGCGTGGTGGGTTGAGCCCACAGACTTACCGCTGCGTGCAGACATCCAACTACTTGCGGATACTGGAATTATTTTGCAACCTGTTACCACCTTTCCGTTGATGTGGGCAGGACTCAAGCAAGATCTCGAAAAAGCCGATATTACGTCACTGTCACGTATTCAAGCGGATGCCTTCAATAGAGTGATGAGTGCTTATGACAATGACCATCAGGCCGTTAGCACCCACGTAAAACTCGCCGCGGCAACTGATACAGCTCGCTTCTTAGGCTTTGGTCACGACTATCGCGATAAAGCAGAAGCCGAAATCAGTGTCGATGTCACCCAATCTTGGTTTAGTGGCCGCCTCTCTGGTAGTTATCATGCCGATCCACTCGATGGCAATCGCGCACGCCTCGATGACAGCTTTGCTGCGGTCATGTTAGGCAACTGGATAGTCAGTGCTGGTGCCCAGCAAAAGTATTGGGGACCCGGCTGGGACAGTGGTTTAATTCAGACCACCAATGCCCGGCCTATGCCTGGTATTACCTTCAGTCGCAACAACAGTTCAGCCTTCGAAACGCCTTGGCTTAATTGGGTTGGCCCTTGGACCTTTACCACCAGCTTTAGCCAGATGGAGAGCGATCGCTATGTTCCTGACACCAAACATTGGGGCGCACGTGGCACACTAAAACCTATCTCAAAACTGGAAGTGGGTTTTTCATGGACCATGCAATGGGGCGGTGAAGGTTATGGCAACAGTTTAAGTGACTGGTGGGATGGACTCTTTAACGGTGGCCAAACTGAAAGCGAAATCGAAAACGGCCAAGAGAATATGCTCGCTGGCTATGATTTGCGTTGGTCAGATACTGCATTTGGCATTCCTTACGGCATCTACTTTGAGCGCATTCACGAAGACTATCATAACGGTAAAAACAAGCTTATTAATGCGGCCAATATGGGCGGTATCGACTTTGTATTAAGTGACCTCAATACTCGAGTTTTCATCGAATACTCAGATACCAAGGTGTCTTGCGGCCTCGACTCACAAGTCTATAACTGTTTGTATGAGCATGGTTTTTACAAAAGCGGCTACCGTTACTACGGTAAAAGTTTAGGTAGCACCTATGACAATGACTCTGAAACACTGGTCATCGGCGGTATCACTCAGCTCGGAAATGGCCAAAGCATCACCAACAAATTCCGTTGGCTGCGTCTTAACACAGATGGAAGAGACACTGGTAACCCAGAGGGCGGAAATCCTGTCTCGCCGGGCGAATACGAACGTGTATATCAGTTTGACACCAGCTACCACAGACCGCTTTATCAAGGCACACTAAAGATGGGCGGCACACTAGGCTACAGCCAGTATGTCCATCAAGGCGGTAATGACTGGGATACCAGCGTCTATGCAAGCTGGGAGCGCAGCTTCTAGCTGGCCCGTAGTAGCGAAAAGCCCTGATTCATCGTTGATTCAGGGCTTTTTCTTTACAGCTATTTTAATATTTTAACTCAAGCCCTTTACGGTGTTTGAGCTGTTCTCATTTTATCAGGTATGTTTTAACCACTAAGCCAAATAGCCCCCTAGCACTGACTTGCTAGAAAGACTTGAGAGCAATAAGCAGAAAAAAACGCTGAGTAGTCTCTCAGCGTTTTTATTGTGTATCTCTTTATAAACGACCTACATTAGGCGTTAAAAAGATACTCTTGCCCCTAATGCGTAACGGCTACCGTACTGATTAGCAAATAGGAACTGCTCTTCAAACCGACCATAGCCCTGCTCAACTTCATTGTTAAGGTTGATGCCTTCAAGAAATACCGTTAAGTATTCGTTGACATCGTAGTTGATGCTCGCATCAAGTTGACCAAAGTCCTTGGCATATTGTGGCGGCGCATCGGCAGACCCCTGAGATTGTCCTACGCCAATCAGATAGCTATCACGCCAAGCATAGGTAAATTTCACCGATAACCCATCCTTCTCATAGAAGGCTTGAAAGTTGGCTGAATTACCCAAGCCTTCCAGCGGTTGCTGTTGTGCAAGGCTGTAGGGGTCAAACTCAACATCGCCTTCGACAAGTGTGCCATTGACGCCTAGACCAAAGCCCGATTCACCAAATACATGTTGAAACGCTAACTCAATCCCCTGTACTGACTTTTTGTTACTGTTTACTGGGCTTGTTAGGTCCCAAACGATTAACGGATCTGAGTCTAGCGGCGCAATCTGGCCATCTGCATTACCATATCCATTGGCAATCATTTGCTCGAAAATGGTATTTTCATTAACGGCAGTGCCTGCCGACTCAAGCTGTGAAACGGCCTCGAGGTAACGTGGACTGTTGTAGACATCATGCAAACCATCGATCGTCGTTTGCGATGTCGAGCGTGAAACGAAGTTATCGACATCCTTGTGGAATAAACCAATCGCCGCATAACTGGCATCAGCATAGTAGTATTCCAAGGATAGATCTAAGTTAAACGATTCCAAAGGCAGTAGACCAGGATTACCACTTCCCCCGCGACGCGCACCAATTTTGGGGCTACCACTTAAGCTTCGGCCTGCCACCATGTCACCCAGCAATGGGCGGGCAATGGTTTTACCTGCTGAAAAACGCACCACAACGTCTTCCACCACTTCCGCATCAATGTCTAACATTGGTAGCCAAACATCATAATCGCCAGTTTGAGTAAGATAGTTATCATCTCCCCCATCGACATATTTCATGATCCACTCTGTAGGGCTTGCCCAAACGACTTGCTCTTCAACTCGTTGTTTAACCGTGCTTGAGGTATCTGTTTGCTCATATCTCAGGCCCAGATTAACGTTCACAGCGACATCACCAATGTCAAACCCCCATTGAGTGGTTAGATACAATGCAAGCGTCTCTTCTTCCACTAGGCTTGAGCTGTCAATACCGTCAATGTAAGGGTCGATTGAGTAATAGTTATCGCCAGCAATGTCGGGGGTAATATAAGCCAGCTGACGTGCAATGGCTTCGTCAAAGCTAAAGGTATAATAGTAATCAGGGTTTATGCTGCTTCCACCGCCGCCGAGGGCGTCCAACAATCCAGAAGCATCATGTGCCTGAAACATACCATCAGGGAAGATCTCAGTGTAAGACGGATTAAAGCCTGGGCCGCCACGTAAACCACTCCACGCGGTTGTCCCAGACATCGACTGCTTAGTGTAAGACGCGCCGAAATCCACTTTTACGAGAGCATCATAAAACTCTGGATACCAGTTGGTATTAAACTGCGCCTGCTGAATATCACTTTCACCTGGAGAGTGGATAAACTGACTAAAGTTAGAGTCTATCTCACCAGGAGAGAGCTGATTAGTCCCATTATTCCAGTTGATCAGGTAATTAGGGATGTCACCAGTACGGTAATCGTAAACCTTTGAGGCTAGCTGATCTGACCCCAAAATGATTTGAGCTGCACTGCCCAGCCCTTTATCGGCACCATTATCAATCTTATTGGATGAATCGTGATAGTCGAAGGTAAAGCGCCAATATTCATTCGCACTCCAATCGAGATTTAAGCCAATACTATCTGCTCTAACTTCAGTGGTATTGCGTTCGGCTGTAAATGATCCATCGCCACCACGGATCTCTGAATAAACACCAGTGCCGTTCTCGTCAATTTCATAACCAATGAGCGGCGAGCCATCGGTTGAAGAGTTCCATATCCCCCAGCCAAAGCCATTCGTCGCCGTTAGCGCTCGGGTTCCCATATAATCAGCGGTTATCACTAAACTGTCGATAGGACTATATTGCAATGACACCATGCCATTGGTGCGCTCGCGTTCTACATCACTGATGCTGAAGTTCAAGTCCCTTGGCATAAAAAATGGCGCAATGGCATTGCCATCGGCATCTTTAAAGTTGGCAATAGGGTTACCGTCTGCATCTTTCTCGCGATGATCTAGCCCTTGTTGCCCAGCGAGAATAGGTAAACGACTGTTGTCTGTTTGAGCGACCCACCCCTGAACATTGGCAGTCTGCTGACGGAAATCTCTTTCCTGTTGTGATACTGACACCATGATGCCGAAGTCATCATCGAGAAAGGTGTTGCTGTAAATGGCCGCGACTTCAGGGGTAATATCATCGCCTAGCTCATTGGACTCGTCATAGATCCCTTTAGCAGACAGGTTAAACGATTGTCCCGGATTATCTAGCGGTTTTTGAGTGATGATGTTTACCGTAGCACCAAGGCCACCTGTCGGCGTTTCTGCACGTGCAGTTTTGACGACTTCAAGGGTTTTAACCCCTTCTGATGACAGGTTCTCTAAATTATATGAGCGCGTGTAACCTGTGCCTGGCATCTGTCGGCCGTTAACGGTGATCAAGTTGTATTCAGGGCCAAAACCACGCACAGTGATCTGACTACCTTCACCATTTGCACGGCTTACGGTCACGCCCGTGATACGTTGCAGTGACTCAGCTAGGTTGGTATCTGGAAATTTACCAAGCTCCTCAGAAGATATCGCATCCACCACGCCATTTGAACCACGCTTAATATCCATAGAGCGATAAAGACTTCCTCTTATCCCTCGGACTTCAATCACTTCGATCGTTGGTTCATCAACCGCGGGAGCTTCTTCTGCGGCGAAAGTATTGGGGACCATCGCCACCCCCATAACAGCGGCCAACGCGGCCGACAATCTATTGAGTCTGAATTTTTGTTCGCGCATAGTTGCCTCATTATTCTTTGAATTGAAACAGTCTTACTTCACTGGTTTTATTTGATTAAGCACCGCCACCAAAATCAATCAAAGTGGCGGTATCGGCACATATATCAAGGCGTACCTATGATAGCGTTATCAAGTCTGAACACCGCGCCATCTCCTGTGCCCCAAGAGGGGAAGACCATCAAAACATCAATTGCACTGGCGTCAAGTCCAGCATCCGCTAGCGTTTGAAGGGGAAAGGTGTACGTTTGCCATTGGCCAACGACGGGCTCACCCCCTTCAATACTGTCTGATAAACTGAGTTCCACTGCACTGCTTGCATCGCCAGATTCGATCTTAAATGTCCATTCTGAACTCGGATCACTTGGCGAACTCACGACCTTCATATCAAAGCGAACCACACCAGTAGAAACTGCAGCACTGGCATCGTAATAAACCCCATCGTCCGCGAAGAAACCAACAACAGTTGGTTGCTCGCCAATCACATACTCTGCTACAGCTCCATGTTCATTGTCATCAGAGACAACCGCAGGAGTACTGCCCGAACAGCAATCCCAAATCGACCAAGCATCGGCAATTTGGTCAACAAAAAGCGTAAGTCCATCTAAGGAAGGGCCTTCTGCACCGGGCTGAGAGATTTTTACATTATCGATACGATAAACTGCGCCCTCACCCTGGCCCCATGCAGGAAATATCATCAACACATCAATCGCACTGATATCGAGACCCGCAGCAGAAAGATCTGCTAAAGAGAAGCTGAAGGTTTGCCACTCGGCTGTTGGCGCCACTCCTTCAACACTGGTGGTTAATGCCACTTCAGCAGCCGAATCACCGTTATTGGATTCCACCTTAAACAACCAAGGTGCATCTGGTGTAGTTGGCGCATTGACCACCTTAAGGTCAAACTGAATCAACCCTTTCTCAAAGATAGCGCTCGCATCAAACGTTGCCCCAGAACCCCCAAACTCAGTGCGATTGGTATACCCCATCACAGTCGGCTCGCTACCAATACTGAATTCAGATACGATTCCTTGTTCCGCATCATCAGAGACCACGGTAGGCGTAGAACCGCCACAGCAATCCCACATTGGCCAGTCAGGGTTTTCATTATCAGCAAAGATTACGACAGAAGGCAGTGTTGCATTTGGACGGGCGATCTTAACCTCATCCATAAGGTACTCGGCACCATTGCCACTTCCCCATGCAGGGAACACCATCACCACATCGATAGCTGATAGGTCTAGCCCTTTAGACGCTAACAAGGAGAGAGGAAAACTATAAGTTTGCCATTGGCCTACTGTAGGCAGGACACCTTCAGTGCTATCAGTAATGGGCACTTCCACCGCCGTCGCACCTTCATTACTTTCCAATTTCACCGACCAAGTGACATCAGGTGCAGCCGGAGCACTGACCAACTTCATGGCAAAACTCAGCACACCAGTAGACTCTATCGGTGAGGCATCAAATGGACTTGGAACACCTTCAGGATCGGTAATAAATGCAGAGCGACTGATAAACCCATTAACCGTTGGGCTTTCGCCCACCACAAAGCGATAAACATCACCTTTGTCCGCATCGGCGACTAAATCAGGCGTTGAGCCACCACAACAATCCCACGCTGCCCAGTTTGGATTTGGCATACTGTCAAAAATAAGTAGATCTTTTGCCACGCCATCAGATGGAGGCGTTGGCGCGGGCGCTTTCCCCTCAACGAGGGCATCATCAAGCTTATCGTAACCAGGACGGACAGTTTCACAACCTTTACCAGTATCAGGGTTAGCACTACATTGATAAACCCTAACATAATCAACTTGATATTTGTTTTCGCTGTTAAAGGCAGCCTCATCAATGCCGGTTTCATTTACATTGATTGGCCAGTTACCACCTACAGCAAAATTGAGCATTAAATGGAATTTTTCATCAAAGGGTTGATTGCCCCAGGTTAAGTTCAAGTCACCTGTGGATTGATCAAAATATTCGGTAAACCACCCTTTATACGCTAAACCAACGGGTTGCTCTTTAGCGTTATATCTAAGCTCAGAACGACGTTGAGTCGCATACAAGTAGTCATCAACATACCAGCGAATTTCACCTTGCTGCCATTCAATTGCATAGGTATGAAAGTCATCTCCTGGGTTGATGTTGTCAGGCAGGGTATAGGCTTTGCCAGATTGCTCATTCTTAGGCCATTCACGACCATAATGAAGGGTGCCGTACACGTGGGCTTCAGGGTTACCTTCAGCATCTTTAGCTTTTAGGTTAACCGCTTCTACAATATCGATTTCGCCACTTCGTGGCCAAATACCGTAAACGTTGTCAGTGGGCAACATCCAAAATGCTGGCCAACTGCCCTGCCCAACTGGCAACTTGGCACGCATCTCTATGCGGCCATACAAAAAATCAGCCTTGCCTTTAGTAGAGAGTCTTGCTGAAGTGTAAGGCTTTTCTGCGCCTTCAACGGCTTTTAACGCTGCAATATTCAGCACACCATCTTCAATCCAAGAGTTCTCAGGCGCATCGGTGTAGCATTGTGCTTCTTGATTACCTCCCCCCGCGCAATCAATCTCATGAGTCCACTTAGCCGTATCAATATTACTCCCGCTAAACTCGTCACTCCATACCATTTCCCAGCCCGTAGCTGGCCCAGAAATATCCACATTATCCAAATTGGTGGAGGTATTTGTCTCTCCCCCACACCCCTGAATAGCCAACGCTATAATACCAAGGGATAAATATTTGGTCGTTCCAGAAACCTTTCTCATCATCGAAGCCCAACCCATTGTTTATTAACAAAATTATTCAGCTTAATATGTCGTATTTATTCTTAATTTTAACACCAACATGAAAAATGTAAGCGCTTACTTGAATCATACTAGTGACTAACTTGTAAAAAATCAACAGAATCTATGTTAACAACTCATTAAAAAACTCCCCAACCACGGTGGTAAGCAAAAGAGAATTAGACTAACGACTAATAAAGGCTTGAGATTGTGACGTTAAGGGAGAGGATGATTAGAATTAAATTAGGTGAAACCTTACACACAACTTGAAGCTAACCTACAACAACAAAAAAGCCCTGACTTACCGCTAAGTCAGGGCTTAATTCGATGCTCAGGGCTTTCAGTTTATAATGTGTTCAAAGCGTGAGGACAAATACCTTTAAGCTATATGCCTCTATGGTTTTACATATTAGCTGTTGCTTGCTAGGTATTAGCCACTAACAGTATCAATTCGTTTACAAAACCATTTTAAAACAGCTGGTTGCTTAAAATACGCTTACGAAGGAGCGCCTTAACTCATTAATCCATTGGCTCTGAGATAATCCACCACTTGCTGGGCGCATTGTTGCACATCTTGGTTTGCAGTTTGAACATGGATCTCTGGCGATGCGGGAACATCATAAGCCGAGTCGATACCGGTAAAGTGCTTAATTTCACCGGCGCGCGCCTTCTTATATAACCCTTTTGGGTCACGCTGCTCACACACCTCAAGAGGGGTATCAACAAAGACTTCAATAAATGGTTTGTCACCCAGCAACTCGCGCACCAGAGATCTGTCTGCCGCGAAGGGGGAGATAAACGCCGTCGAGACTAATAGGCCAGCATCGACAAACAGCTTAGCCACCTCACCGATACGACGGATGTTTTCGATTCTGTCACTATCTGAAAAGCCTAAGTCACCATTGAGGCCATGACGTACGTTATCACCGTCAAGCACGTAGGTTTTAGCGCCCACATCATGCAGCATTTTATCAACCGCATTAGCAACCGTAGATTTGCCTGAACCGCTTAAGCCTGTAAACCACAACACTGCGCCTTGATGGCCATTGGCCGCAACACGGTCTTGATGGGAGACACTAGCAAGGTGCCACACAACATCGGTAGATTTATCCGTTTCGCTGTCAATTTCTTTATAAGGCGATGCCTCAGTTTTCAATAACGATGTCATAAAGTATCCATAAGTTAATTCGAGCTACGAGCTACGAGCTACGAGCTACGAGCTACGCGATAGTAAAAATCCAATCAACAAACGACAACGGCTAATCTGTTGCATAACGGCTTTAATCATAGGCTCGTAGCCCGATGCCTTCTTTGCTCAGTCTTTAGCTCGTAGCCCGATGCCCTCTTTGCTCTATCTTTAACTCGTAGCTCGATGCCTTCTTTGCTCTGTCTTTAACTCGAAACTGCTTTTACCCCCTAAAACGGGAAAAATAGCGGCACTGCAAGCAGTACAATTGCACCATAGGTCAGGCTCACGGGTACGCCCACTTTAACAAAATCCATGAGTCGATACCGACCAGCATTATAAACCATCAAGTTGGTTTGATAGCCATAAGGGCTAATAAAGCTGCCACTGGCGGCAAAGGCTACTGTCATCACAAAGGGGAGAAAATCGACACCAAAACCTAAGGCAATACTGTAGGCAATGGGAAACATCAAAGCCGCTGCGGCATTGTTGGTAATCAGTTCGGTCATCAGCCAAGTCGCCACATATACTAAGAATAGTGCCAGCATGAGATGATCTTTATCGGCAACGCCTTCAACCCAAGTTGCGACAAAATCTGCCACACCGCTATTAACCAGCGCATGAGACAATAAAATAGCCGATGCAACGATTAACCAGATGTCGACAGGGAAACGACGCACCACCTCATTAACGTTCAAACACTGGCTAAAAATTAACACGCCGAGCAATAATAGCATCCCTTGCAGCATCTCAATCACACCAGTAGCAGCCAGTGCTAATGTCAGCACAAAACCACCAATTGAGATCCAGGCCTTTTTACCATTTATTCGCGTTTCTGGTTCAACACCACTGATCACAATGAAGTTTTTAGCAATATTGTGCCGACTGAGGAAATCCTTGCCTACCGCTAACACTAAAAAGTCACCAGCTTTAATATGCACCTCACCAAGCTTGCCCGAAATCTCTTCGCCATCACGGCGAATCGCGACAGCAGCGGCATCGAACAAGGCTCTAAATCCAGCCTTTTTCATGGTCTTGCCCACCAGCACACTTTCTTGCTTAACCACCACTTCAGTAAGGTTGGAGTCCAGCAGGCCATTTTTTTCGGCAAACATCTCCAGCCCAGAGAACTGACTCAGCTGCATTACCTTGGTGATATCACCACTAAAAATAAGCCGATCGCCCAGCTCCAACACCTCTGTTGGTGTGACCGGACTAATTAACCGTCCATTACGCACCACCTCGACTAAAAATAGCGATTCGAGATGCCTAAGCCCGTTGTCCTCTACCGAGCGACCAATTAGCTCTGACCCCTCAACCACTTTGGCATCGATAAAATAGCCTTTAGAGCAGGTTTCTTCGTGAGCGATATTGGGTAAAAAACCGGACACAAACCTGAGCACCAAGCCACACCCCAATACCAACATGGCACCAATCGCGGTAAAGGAGAAAAATGATAACGACTGACCCGACGCATCAATGACCATACTGTTAACAATGAGGTTAGTGGAGGTGCCGACTAGCGTTAACGTGCCGCCCAATATTGCCGCATAGGAGAGCGGTAACAGCAGTTTACTGGCAACATGATGGGGGTTATTGCGAATAGGCGAGAGTAAGGTGGCCACCACAGCGGTATTATTGAGCAGCGCTGAGCTCAGTGCAGTCATGCCAAACAGTCGCAGCCACGTGGTTTGATAACCACTGACAATGACCTTTGAGGCAATCACCCTCAGTAAGCGGGTCTTCTCTAAGGCGAAGGAGCACAAGATAAGCAGAACCAGAGTCACCAAACCTGGGTTTGACATGCTCGACAGCAGCTGTTCTTTGGTAACCAAATTAAAGGCCACCAGCACCAGTAGCGTCACGCCAAACACCAGCGAAGGCCGATTTTGAAATCGGACCAAGCCCACGATAGTCGCGAGAAATATGGCGATGGTGAGATATGCATTTAATGACATAAAAACCTGATACTTACACCTGATACTTAATTAGAGCAACACTGCTCTGCAATAAGGTTATCGCGCCGACGCTAAGCCATTCATAAAAAATGGTCTTAGCACTCGGCATCACAACCTTGGTTAGGCTTTCGAAATATCTTTAACGCCCCAATGAGGGAAATGCTTACGCACTAAAGCATTCATCTCAAGTTCAAACTCGGAGATCTCACGTTTTTTGCCTTTACCCGCATCAATGGCTTTGCGGATCATTCCCGCGCCAACGGTCACATTGGTTAACCTGTCGATAATGATAAATGCACCCGTGTCACGGTTGTTGTCATAAGGGTCAAACTGCAGTGGTTCGGTGACCGAAAAGTGGCAGTTACCCATCTCGTTCAGTGCCAACTGCTGAGCGGGATGCTGAGTTAAATGATTAATATCAACTTTATAGTTAATCGCATCGGCATAACCATATACCGCCTTACTGCCATGTTTGATGGCATATTCACGATCCACGCACAGCGCTTCTTCAGTCATCCACACCACATCTGCTTCAAAATGTGCGCTGGAGTTTGGTTTGTCGTGAGGGCGCACCAACATATCGCCACGGCTGACATCAATTTCATCGGTTAAGGTTAAAGTAACCGCCTGCCCTGCAACGGCTTTCTCTAACTCGCCATCGAAGGTAACAATCGACTTAATCTTACTCTCTTTGCCCGATGGCAATGCCGCTACCGTATCGCCCACTCTAATTTCGCCCGACGCTAAGGTGCCACAAAAGCCTCTAAAATCGAGGTTAGGACGATTAACATACTGTACCTGAAATCGGAATGACTCACTTTTATCTTGCTCAACAGAAACCGTGTTTAACAACTTAAGCAGCGTTGAACCTGGGTACCAAGTCATGTGCGTACTTTCGTTTACCACGTTATCACCCTTCAGCGCCGAAATAGGCACAAAGCGCACATCGGTATAAGCTAAGTCTTTGGCAAACTCACGATAATCTTTCTTAATACTCTGGTACACACCTTGGTCATAATCCACCGCGTCCATCTTATTGATTGCGATAATCACATGCTTAATGCCCAGCTGCGAACAGATATAACTATGACGGCGCGTTTGCACCTGCACACCATGACGCGCATCGATAAGAATAATGGCTAAATCAGAGGTCGACGCCCCCGTTGCCATGTTACGGGTATATTGTTCATGGCCAGGGGTATCGGCAATAATAAATTTACGTTGCTCGGTTGCAAAATAACGATAGGCCACATCAATGGTGATACCTTGCTCACGCTCTGACTGCAAACCATCCACTAATAGCGCCAAATCAAACGCTTCATCTGTGGTATTAAATCGCTTAGAGTCTTTCTCTATGGCTGCCATCTGATCTTCAAAAATCATCTTACTATCAAACAGTAAGCGACCGATCAGGGTCGACTTACCATCGTCCACGCTGCCACAGGTCAAGATACGCAACATATCTTTGTTTTCGTGAAGCTTTAGGTAACCTTCGATGTCAGTCTGCAATAATGTATTTTCAGTAGTCATGGTGTTTCTCGTATTCGTTATCTGCTGCGTACCTGGCCTATGGGCCGTCAATGCTTAAAACCTCAGTGCTTGAGTTAGAAGTAACCTTCCATCTTCTTCTTTTCCATCGAGCCAGAGGAATCGTTATCGATCACTCGTCCCTGACGTTCTGACGTTGTACACAGCAACATCTCTTGAATAATCTCGGGTAATGTTGTCGCTTGTGACTCTACCGCGCCCGTTAACGGATAACAGCCTAAGGTTCTAAAGCGCACCATCTTATGCTCAACCTCTTCACCAGGTTCAAGCTCCATACGCTCGTCATCAACCATGATAAGTGTGCCATCGCGCTTAACTACCGGACGTGGTTCAGCTAAGTAAAGAGATGGGATCTCAATCCCTTCAAGATAGATATATTGCCAAATATCAAGCTCGGTCCAGTTCGACAATGGGAACACGCGAATGCTCTCGCCTTTATCCACTTTGCCGTTATAGATGTTCCACAGTTCAGGACGTTGATTCTTGGGGTCCCAGCGATGCTTACTGTCACGGAAAGAGTACACGCGCTCTTTGGCCCGAGACTTCTCTTCATCACGACGCGCACCGCCAAAGGCCGCATCAAACCCATGCATGTCAAGCGCTTGCTTTAGCCCTTCTGTCTTCATGATATCGGTGTGTTTCGCACTACCATGGGTAAAAGGAGAGATATTCATCTCTAGACCGCGAGGGTTTTTGTGAACGATTAGATCAAACCCATACTTCTTAGCGGTCTCATCGCGGAACGCGATCATCTCTTTAAACTTCCAGGTTGTGTCGACATGCATTAATGGAAACGGGATCTTACCTGGGTAGAAGGCTTTTCGTGCCAAATGCAGTAACACTGAAGAATCTTTGCCAACAGAATAAAGCATGACGGGATTATCAAACTCTGCGGCAACCTCGCGCATAATTTGAATCGATTCAGCTTCGAGTTGTTTCAAGTGGGTGTGAACTGTAGACATATCGACTTCCGTATAATTCCAGTTATATCAAGTTTCTATTAACCAATCTCGCTAACCCAGCTTAACATTTCATTAAACAACTACGCTAAGATCGATTAACTAAAAATGATGTTGATAGGATAATACCAGCAGGAATCAATTTTAGAAGTTATAAATACAGGTTTATTTATACCAAAAAGAAATATGAAGTAATCGAAGGGAAGAAAGGGTTCGGGGTTCGGGGTTCTGCAAACGTATCACGGCGTCAACGAATCTTTTGTTAATCTCCACGACTCATGCCAAGCCACTCATCGTTCAAGCAGAGCGCTCCTTGCTCTTATGTCGCGGCCTCATTTCTACCTAAAACTCACCTCGCACTTCCCCGCGCCTTCTTTATTCATCCTCTGTTAGCACAGCATATTCCTCAAGGGATTGATGACCTCTTGAGGACAAAAAAGACAGCAAGGCTTTGGGACTCCGATTCAAGATGCGTTCAATCGGAAATGCGACGACTTCAATTAACTCAATGGCTTTATCAAACTCACCTAAGCTAAACGCAACATGGGAGTCTGAGCCCATGACCAAAAGGCCACCAGCATCTTTCACCGCACAAGCAATTTCAGTGCAGTTGCTTAAACTGCCTTTTCTTGAGGTCAAAAAAGAAGAGTTATTGATCTCAAGTGCCACGTTATGTTTTGCGGCTGCAACAGCAACACGCTTAATATCAATCGGATATGCTGGATTACCTGGATGACTGATAATATCAACGTAGCCACTTTCAATGCAGTTTATTAAGGCCTTAGTGTGAGCCTCTTTGGTCGAAGGCGGAAAAACAGGCTCATGAAAACCAGCCAAAACAATATCTAGCTCTTGCAGATAATCACCAAAAAAGTCGATTTCACCATGTTCATTTTTTATATTGGCTTCAATGCCACGAAGAACTCCAACACCACCTACAACCCGAGGTAATACTCGCATATTTACAAAGTGCCAAAAGTGCGGCGCATCCGCCATATCGGGCCCATGGTCGGTAATAGCAAACAACTTAATCCCCTTCTCTTTTGCCACAGAAAGGTAATCATGAACGGTGCTATAAGCATGGGTGGAGGCGATGGTATGCGCATGAACATCTACAAGAAATTTCATTGGGGATTCCGTTAGCATGAAACTATTTTTTGAGTAATTTTACCACTGACCTACTAGTCTACTCGCTTGATAACCGTTTCTCCATAGCAACTCAATCGATCTATTAACCCGTTCAATGCTCTGGTAGCCTACTCCCCTCGCGTGCATTCCATCACTCGACATCTTGCCCCTATAGCCCACAGTTTATCGCCTTTATGTGTTGCTTATCGAACACATCAAATAACGACCTTAACAATTCTTAAACATCGGCATTGCTAGTCACTGTTAGTTCATGATTTCTAAGTAGGCAATCTCGTTGCCCAAAAATTACTTAATTGATAATGACTAAATAGATAGTGCCTATTGCG
The DNA here is from genome assembly GCF_001735525.1 of Shewanella colwelliana. NCBI lineage: Bacteria > Pseudomonadati > Pseudomonadota > Gammaproteobacteria > Alteromonadales > Shewanellaceae > Shewanella > Shewanella colwelliana. Next base: position 50,432 of record NZ_MCBT01000018.1, read on the forward strand.
ATTGAAAGACATCGTATGCTTTTATATCTAAATGAAGATTATGAGATGAGACAACCGCGAGTAATCTTGTTAAATGAACCAAGAAAGCAGCTTAATTTGACGGCTCATGCGCTGCCAAATTAAATTCTAACGTGGTTAGATAAGAACCCTAAAAAATGTGATAAACACGCTCAAGCTACTCTTGATTACACTTCAGCTTTAAGTTCCATTACACCGAAAAAGTAATCAGCGATGCCACTTTGACGGTGTTTTTCAAGCTCGTTAGCCTTTATTCTTCCAAATGCCGAAGTAACCCACAGCAAGGATTAATAGCGTGGCGACAGTAAATCCTAATAACGAACACAATATGAATGTTTGAGGTGACATAATTTGCCTCTTTATATTAATCCCTGCTAACCATTATAAGTGAAGTTGCCTACATCCGGAATTACACCGCATTCTTAACTCACAATGAACAAAGCTAGTCGGTTGCGACGACTTACCGATAGCGATTAACCTTCAATGACACCAGCAGTTTTTAACAGTGATATCAAATATTGGCCATAGCTATTGTTAAGCATCGGCGTTGCTAGGCGCTTAATTTCATCATCGCTCAACCAGCCATTACGCCAAGCAATCTCTTCTAGACAAGCGACCTTTAGGCCTTGAACGGTTTCAATGGTTTGAACAAATGAGGATGCCTGTTGCAGACTATCGAACGTGCCAGTATCGAGCCAGGCAAAACCCCGTCCCAGTAATTCTACACTTAGCTGCCCACGCTTCAAATAAGCTTGATTTATCTCTGTAATCTCTAACTCACCACGCTTTGAAGGAAGCAAACCTTTTGCAATCTCGACCACCTGATGGTCGTAAAAGTAGAGCCCAGTAACCGCCCAGTTAGATTTAGGTTGCTGTGGTTTCTCTTCTATCGATTGAACATTAAAACCTTCATCAAACTCCACCACACCGAAACGCTCGGCCTGATCTACTTGGTAAGCAAATATGGTCGCTCCCTTCGCATCTTCATCTTCTAAGTCTGCTACGGTGCGCTTTAAGGTTTCACTGAACCCTTGACCATAAAACACATTGTCACCAAGCACTAAGCAAACACTGTCATCGCCGATGAACTCTTCAGCAATAATGAATGCTTGTGCTATCCCTTCAGGTTTTGGCTGTATTTCATAAGATAGCGTGACACCAAAGTCGCTGCCGTCACCTAACAGGCGCCTAAATAACAGCTGCTCATCAGGAGTCGTAATGATCAGAATGTCGCGAATACCTGCGAGCATCAGCACCGAGATGGGGTAGTAGATCATCGGCTTGTCATAGACGGGTAGCAACTGCTTAGAGACGCTCCGAGTAATGGGGTATAGCCGTGTACCAGTACCACCGGCCAATATGATACCTTTCACGAAACTCTCCTATTAACGGATAAAACAGCAATGAGTATTGAGCGCAGCCTACGCTTCATGATTACAATTGACAAGCCTTGAGAATTAAAGCACTCACCCTCTCCTATCTAAACCTATCCTTCTTACGATAGCGATTGTGTTAGAGGCGAGATAACATCACTCCAAATGGTCATGATGACAAAAAACAAACAGCACTAGTTTTTTGAAAATTTACAGCACAAGAGTAATGATCTCGGGCAATAGGCATAGTTTATCTGAACAAGCCTGCAGCCTCACTTTCACCTTTATCGGGCCTTTAGTGTTACCTGATGAACTGGACTTAGCACTAAGTTCTATGCGTGTCCGCCCTTCATAGAGCTTAAGTAATGACTGGCTAAAGCTAAGTTTATGCAGCGTTGGACTTGGATAGTCTGCAACGAAAAAACCTTTATGGCTAACAACATCTATCTCGGTCGCTATTAGTTTTTCGTTGGCACTAGGATTCGCATTTACATGCCATCCAGGGACCAAATAAAGTTCAACCACCAGATCAGGGCCATAACGACTCACTGTAACCTTACCTCGTCCTTTCGCAAAATAAGAAGCCCTCAAGCTAAGGTGGTTAGTTTGCTTAAAAATTGCAGCCCAAAAACTATAATTGTCTTGAATATCGTCATTTTTGACACTGTGTTTCTTTATCAATTGTTTTGCAGTCATTCGGTATTGTTTATTACCCAAACTTTCATAACCTAAAGCCATTGCCTTATAAACGCTGGAATAGACCGAAGGTAGCTCACCATCCTGGGCCAAAGTTTTTAGCGTTTCATACCGATACGATTTTGATAATAGATCCAATAACCAAGTTGCTCTTGCTTTGAAATCGCTCTCGCTTGCCTTTTGAAAAGAAGTGCTTTTGGATAAATCAGATTGGTAAACAGTTTCATAGAGACTCAATTTTAGCAAGGCGCTAGCGAACCAAGCATAATCTTCATAAGTTGCCTCAATACTGGGGCGCCCTTGAAATACAATACGGTAAAGCACGTTATTACTGCGCGCCGCAGCCCACAAGTGATCAGCAATCTGTATTGCACTCTCTAAGAATTGTTTTTTACTCGTCACTTGATAAGCGTCAACTAACGCATCAATATACATTGCATTCCAGCTCACAATCACTTTCTCGTCGACCAGCGGCGCTACATTTTGATGACGTCGCGCAACCAATTTCTGATGAAACTGATTATTACGCCAATCTATACCTAAAGCTGCTAACGCTGCCAAGCTAGGCTTACTATTGGCATAATAATTAAAGCCAGACTCAGATAGCAACGATTGATCCGTCGAGACAAAACGGTAATAACTCCCCTCTTCTCCTCCTGAAATGGCCGACATCGCAGATGAACGACCATGAGATTGATATAAAGAGTGATCAACCCAAGCAATGGTTTGCTCCATCGCTGCCAAATACTGGATCTCGTCAGTAATGAGATAGAGGCGTGCGAGTACTTTTATCATAAACGCTTGAGTATAAAGCATCTTTTCGAAATGCGGCTGTAGCCAGTTACCATCCACCGCATAGCGGTGAAAACCACCATCAACGGCATCATAGGTCGGGCTAAGCAATATCCCATCAACATGGCGCTTTACTACTTCTAAAATTCGCTGCTCACCACCATCTAAGTACTGTTCTAGCAACCCCAATAGCCAGTACTCTCGTAAAAACCTGGGACCACCGCTACTCGCTTCCTCTTCCAAAGCGACTAAACGTTTTGCGTTAAGCTCGGTGATCACAATATGCGGATCTAGGTCGTTAGATGTTGTTGAACTAAAAGGAGCTTCCAATCGTGCAGATATGCCCGCAGCAACGGTTTGTAGAGCATTAGGATTTGTTTGCCAGCGCTGACTCAACGCATTAATCACCTTGGTAAACTGACTAGCAGGAAGATAGGAGTCCGCCCAGAGAACTTTGCCTTGCGGTGTTAAGACGACATTGATTGGCCAACCTGCCTCCCCCTTTAAAAGCTCTAATGCAAGCTTGTAACGATTATCCACTAATGGCCACTGCTCTCTGTCAACTTTAATACTCACAAAGTGCTGGTTTAATACTGCGGCTACCGCTTCAGAATTAAAACTCTCCTGTGCCATTACATGGCACCAGTGGCAGGTTTCATAACCAATTGAAATAAAAATGAGTTTATTGCCGCTAGCAAAATCATGTTCAAACAGTGGTTGCCATTGAACCCAATCAACAGGTTGCAATGCATGACTGAGCAAATAGGGGGAATCGGCATCAATGAGTGCATTGATATACTGTGGTTTTCCATTGGCTTGATACGCATTATCGAGTAAACCACGCTCATCAAACCAGGATTTACGTGATTCAAATACCGAATCAAAATCGTTTGCACTCGCGCCGCCGCTTAGCAGCGCAATAATAAACAGAATCAAGCGCATTATTTGACCGCTTCAGCTCGATATTTGATGGTATACGACTTATTAGCATCAACATTAGCAAACGCTTGGCGCTTACCATTCGGCCAAATAACCATAACCCTTGCCTTTTGCTCTTGACCTAAACCAAATACCTGCTCTTTTGGATGTACTGACATATAGCCTTGGCTGCCATTGACCTGTCGCCAACCATAGCCGGACTCCCCGAAACCAACAATGATCTGTGCACCAATACCATCTAAGTTCACCCCATCATCGGGCAAGCCCTCTAGTCGTAACTTAAGCCAGTTATTTTTTAGTGATTCAGCTTTGTTTTCAAATAGCTGTGCTTTATCGTGATAATTATTAACCAGTACATCTAAATCGCCATCGTTATCTAAATCAAAATAGGTCGCCGAACGAGAATTCCCCACAAAGTCGAGTCCACTTTGACTAGAAGTATTTACTAAGCCACCAGCATTATTTAGAAAAAATACATTGCTGGCTTTAGCCGCATCTGGAAAACGTGCATTAACACTTTCACCGGTATTTGGATCGGCGTAATAAGGGTTTTCAGTTGAATAGACGTAATAATCGTTCATCCCGTTAAGTACGTATAGATCGTCATCACCATCGTTATCAACATCAAAAAAATCGGCATCCCATGCCCAGCCAGTAGACGAGTAACCACGGCCGACCTTATCACTGGCTTGGAATCTCAACGCACCATTTGCTGTAAACCCACTAATAAATAGATCATTACCTTCAACTACTCGCATGTTTGCCAACTTATCAGGATTAAACTCCGCCTGAGTATCTTCACTCGGTAGCACATACTTCTGATCTTTATTCATGGTGACAATATTGGAAATATAGACGTCGGCCACGCCATCCTGATTAAGATCGCTTAGGCTAAGATTCATGGTGTAAGAAGGTTTCGCAGTGCCCAGTTTACTCGCGTAATCGACAAAACCTTTGCCTTTTTGGTTGATATAATACCCGTTAACACCAAAGTCATTGCCGACGATAAGGTCTTGCCAACCATCCATATTCAAATCCGTATGGGTTACGGCTTGGCCCCACCCCGAATTATTGGCGCCTAACGCATCTTTGGCCTGCTCAAAAACAAAATTGCCTTTGTTAATATACAACTCATTAACACCACCGTTATCATTACGACGCTTAAGTGTCGGCAGGTCTCCTTTAAGATAATTACCAAAATATTCAATATAGATATCGAGTAAGCCATCATTATTAACATCTAAGGTCGTAGCCGGCCCTCCCACCTTACCGCTACCACCCAAGTTTGCTTTTTCCGTCACTTCAATAAAAGTACCATCACCATTATTGCTATAGATTCGATGCGGTTCATCGACATAAGTGACCATCAAATCCTGATCACCATCGTTATCCCAATCGGCAATAAGTGGTTGGCGCGGCTCCCCCGCAAGCACTTGAGCTCCCCTCAACACCTTGCGCTGGCTAATGTTACTTAAGCCGGACTGCTTAGTCATATCCACAAAGCCATCACCACTATTGAGGTAAAGCTTATTACCCAAGCCACTCAGAATAAACAGATCAACTAAGCCATCACCATTAACGTCTTCAGCGGCAACGCCTCCTCCACCAAATGCTGGCGGGATTGTAGAGATTCCGGTACTCGCGTCTTTATTCAAATAACTGCGCAATTGGCGACTTAACCAATCTGAAGAACGGTGTTCAAAATTAATATTGTGCGAATCTGTCACATTATCGAAATAGCGAATGACCTTACTCTCTTCGTCACCAGCAGAGACAATAATAGGCGCTGCAAGTGGCTCAGGCTGATATTGATTATGAGTGTTGACCTCACCATTAATCTGCTCATAAGCTGTGCTAACCAAAGCGGCTGAAAGTGCTGTTTGCTTACTTGCCTTACCTTGCTCACCTGCTGTGCGTAGCAACAATACCCCGTAATGAGCAATAGCTTCTGAGAGTAACTCTGCGGCAAAAGGATCCGCTTCTAAAGTAACCCGCTCACCTAAATCAGATAGTGCTTCTTTCAAGTACAACCAATGCAGTCCAGAGTCTCTAAACGAGTCCATATCGTAAGACTCAATGACCACCTGTTTGTCTTGAGGATACTTGGGATAAAAAATCACATCTTCATATTCATTAACATCGTGGGGTAAAAGGCTCTGCATCGCCAAAGCAACGTCGGCCTCTTTAATCAAAGAACCAGTTTGAGCTTGGGCTTGTGACTGCAAATAAAAATTAGCACTAAATGCAATCATCGCTTCAGTGAAATAACGCTTAAACTCAGCAGACTGTTGGGCATTTTTAGGAAGCGCTAACTTAGCAAAATAGACTTGTAAGTTTCTAGCGAAGAGAGTTTGATTCACTTGATTATATTGTTCAAAAGCAGCAATTTTCTGCTCAATCAATTCCATAAGCAAACCTGTGGGTGGCGAATTTTTAACACCTTTAGTCAAAGGTTGCCCAGCGATTAACGTCTCAGAGCCTTCAGAAAATAAACTTTGCCAACTTGCTGACATGGTCTCTTTCGTTACTTGATACTGATTATTCACTCTTGCTAGAGTGTCCGCTTGTTTGAGTAAAGATAAGGTAACAAGATCTATCTGCGCCGTAATAAATTGTGCAGCCTCATCACTCAACATAGGTAAGTTGCTGTCTATATCGAGCAGTGTCTCTTGTTGCACTGCCAGCATGGCACGAAAACTATATGCAATAGAACCATAATGTTCTTGATCGCGAGTATCGATATCCACCGAAATAGAAGGAGTGGTTACTCGCCAAAAATTATCTTGCTGCACTGCTTTAAAAAAGCGGTTAGCGGCGGGTTTAATCTGGTCAATTGACAATAATGTTAATGATGGGTTAGCTTCCGCGGCCTGCGCCCAAATATTGCGAATTAATATCTGCTGTAACTCTGCTTTTAGGTAGCGCGCATCATCGCTCAACGGCGTACCATAAATGAGCCCTTCTAATCGTGTCGCCGTAGCATGGCACTTAGGGTCTCTGGCTGACTCAAGCTTTCCCATTAACTTAAGTAAACCATCATTTTGAGGAAGAGGATCTAATATCGCCTGAGCTTCTGTAACACTAAGGCTAAAGAGACTGCCACCAAGTAACAGGCCTGTCGCTAAAAATAACGGAGAAAAACGTAAATTTGCCATCAACTTCATCCCTAAAACTGAGGCGCTAAGTACAAAATAATCAACTTAGCGCCCAGGAAACAATGCAAAAGATGCTAGCCTAGCATCTATTATTTTTTATTATTAAATAAGCCTATTATAAATGGCTACCGCGAGGTCTATTGACGCTAGCTAGCGCGCAAAGTAACAGCAGTAACACAGCCCATAATGGCACACTACCCGCATCACTCTCTGGAGCGTTAGGCGCGAGCACCGTAAAACTCACATCACGATGATTGTTACTATCATCGGTATCGTGCTCTGAACTGGTCACCATGCCAGACAGTGTGAACTCATGTGCTTTTTCCGGAATAACCCAAAGCATGACTTCAGCAGTCTCTCCCACTGCTAATTCACCTAGGCGACAGCTCACCACGAGTGCGTCCAACGAGCAATTACCAGGTAATTGAGTCGGCAACAAGGCAGAATCAAGCGTCACGCTATAAACCACCTCGGTAGCCGTTGCGTCGCCTCGGTTAAAGACAGACCAAACCATCGACGTCGGTTCACCATACTTAGGGAAACTAGGTCCGCTAGAAAATAGCGATAAATCGACATCTTGTGGCCCTACTCCACCGCCAGCGCTCACATACCAAACAGCAACACCATCTTGATTATCAAATGTAACGATATCGAGCAAACCATCGTTATTAAAATCAACAAGAGCGACTGTGCCAAGCGCCTTAGTGTCGATAACATATTCATCAGGTCGAATATCATCGACATCGTAGTAATGCCAAATACTGACACCATGAGGCATGACCAGCAAGATTTCTGCAACCCCATCAGCCTCTAAGTCCGTTACAATGATATTTTCCGCTTGCGGGAATACCACCTTACTCTCAACAAACTCACCGGTTAAGGCATTAATGATTAGGTGCCAACCATCATCCTCAAGAGTCAATAGATCGATATGACCATCATCATTAACATCGCTGCTAATTATCTGCTGAACATGTTGAGTAAGCGCTGGAACATTTTTTGCCACCCAAACACTGTCTTCTAACGTCAACAGCACGGGGGCTTGGTTATCCACACCCACTAACAACTGTGTGACGCCATTACCACTGATAGCCGTCAACGCGGTAACACCTGTAGCCATCTCCAATGGAGCTTTGGTTACCTCATCGACCTTGTTCATGCCTTTTGCTGCACTTAATGAAGGCAAGGTAGTTGGTATTGGGAGCAAAGTGACACTCGTCGCCCCTGTACCTACCCCAGAGTAGATAGCGACTTGAGGTTGGTAAATACCCGCTAACGCCACCTCAGGATTACCATCTAAATCTAAATCGGCAATCAAAATAATATCAGCCTGCACATCATCTAATGCTTCTGCATTTATTAGCGCAAACTCACTATCAAGCAGATATGCGCGATTCCCCTGAGCAGAACCACCCGTCGTAATAATATCGACCGCACCATCAAGATTAATGTCAGTGGCTGTTAACGCGGTGACACCTTGCTCAACTGCAACTTTTACATCAGCAATGAGTTGACCAAAACCATCATTTAACATCACCTGAACTGCCATCTCATTAGGCAAATAGATAAGCAAGTCGCTAAACATATCGCCATTCATATCAACCGCATAACCAAGATTAGCTGGCACGCTAGTTAATACTTTTCCAGGTAAGATCGACAAGGTATTCGCTAATAAGATACTCGCACTGTCGTCGAATACCGCACCATTAAGATTATCACCACTGACCGTCAAGGTTGCGGAGCAAAAACCGGTATCCACATTATCAACAGTTAGATCAACAATCCGAGTCAACTTCGCATCAATAGCAAGATCTTCAGCAAAGAGACAATCGATAACACCTGCACCTAGGTCACTGCATTCAGTCGGCAAATTATTTAACGAGAGTTCACTCCCTAGAGTAATGTGGTATTTAACCCCTTTAGCAGCGGTATAACCCTGGTTGGCCAGATCAACGACCAAGTTAACACTTTGGCCAACCGTAGCCGGCGCTGGAGAGAAGTAGATATTTACATCAAGCTCTGTATCCGTCGGCTGCGAAATGTCAATGGTAAAGCTTTGCAGTACAGGCGTATCGACAATGCTATCAGTCACGCTAAGCTCAACTAGTTCACTCGTATCAGCAGCTTCCACTGGAGGCGTGCCAACCAATTGGTTAGCACTATTAAGCGATAACCACTCTGGCGCGGAAACAAGTGAAACGTTCAGGGAGTCACCCACATCAACATCAGAGACCATTACATCGTATTGATATGGCGCGAGTACACTGGCTGCAATAATAGGTTCTGATTCAAATATCGGTGCGTCGTTAACATTAACCACTTCAATATCGAACGCGGGTAAGTCAACCTGAATCGTACCGTCTGAAACAGAAATCAAGACATTGGTAGTAACACCAACATCGTCATTGGTTGGTGTACCAGTGAGCGTCCCGTCAGTCACACTAAACTGCGCCCACGCCGGCTTGTTTGCAATAATAAAGCTCAATGTATCCGTTGAATCATCTTCAGTCACTGTCGGGGTAAAACTATATAGCGTATCCTCATCAACAGAGACATTTGGTGTACCGCCAATAACCGGAGCGTCATTGCTATTAACGACTGTAATAGCAAACGCTGTCAAATTAGTGGTTACCGTACCATCACTAACACCAATAACAATGCCTGAGGTAATGCCGACATCGTCATTAGTTGGTGTACCAATCAACTGCCCCGTAGCGCCGTTAAAGCTTGCCCATGTAGGCATATTACTGATCACAAAGCTTAAGCTATCGCCACTATCGACATCGGCAGCCGTTGGCGTGAAGCTATACGCGCTGTCTTCATTGACCGAGGTTGCTGGGGTTCCACTAATGGTCGGCGCGTCGTTAGTGTTTACCACCGTTAGGCTAAATGCGGCCAAATTGGTGGTTAGCGTGCCATCATTAACACCGATAACAATGCCTGAGGTACTGCCGACATCATCATTAGTGGGCGTACCGCTCAGTTGCCCGGTGGCACTGTTAAAGCTTGCCCATGTTGGCTTATTGGCTATCACAAAACTCAAATTATCACCACTGTCGACATCGGCAGCCGTTGGCGTGAAGCTATACGCGCTATCTTCGTTAACAGAGGTTGCAGGTGCTCCACTAATGGTTGGCGCATCATTGGTGTTTATAACCGTCAAACCAAATGCGGCCAAATTGGTGGTTACCGTACCATCACTAACACCAATAACGATCCCTGAGGTAATGCCGACATCGTCATTAGTCGGTGTACCAATCAACTGCCCCGTAGCGCCGTTAAAGCTTGCCCATGTAGGCATATTACTGATCACAAAGCTTAAGCTATCGCCACTATCGACATCGGCAGCCGTTGGCGTGAAGCTATACGCGCTATCTTCGTTAACAGAGGTCGCTGGCATACCACTAATAGTTGGCGCGTCGTTGGTATTAACTACCGTGAGGCTAAATGTGCTAAGACTCGATGATAATGCACCATCAGAAACCGTTATAATGATGTCAGCTGTAGCACCCACATGATCATTTGTCGGGACACCCGACAGTAGACCCGTCGCTGAATCGAAACTGGCCCATATCGGCTTATTGACAATAGTAAAGCTTAACGAATCCCCCAAGTCAGCATCGTTCGCCGCAGGCAAAAAGCTATAAGGGCTATCTTCATTAACCGATGTAGCAGGTACACCACTGATGGTTGGTGCGTCATTAAAATCATAAATGACTGAATAACTGTTGGCCGCTGTATTGTTGTTGGTTAGCGCATCCATAGCAACATTGGCATCAATGGCCAAAACAACACTTGCTTGAGCGAGTGGTGTAACTGCAACGGTAAACTGCTTGCCATCGACATTAGTAAATCCTGACAAGGTTGCATTAGTGGCTTGAATATCGCCGATATCAAAACCCGTAACGACTTCAGTGAAATCGATAGTTGCAGTGAAGCCTGCGATGACAGTACCTGTGGGACCACTAATACTGACACTTGGCGCAACATCATCATAGGTAATACTTAATAAATTGGATACACTGTTAGCATTACCAGCGCTATCTGCTGCCGCGCCATCAGGCACACTTAGCGATATAGAGGTTTCGCCTGACGCGCTAACTAATACGGAGTAATTTTTCGCATCACTCGATTGAAAATCTGACAGCGTTGCATTGGTAACAGCGATATCGCCTATTTCAAAGCCCGTCACATTCTCTTCAAACGCAATGTTTAACGTGAAGTCACCAGTTTGGTTGACTGCTGCCGTAGTCAGTGTCGTCGTTGGCTGGTGAGTATCAACCACAAAAACGCTTGATGGTCCGGCCGCGGGCGCTAAATTAGTGCTATAGCGTGCGGTGCCCACAACAATGCTCACACCAAGTGAGCCATCGCCAACAAGGTTATCTAGACTTATTATCGCTGTACTTAAATCACCATCAATAACCGTAATATCTGCATTGGCTGACCCCGTCTTATTCAACACGACTTTTGCGTCAGTCAAATCAACTTGTTCAACATCCACGTAATTCACTGTGTAGGTGACAGGTCCGCTACTCACCAAAGATGAAGATGGCCCACTAATAGATAAACTCGGAGTAGGCACTAAAGGAACCGTTTGGTAATTAACCACGATATCTGTAGCTGCCTTATTACTAACCGTTGCATCTGAAGCACTGACGACAACTCCTGCAGCGATTTGAATCGTCACATCCCCATCCGCCGATGGTGTCACTTCAACAGCGTAACTCGCCCCTGATCCGGCAAAATTAGCTAAGGTGCCATTAACGACATTAATAAGAGATTGATTAAAACCCGTCACAACATCAGAAAACTCAATTGACATATTGATCGTCGTTTCAGACGTAGGGCTAGACACATCGACACTTGTCACAACCGTTAGTTCATTGATTGCTAACCTTGCAACAGCGGGGTTAATCGTCGCACCAATACCGCCCACGGTTGCAGACAAACCACTTGAATTAGAATGGTAGTTACCTGGAGAAACACTACTAGGAATATTAAGAGTGACTGTAAGTGTACATTGCTGACCGTTAGCCAACTCTATGCCACTTGCCACTAAAACATTGCCCCCAGTGCCAGTAGTCGAGGAGCCTGCGCCGCAGAATCCTGTTTGGTCAAGAGATGTTATGGTTGTTCCAGAAATAAAACCACTGAAGCTATCTGTAAAGAACCCCGCAGTAGCATCGCCAGCTCCTGCTTCATTGGTCAGTAAATAGGTTAAACTGACCGATGTTCCGCCAGATCCTACAAGAATAGAATCATCGCCAAAGCTCTTAGTAAATGTTAACCCACTAATAGCAAGCGAAGCGGCCCCCCCAGACTTAGTCACTGCATTACCATTAACTGTTGCCGTTACATCACTACTGCTAAAGTTAAAGTTACTGCCAACTGTACCCAAGGGCAGCTGCACTGGCACAGAGAAAGTGCACGACTCACCTAAGTTAACGGTGGCCCCACTCAACGTCACAACTGAAGTACCTGTCACAGTTGAACCAACGCCACAGGCATCTGTAATAGGTAAACTCGTTGCTACTAACCCGGTTAACCCAGCCTCTAAATCGACAGAAAAACCAGTGGCTGTTGCATCTGCAGACGAGTTGGCATGATGCAATAACTCAAAGTCGATGAATCCGGCAGTACCAGGTAGCATCACATCGTCTCTAAATGCAAAACTGAGACTTGGCGCTGCATCTACCGTTATCGTTGCACTCGCCGAAGGGTTTTGACTCGAAACACTATCGCCATTGATTGTTGAGACGATCTGTTTAGCGGTAAAACTATAACTACCAGAGTTCAAGCCAGCATTGAGTTGTAATTGCGCATCAAAGGTACAAGATGCTCCAGCCGCCAAGGCTAAAGAAGAGAGATCAATAGAGAATAAATCAGAGCTCACTGATGTTGCGCTACTGCCAGAACCGTTACAAAAATTGCTGCCAGGTAAGGTAGTAATAGCAGCTACAGAAGCATCACCGACTAGTGTACTAACACTTAAATCCGTTATCGCATTGGCTGCATCTACATTTGTTAATGTGTACCTTAGCGTCATCGCGTCACCAGCCGTTAAACCGGTTTCGACAACCGTCAAACTTAATGTCGGAGCATTTGACACATTAAAGGTGTTAGTCACATCTGCATAAGCGCCATTTAAAGATGATGATATGCTAGTAACGGTATTGGAATAAGTTCCCAGCGCGGCGCCTAAAGGAATGGTAACAGGCACACTAAATGAACAGCTATCGCCAGCCCCAAGTACCCCACTGTTTAAACTTAATACACTGGTCCCTGTGATCGATGACCCTGCTCCACAAACATCGGTTAAGGGAAGCCCCGTTGCAACCAAGCCCGCTAGCGCAGCATCAAGATCATCTGTAAAGCTGATATTGGTTGCATTATTGCTGCGATCAAAGTTAGTAAGGCTGACATTAAGGTTTGCCGTTTGCCCAGGCAATACCGTTAATGGGTCTAGCGCCATATTGACAAACTGACGCTGCACCGACAATAAACCGCTCGCTTGACCAATACTGTTAGCGAAGTTTTGATAAACCATACCATTCGTATACGTTTCTAGCTCACCTGCAATATCAGCAATAACATCAACAGACACATTACAAGTGGTCGGTCCCGTATCTAGAAAGGCATAAAGTGAGTTATTAAAGCTTATTGAAGATAACGTTACGCTACTGGCCCCAGACGTTTCTGTCAGTGTCATGTAATCGCCGCAGTCAGTGGTGAAGTTTGCCACTGGCGCAATCGTTAATCCCGTTGGCAAATTCACTTTGCCGCTAAAGCCATAGGCAAAACTCTCGCCATCGGGGTTAGATAATGCAAGGTTAAGTGTACTGATATTACCAACTGAGACCGATGCTGGGGAGAATGACAATACGGCAGAAACATTTGTGGAACTGGCATTCAACGTTGTTGAGCTATCTAAACCATTACCTATGCTCGATGTCAGCCCTGTTGAGGTAATATTCTGGGGTCCTGAACCACTAGCTGTAACGTTAAAGCGCAGTTTACAACTTTGCGACTGGCCAAGCTGGTAACCCGTCGCAGTAATCGTTGCCCCCCCAGCTACTAAGGAATACCCCCCAGTAGTACAAGTCATTAGCTCATTGGTTTGCGCAGCGACAACGACACCTATTGGCAAGTTAATCACAAAATCAATATTCGCAGCAGACTCTGTTGAAGAGGAATTAGACAGCGTATAAGTCAACGTACTGGTATTACCCACCGCAACTGTAGAACTACTCAACGCTCCGCTTAACGACAGATCATTTTCAGCAGCAACCACACCAAAGGTCGTTAACAGTGCCAAAAGTAATGAGTGAAATTGAACAGTAAACGGACGATGATGAAATATCTCGACAATCGCAGCCATAGCGAATCCTTTATCCCTATTATTATAAAAAGGTCTATTGCCATCAAACATTAGCGCGCAACGCATAACCTTTACACCAAGTAAACATAATAGTAACAGCAAAAAACTAAAGTGCGCTTGTTTAATTACGCCTAATTTATGAAATCAAACAACAAGCCAGAGTGTGCACAATAAAAAATAATTACTACAAACCAATGTTTAAAAAGGAATTTAATCAACAAGACCAGTTGCAACACATTGTTAAAACAATGTCATCACTCAAAATTTGAACCAAACAAGCCAGCAGGTCAAACCAGTAAAACAAAAAAAGCTATTGTTTGCTAATTGTTGCCACTAGGTTAAAATTAAGCCAATGATAAAAAACTAGGTTTTTGAATGAAAACTGCAAAAAAACTTTTTTTAACCACGCTGTTGGGGATCTGTACAGCGCCCTCACTGAGCTTTGCAGCCGTTATCGTCGCGAGCGGATCAACCCTAGATATTGAAGCGGGTCGAAAATTCGATGAAGCCACCATCACAATTTCTGGGCCGAATGGCTTTAATACTTCTTACACATTAAGCAGTGACGACACTCAGATAGATATCGATACGCTAAATATTCAAGCATCAGGCAATTACAATTATCAAATACAGTATATTCAGCACGGAAAAGTTGAATATATCAGCGATGCCAAAACTGGGCGTCAAGGCGCCGCACGCAACACAGGCCTTATTGAAACATCGTCGGGTTATTTCAACGTACGAGACAACGAGTTTGTTACCGAAGAGGTATCTGAAATAGAGCTTGAAACGAGCTTACAGCAAGTTGAGGCCGTACAACATTCACCCCTTATTGAACATAAAGAGTAGCAGGGACCAAATAATGAAAAATAAACTCACACTCGCGATAGCAGTATTGCCATTAGCGCTCTCTGCAAACCTTTATGCAGACGTTGTCCACTTAGATGATGTGATTATTGATGGCAGCGCTTGTATCGGGCAAGACTGTGTCAATGGAGAGTCTTTTGGCTTTGATACTATTCGCCTTAAAGAGAATAACCTTAGAATTAAATTCCAAGATACCAGTAATTCGGCAAGCTTTCCTAGCAATGACTGGCAAATCACGGCCAACGATAGCTCAAATGGCGGTGCAAATAAGTTCTCTATTGATGATATAGATGGCGGGAGAACACCTTTTACTCTAGAGGCTGGCGCCCCTAGCCATTCTCTCTACGTAGATGATGGCGGCAGGATTGGATTAGGGACGAATGCACCTGTTGTGAATGTGCATGTCAAGGAGGGCAACACGCCAACCATGCGCTTAGAGCAAGATGGCAGTTCAGGCTTCACTCCTCAAACATGGGATGTAGCGGGCAACGAGACAAACTTTTTTGTTAGAGATGCAACTAACGGCTCTAAACTACCTTTTAAAATAAGGCCTGGTGCGCCGACAAATTCTCTTTATATCGATACAGATGGGGATATAGGCTTGGGTGATGCAACACCAGATGCTGCACTCGATATTGAATCTGGTGATTTATTGCTAACAGATGGTCAAGCAACTATCAGAAAAGTTAATGACCCTAAAATCCTATTTAATGAGAACGATGCTGTTGCCGATCAATGGGAGTTAGGTATGGCAGATGTCTATGGTAATGCTATGACCTTACTAAACAAAGATAATCCCTTAATTGGCTACGCTTTGTATAAAACTGGTGACATATACATGAACCATGGTGTAGATGCCGCATCACAAGGTGGTAAATACGCTTGGCACTTACTACCGAATGGCAACATAGAGCAGACAGGAAACTTATGGGTAGGAGGAGATATTACCGCTCAAGGCACTATTAGCCCAGGCTCAAGCCGAGCCACCAAAAATAATATCAATCTAATCAATGGTGAGAGCATTCTACAGCTCATTGCCAATCTAGATATCTATTCTTGGTCATACATTAAAGACGCTGGTAAAGTCACCCATATAGGCCCAATGGCTGAGGAGTTTTTTGAAACCTTTAATGTAGGTGTCGATAATAAACATATCTCGCCAACCGATACGTCAGGCATATCCTTAGCCGCCATTAAAGCACTCATGGATAAAGTCGAATCGCAAAATGCTAAAATAGAACAATTAGAGAGCTCGCTGGAACAATTGCAACAAACAAAAAATTAGCCTGTATAATTTTCCGACAAAAAACGCTCAATATTGAGCGTTTTTTGTATTTTAAGCGTATTTTTTCAGCGGATTACCATTTTAGCTTTGCATCACCCTCTAATTAGAAATCAACTTGCTTTGCGCTTTGCTAAGAGCTCTGTCATCCATTGCTTTTTTTAATGCTTTGCTGAATTCTATGGCTCCAGGCAACGCTAAATGGTCATCGTCGTAAAAAAAATCATTACTGCCATCTGCCATTTGCTCATAAAAGAAATCATGAAAATCATAAACTTCGATATTAGTCTGCTTAGCCAACTCTGCTAACAAAGCGTTATGTTCCGGTACCCACTTCTGTATTATTGCATCTTCGTAATACTCACGGGTAAATGGCGGAACAACTAGAACAAGCCGACCGTCTCTTTCTTTAAGCATACTAGCAAGTTTAACTAATCTTTTTACATTCAACTGAGGCACATTCGAGTTCGCGAGTATTGTTGCGTCAACATATTCACTATGACGTTTTACGGTAGACTTTGCATACTCAGCAATACAATGAGGTTTTATGGTATTCACTCTATAATCACCAAGCAAAAACTCGCTGTCAGCCAGATGAAAACTCCCAATTGTAAAGCATGAACTAACGATATCAACAGGAGCCCCTGCCTTTTTATACCCTAGGAAGTCTTTAATAGACTTACGAAATTCGTAGATTGGAAAAGTAGTTAAAGGTAAATGTTGGAAAGTAGCGATTGGTCGCGAAAAAAACAATCTATATGACATGGGTAGATTTTTTAAAATAAAATCCTGTCGTATTCTCCAATCATCACTGATATAACGCTGTGACATATGTAAACTACCCGGTGAAACCGCCAAGAATACTGTGTCTATATATCCAGCTTGTTCCATTAGTATATCAGCCTTGAAGAAGGCCTCCTCAATGTCACCTCCTCCATCATGAAAATTAATGCCATCGACACCTAATGACGGAAAATGAAAGCCAATACTGTGGGATGTACCTAGCGCTAATGCTGAAAATCCGTCTCTATTTCCCTCAAATAGTGAAAGCTTAGTTTGTTTTTCATCCTTAAAATAGCTCACAAACACATTCATAATCACTAACAACAAAAGTAAAACTATTAGCGATATAGTCAAAAAGCGAAGTAAATATTTAGAATTCAAAATAGATGAATGGTTCACTAACGAAGTTTCCAAAAAGTAATATATTTAAAAGTACAAGAAGCGTTAGGCCCCAACGTTTTAAAGATGATGCTATAGCCACCTCTTGGATACAATTATGACCTTTAAACTCATCGTAAAAACTGACACATAACAATACCACAGTGCCCAAAAATGCCTTCACTAGCATAAGCTTTCCCTCTATATCCATGCTATCAAGAAGGTCATTATCATCACCAAAACTAAGCATATTACTGATTGCACTGTACAGTATTGAACTATCATGAATGTAAAACATCGGTGCACTGAACATCAAAACAATCGCTAGCGACAGCCTAGAAGCAATATGAAATGAATTTGCCTCCCTCCCCAAAACCACCTTAAACCCTTTCGCAACCGGAAACCATAACACCATAGCAATCCCATGAAACAGCCCGAACAAAATGAAATTCCAGCTAGCGCCATGCCAAAGGCCAATAATAACAAGCGTTACAATAGTAACAAAAGACCTGCTCGGCTCGGTCGGAAAGCGTCGCAGCAGAGGTATCTGAATATAGTCACCAATCCAACGTGTCAAACTAATATGCCAACGCTGCCAAAAAGAACGCAGATTGGTAGCCAAAAGAGGCCTTCTAAAATTAATGGTTAGTTTTACTCCAAATAGCAGTGCCACTCCCCTAGCTATTTCAGAATACGCCATAAAATCGCAATAGATTTTTAGTGTCACTAAAGCCCCGGTAATCCAATAGAGCCAAAATGAAAAACGTTGATCACTAAAATACACTGAATTGATGCTAGCGGTAAGATTATCAGCAATAACTAATTTGACAAAAAAGCCCCAAGCAATGAGCAATAACCCATATCGGAATTGGTATAGGGTAGGTAAAGCTAAGGCCTTCAATTGCGGAAGCAATGAACGAGAGCGTTCTATAGGACCTGCGACTAGCTGAGGGAAAAAACTAACATATAGACAAAAATAACCCAAGTGTCTTTCAGCTTTTATTTTGTCCAAATAAACATCAAAGGTATAGCTTAGGGTTTGCAGCGTATAAAATGACAAACCTAGTGGTAGAAGTAGATGATGAAGCCCAACCTCCACATTTAAAAGAGCCTGTAGGTTACTTCCAAAGAAGTTCCAATACTTAAAGCTAAACAAAATACCCAGATTAACAAACAGGCTCAAATACAGAAACGGACGCCGACTCGTTTTCTTGCCCTGACTCGCCATCTTTAACGCACAAAGATAGTCAATCAATGAAGAGATAAACAGCAATGGGACATATCGCCAATCCCAATAGGCGTAGAATGAATAGCTCACACACAGCATCAAAGCCCAGCGATATTTAGTAGGTAAAAGGTAATAACTTATAAATACTAAAGGCAAAAAAAATAAGAAAGCTATTGATACAAAAGACAAAAAGCTGTCTCCATTATTACTAAAACTACTCAACAATGATCAGTCAAATTTATGAGTGTTACATGTTAACCGCTTAAGACGTTAAAAACATGTTGTTTCTAGCCCTTCCTTTGAGATCGGATGACTAAACTACCTAGTAATCCTGAAGCAAAAAACGGCAAAGCCCGCTGTTAATTTTTTAACAGCGGGCTTTGTTTGTAAATCGAAACAGATTGTGCTTAATCAAACAAAAGAAGCCTCATGCGCAAAAATTTAAACAGTGAATAATCAAGCTTTCCTTACTGCTTGAGCAATGAACTCTGCTTGTGCTTGAGTCATTGACAGATCAGTCGATTCAACCATAACGCGGATTAATGGTTCTGTGCCCGATTTACGCAGTAACACTCGGCCATTATCAGCTAATACTTGCTCGGCGGCGACTACAGCCTTTTTAACACTGTCAGATGCAATGATTTCATCGGCGTTATTTTCAGTTAAACGAACATTAATAAGCACCTGGGGTAGTTTACTCATTCCTGACGCGACATCGGCTAATGTCGTTTGCGATTTCAATACAGCCTGCAGAACCAAGAGTGAGGCAACAATGCCATCACCGGTTGACGCATAGTTCAGATCTAATATGTGGCCAGAACCTTCACCACCGAGCTTCCATCCTGTCGCTTTAAGCTGCTCGACTACGTAACGATCGCCGACTTTTGCACGGATAAAAGGAATATCCAATGCTTTTAATGCCAGTTCTAAACCAAGATTGGACATTAAGGTGCCAACAACGCCACCGTTTAAGGTACCCTCTTTTTTAGCGGCTTGAGCGAGGATGTATAAGATCTGATCGCCATCAACCACATGCCCCTTATGATCAACAAACATCACGCGGTCGGCATCGCCGTCCAGTGCAATACCTAAATCAGCTTCATGCACCATAACCGCTGTCTGCAAGCTATCAAGACTAGTAGCACCACAATGTTCATTGATGTTAAGGCCATTAGGCTTGTCGTTGATGCTAATGACTTCAGCGCCAAGCTCTCTGTAGACATTAGGCGCAATATGGTAGGCCGCACCATTAGCACTATCGACGACAATTTTTAGCCCAGCCAAACTCAAATCATTCGCAAAGGTCCCTTTGCAAAACTCAATATAGCGTCCTGCGGCATCATTTATTCTGCGCACTTTGCCTAAATGTTCTGATGTGACACATTGCATTGCATTGTGACTAATCGCTTTATCAAGCAGAGCTTCAATTTCAAGCTCTTGCTCATCATTAAGCTTAGTGCCAGAGTTAGAGAAGAACTTTATGCCATTATCATAAAAAGGATTATGAGAAGCGCTAATCACCACACCGGCATCGGCGCGAAATGTCGATGCTAAGTAAGCAACGGCAGGAGTAGGCATTGGACCAACTAACGCGACGTTAATGCCTGCTGCAGAAAGACCTGCCTCTATAGCAGATTCAAGCATATAACCACTAATGCGAGTGTCTTTGCCAATCAACACCTCTTTGGTGCCCGTGGACGCCAATACCGTCCCTGCAGCCCAGCCAAGTTTCATCGCAAAATCTGGCGTAATTGGAAAGTCACCCACTTTGCCACGCACACCATCAGTGCCAAAATATTTTCTAGACATATTAAATTTCCATGTAAACAAAAAAGCCAATTCTAAGAATTGGCCTTAATAGGTTTTAACTAAAAAATCAGAAATTAAAATCAGACATTATACTAATCGTTTAAGACACGAAAGGAACAACTTTGTCATCAACTATCGTATTATCTTGATTGCTTTGATTACGCTGCATCCAAACTAGATCACAAATACCATCAGTCGGATTAAAACCAGTTGGAGTTGTAAGCAAAATATCCCTAATCACTTCATGTTGGAAGTTATGACAAGCTTTATCTAAGCGGTCTAAAATAGCCTCAAGTTCGCTCCAAGTTAAGCAGACTTCATTAGCAGTCATAATACGCTCATGTTCAGTACCCGTTACATCATCACCAATCAAAAGCTCTTCATAGAGTTTTTCGCCTGGACGTAATCCACTAAACTCAATCGCAATGTCGCCGTCAGGATGAGTGTCATCTTTAACTTCAAATCCGCTTAAACGGATCATCTTAGACGCTAAATCGACAATTTTTACCGACTTGCCCATGTCCAGAACAAACACATCACCGCCTTTACCCATTGCACCCGCTTGAATAACGAGCTGTGAGGCCTCTGGAATGGTCATAAAGAAACGGGTTATTTCAGGGTGTGTGACAGTTACAGGTCCACCATTAGCGATTTGCTTACGAAATAGAGGCACAACAGAACCCGATGAACCCAGTACGTTACCGAACCGAACCATACAAAAACGAGTAAGATGGTCTTCCTTAGCAGACAGTGCCTGCAAGATTAACTCTGCCATACGCTTGGTTGTGCCCATTACATTGGTGGGCCTTACTGCTTTGTCAGTACTCACTAGCACAAAGGTTTCCACCTTGGCCGCTATGGCAGCACGAGCCGTATAAAGTGTACCAAAAATGTTGTTACGCACACCTTCCACTACATTGTGTTCAACCAGTGGCACATGCTTATATGCCGCAGCATGGTAAACCGTTTGGACTTCAAACGCCTCCATCACAGCTTGAACGCGATTCTCTCGTTGAACGGAGCCCATCATAGGGAATATCTCAACGCCTAATCCGAGCTCTTTTGCCGTCGCCGAGAGCTCTCGCTCAATGGAGTACAAGCCAAACTCTGACAATTCAAACAAAACCAACTTTTTAGGTGTCTGCTTTAAAATCTGCCGACAAAGCTCTGAACCAATAGAGCCACCCGCACCAGTGACCATCACGACTTTATTTCGAATATTTGCAGATAATAGGTCCCCTCGTGGCGTAACAGAATCTCGCCCCAGCAAATCGTCTATATCAACTTCTTTAATGTCACTATAAAGCTTAGTGCCATTCACTAAATCAGCCATGGCGGGCAGAGTAAGAATCTGCACAGCAAGAGGTTCTAACTGCGTTAAAATCGCCTGGCGACGAGAACGAGGTGCACTAGGTATGGCCAACAATATTTTAGTAGCCGTCTTTTGTTGTATAAGCTTGCGCATAATCGAAGGAGAGTGAACATGAACACCTTGAATGACAGTACCATGAAGTGTTTTATCATCATCAACGAAGGCGAACGGATAATATTCATGACTTTGAGCAAGTGAAGAGAGTAATTGTCTACCACTGACACCCGCACCATATATGATTACAGGCTCTCCTACACGCTTCATACCAGAACCAACCATTGAGCGGACAATCGCCCTTGAACCACCAATAAACACCAGTGAAAATGCTGCATAGATCACTGGCACTGTCCGAGGCAACTGCGCATCAATATAATACGCAAAAAGTACTAATGACACAGTCGAAAACATCACTCCAACGCCAATTGCCGTTAAGGCCTGTAATCCCATATAACGTAAAACTGCGCGGTATAAACCTAACTTAGCAAATACAACTAAGCTCAGTGGCACGACAATGAAAAGCAACAACCAATAGTGAGTATTTGCTAACACAACCACATCGTCGATGCGAACCAATAATGCAGTCCAAAATGCTAAACAGAGAAAAACAGCGTCTACTGATAAACTAACGAGACGCTTATGAGCACGTTTCAAACCAAACAAGCTTTGCAAAAAATCCATTTTTCGCTCCAAATCAATAAAGTTCATAGTGAATGACATCTTACAACACAGCTAGATTACAGAAAACTAAGGAGTACTAGTTTAGCACACGATACTTTAATCAATGAACATTAAAGCACCATGCTAACACTCACGCGATAAAAACCATGATACAGAGCCAATACCCATCACTTTGCGATTAATCATCACAATAGCAGTGAGACAGTTTTTTACTGTGCCTGTTATATTGATAATATGATCAACCACAATCAGATCAAGCGCTTAGCTAGTAAACCATCATCAGATGGCTATATTAGTGCTGCTTTTGTGCAGACAATAAAACGCTACGAACTACTTCACATGTTTTATCTATCTCAGCTTTAGTCAATGTTGGATGAACCAAGAACATTAAACTTGTTTCCCCTAGCTCAACCGCATTTTTTAACCGCTGTTCAGGACGCCACGGAGTGTCATCAAAAGCTTTTTCTAAATACACCTCTGAGCAACTTCCATGAAAAGCAGGTACACCGAGAGCTGTTATTTCATCCACGACACGATCTCTCGACCAACCTTCCGCTAACTTCTCAGGCTTTACAAACATATAATGCTTATATTCTGCATGTTCAATATAATCAGGCACTAGCACAGTTCGAACAACACTAAGATCGGCTACCGCTTCATCAATCGCTTTACCATTGGCTTGACGTTTAGCGGTCCAATCAGGCATACGTGCCAATTGAATGCGACCAATTGCAGCTTGCATTTCTGTCATACGCCAATTAGTACCGAAGCTTTCATGTAACCAACGAAACCCTGGTGGATGCTCACGGTTATAAATAGCATCAAAACTTTTGCCATGATCTTTATAAGACCACATTGCAGACCATAGCGCTTTGTCATTGGTTGTTACCATGCCACCTTCACCGCCTGTGGTCATTATCTTATCTTGACAGAAAGACCAAGCACCAATGTGACCAATAGTTCCAACACTACGCCCTCTATATTTGGCACCATGAGCTTGTGCGCAATCCTCAATCACATAAAAACCATGCTTTACGGATAATGCCATAATTGCATCCATTTCTGCTGGCATACCAGCAAGATGCACCACAATAACAGCTTTGGTTTTTTCTGTTAACACGGCCTCGATTGATTCTGCAGTAATAGCTTGACTATTAAGATCTACATCAGCAAAAACCGGTGATGCACCAGCAGTCACAATAGATGAAGCAGATGCTAAGAAAGTACGAGGCGTAGTTATAACTTCGTCGCCTTCACCGACATTTAAAGCTTTTAGCGCTACATCTAATGCTAATGTGCCGTTACCTAAAGCTATAGCATATTCACAGCCAGCCCAAGCAGAAAACTCTTCCTCGAACTCGCGACCTTCAGTTCCAGTCCAATAATTAACCTTATTAGACAAAATAACTCGACTTACAGAATCGGCTTCTTCTTGTGTAAAAAAGGGCCATGATGAAAAAGAAGTATTTAACATATTTAATACTCAAAAAAACCTTTCTTAGTTTTACGGCCTAAAAGATTTGCCCGCACCATCTTTCTTAAAAGAGGGTGTGCTCTATATTTAGGATCCCCTGTTTCACTATGAAGAGTCTCCATTATAGACAGATTTACATCATTACCAATTAAATCAGCCAATGCTAAAGGCCCCATAGGGTGATGTGCACCGAACTTCATAGCCTTATCAATGTCTTCAGCCGTAGCAACTCCTTCTGCGAGGATACTGATAGCTTCATTTATCATTGGAATCAGCATTCTATTAACAACGAATCCAGGAGCTTCGTTAACCAGCACAGGTTTTTTACCAAGCTGCTCTGCAAATTCACTTACAGCTTTAACAGTTTCTTCTGAAGTTAAAAGTCCTCGAACAATTTCGACTAACTCCATAATCGGCGCGGGGTTAAAAAAATGCATTCCTACCAGGTTTTCAGGACAATCCAATAAATTTGCAAATTCAGTTATTGAAAGGGATGAAGTATTTGAAGCGACAATAGTAGAAGGTTGAACAAATGGTCGTATAGACTCAAAAATTCTTTTTTTAACCTCAGTAATTTCAGCCACAGCCTCAATCACGATATCTGCATCTTCAACAGCTTGAAAAGATGTACTAAATTTGAGCTTATCTGTAAAACATTCTAAAGGCGTTACCAAAGAGTTT
The DNA here is from genome assembly GCF_001735525.1 of Shewanella colwelliana. Taxonomy (NCBI): domain Bacteria; kingdom Pseudomonadati; phylum Pseudomonadota; class Gammaproteobacteria; order Alteromonadales; family Shewanellaceae; genus Shewanella; species Shewanella colwelliana. The sequence goes on from NZ_MCBT01000018.1 coordinate 75,338, forward strand.
ACTTTGACATATCGCTTTATATGCCTGCTGCATGCTGACATAACGCTATCCAAACGCTCTTGTTCTCGCGCAATCACCACCAATTGACTCACAGAGTCACTAACAACTAAGGCCTGAGCTATACCCGTGCCCATAGTCCCGCTACCAATAACAACTACTTTCATAATGCTAAATGCTCCTTTAATCGTCTAGCGGGATTACCTGCAAAAATAACACATTCTGAAATACTTTTAGTAAGAACAGCTCCCATTCCAAGCATAGACCCACTGCCTAAGGTAAGCCCCTGCCTAATCGAAGCCCCTGTACCAACTTCAACACAGAGCCCCATTGTCACGTTTCCAGACACAGCAACCATAGGAGCTATCGTAGTGAAGTTACTAATTGCACAATCATGGCCAATAGTAACATTTAAATTGAAAATACAATGCGCCCCTATTACTACGTCAACCGTAACGATGCAACCAGCACAAATAATAGTACCTTCACCGATATTAACAAATGGAGATACAATAGCAGTAGGGTGAATCAATTTGGCAAAACGAGGTTTGCCAGACTGGGTGATTTTTTCGTATACCGTTTTTCTCGTCCTAGGAGAACCTATTGCGATAACAAACTCTACATCAGTATATTTTTTCCAGTCGTCAACAACCCCGATGATTTTTGCATTTGCAACTAATTCAGAATGAGCCTGAACATTATCATCTAAAACACCGACAACCTCATACCCACAATCCCTAGCTAACCAGACAATCTCCTTTGCAAATCCACCACCACCAATAACTATTAGCTTTTTCATTTTGCAGAACCTTTGAATCTAGGCATAGTAGCTTCACCTGACGCAGAAATGCCTTCCTTAACGAAAACTTTTTTTATAGTTAATAATAATATTTTGACGTCTAACATAATGCTTTGATTTTCCACATACCAAATATCAAACTCAAATTTCTCTTCCCAGCTCAGTGCATTACGTCCATTCACTTGAGCCCACCCAGTAATTCCTGGTCGAACATCATGCCTACGAGCTTGTCTATCGTTATACAATGGCAAATATTCAACTAATAAAGGACGGGGGCCAACAAGGCTCATTTCCCCTTTAAGAACATTCCATAGGCCAGGAAGCTCATCTAAACTCGAACTTCTCAACTTCTTACCAAACGAAGTCAACCTCTCGTTATCGGGCAAAATGTTTCCTTCAGCGTCACACGCATCTCGCATTGAGCGAAATTTAACCATCTCAAACGATTTTCCACCCAATCCAGGTCTACGCTGACGATATAATACTGGAGACCCCAATTTTATTTTTACAAAAAAAGCAGTCAAAATAATAAAAGGAAACAATAGAGATAATGTTAAAATTGAAATTAAAATGTCAAACAGCCTTTTCATTTATGAGTAACCTCATTAAATAATTTCATAAACTTCTTTACTCCATGTGCTAAAGATAATTGTTTTTTGTAAAACTCTCGAGCATTTAAAGCCATTACATTTCGCTCTGAAGAACTTAAAAGCGTCATTTTTTCTACCGCATCGGCGAGAGATTTAGAGCAATTAGCCTCGCTAACAATCCCTGCTTTTGCAGCCAGTATCAAGTCAGAAGCATCACCGTTAACCGCCATAACGATCGGTTTCCCCACAGCTAAATAAGCCTGGGTCTTAGAAGGAATAGTAATAGAAAACAAGTCATTATCGGTCAGATGCACCAATAAAACGTCAGCTGAATTCAAGATATTACCAACCTGATTCATTGGCACTCGTGGGAGAAAAAAAACATTCTCTAAACAATCGTCTTCGACTAAATCAATTGCCGACAATTTAGAGACACCATCACCAACGAATACTATATTGACAGGGACATTACGTACCTCTAACTCCTTAGCAGCCCCAACAATGGATGATAGCCCTTGTGCGAAGCCTAAGTTTCCAGCAAATACTACATTAAGATTACCATTATCAGGCAACTTAATATCGCAAAAAGAAGGCTTTAGAAATACTTCCTCATCGCACCAGTTGTATATAACTTCCACTTTATTCTCAGAAACTCCTTTTTCAATCAACCGATTTTTAAAGCCAGGAGAAAGAACAACTATTTTGGCGGCATTCCTATATACAAAAGAACACAATCGGTCTACAACTCTAAGCACCTTCTTATTATTGACCATTCCTGTTGCACTTAATGTATCAGGCCATAAATCTTGGATATCTACAACAAATGGAACTCGCTTAAACATTCCAAGAAGAACTGCTGCTAAGCTCGTCGTCAAAGGCGGGTGATAACTATAAATTATATCTACTCCTCGGGTTTTTAACAATCCTAGAATAGTAGAACTCGCAGCAAAAGAGGCATAGTTAAATATTCGCTTAATTGCTGAATCACCATGACTAGGATAGAGTGGAACTCTGTGCACAGTTATTCCATCAATAACTTCTCTTTGATACAAAGAAATTTTATACCCTTCATATACTTTCCCTCCCGGGTAATTAGGAAAACCAGTAAGAACCTCAACTTCATTCCCTTCATTCCGAAGCGCTTGAGCAAACAACAACCCTTTAAAGGTAGGCTCTGGATCAAACCATTGAGTTAACAACAATATTTTCATTTATGGCTCATCATCCGAACTTGTTACAGGTGAAAACGACGTAATTTAATATTCTTTCCAAACTACTCGCTTTATATAATCGGTATAAGAATGAATAATTCTCACCATTTTATCTGATACATTAGGCATACTATAGTCATACACTGGACGTAATAAACGTTCACCACCACTTGGTTGAGTCTCCAAAACTCGTAATGCTTGCATCACACGCTCAACACCTAGTCCAACCATCATTACAGAAGCTTCTTCCATCCCCTCAGGGCGCTCATGTGCTTCGCGCATATTAAGAGCAGGGAAGTTCATAATAGAAGATTCTTCGTTAATAGTACCGCTGTCAGATAAAACTACTTTGGCGTTTTTCTGCAAATGATTATAATCATGAAAGCCTAACGGTTTAAGAAGCTGTATATTTTTATGAAATTCAATTCCTTGTGCTTCAATTCTATTCCGGGTTCGCGGATGAGTTGAAACTATCACTGGCAAATCGTAAAAAGCGGCTACTGTATTCAGTGTTTCTGCTAATTTAGCCAGTTGCTTTGGTGAATCGACATTTTCTTCGCGATGGGCACTGACGACAAAAAACTGACCTTTTTCAAGGTCAAGACGACTCAATACCGCTGATGCATCAATTTGAGGCATATAATGAGTTAACACCTCAAACATTGGACTACCGGTCTTTATTACTCGATCAGCAGGCAAACCTTCTGCAAGCAAGTAGTCACGCGCAATAGAACTGTAAGTAAGGTTAATATCAGCAGTATGATCAACTATTCGTCTATTGGTTTCCTCTGGCACTCGCTGATCGAAACAACGGTTCCCAGCTTCCATATGAAAAATAGGTACCTTACGTCGCTTTGCCGGAATAGCAGAAAGACAAGAGTTTGTGTCGCCTAGCACCAACATAGCATCTGGGGTGATTTCCTCTAGCGCTTGATCGACTTTAATGATAACTTGCCCAATTGTTTCTGCTGCATTCTTCCCTGCAGCTTCTAAGAAGTAATCAGGTTTACGCACACCTAAATCGTTAAAAAATACCTCGTTTAATTCAAAATCGTAATTTTGACCAGTATGAACCAAAACATGTTCACAATGCTCATCAAGTTTAGCTAAAACCCGAGAAAGACGGATAATCTCAGGGCGTGTACCGACCACTGACATCACTTTTAATTTTTTCATTTTTAATTCCTACAATGGTTTAGCAACAGTGTCAGGTTTCTCGCGATCAAAAATTTCATTAGCCCACAACATAACGATAAGTTCTGATTCTCCAGTATTAGTCACATCGTGCGTCCAACCAGGAACCGTTTCAACAACACGGTAATCATCTCCAGAAACATCCAATGAATAACATTCTCCTGTTGCTATATGTTCAAACTTAAATTTAGCCTCTCCTTTTATCACCAAAAATTTCTCGTTCTTAGTATGATGATAATGACCACCACGGGTAATACCTGGGTGAGCAGTAAAGAAAGAAAATTGGCCAGCTTCTTTAGTTTTCAATAATTCACAAAAAGACCCACGAGGGTCTATATACGACGGAACGGTGTATGAGAACTGCTCTGGAGAATAATAACTAATATAAGTAGAATAAAGCGCACGCAAAAGCCCTGTACCTACATTTTCAGTAACTAATGAAGTTTTACTCTCTTTAAATGATTCAAGAGCACTAGCAATTTCCCCCACTGTAGTAGGGTAAATAGGCTTAATTGATTGTTCACCGCTTGGTTCGTCATTAGTTAAATGATGAATAAAGTGTTCACAAACTGTATCAATATAAACCAAGTTAACTTTTGCTGAGGCATCATTAATAATTAATGGCAGATCGTTAGCAACATTATGACAGAAAGTTGCCACTACCGAGTTATAATTAGGGCGACACCACTTACCGAACACATTTGGTAAACGGTAAACGAACACTTTTGCTTCAGACTGTTCAGCATACTTGTTCACTGCATCTTCAGCTAGTGCTTTACTTAAACCATATGGATTTGAATGTTCAGCTTGAATTGACGACGTCAAAAGAATAGGTGTTTGGCGATTAAGTTCTAACAACTTAGTGACAATACGAGATGTTAAATCTACATTTCCTTGTGTAAATTCAGTATCATTCTTTGGACGATTAATACCCGCTAAATGGTAAATAAAGTCTGCACTCTCCAATGCTGCATCCAATTCCTGAGGAGAGTTTTCACGATCAATTTTTACAACATCAGTGAAACCTTGTTCTTCTAGTTTAAAGCACAAATTCTTACCAATAAAGCCATTAGCCCCAGTCACTAGTATTTTCATTATACGCCCTCAGGTACGACTAAACTGCCTGCTTCTATGTCCGCTATAAAATCTAACTTATGTAGTAATTTGATCATACCCTCAACATCTAAACGATCAGTATTATGCGAGTTATAATCTTCGATTGAACTTAAATCTTGTTCCCCTTCTTCAACATATTGAGAGTAATTTAAGTCTCTATTATCTGAAGGAATCCGATAGTATCCACCTTGATCTTCGGCAACAAACATCTCTTCACGGCTACACAAAGCCTCGTAAAGCTTTTCTCCATGGCGGGTACCAATCACGTTCACATGATGTTCTGGTTTTGCAGTAATCGTCTTTAGCGCTTTAACTAATATATCAATCGTTGCAGCGGGGGCTTTTTGAACAAATATGTCTCCATTAATACCATGAGTGAACGCATGTAAAACGAGGTCTACCGCATCATTTAGTGTCATCATGAAACGAGTCATATTTGGGTCGGTTATTGTTATCGCATCACCATTAATTATTTGACGTAAAAATAAAGGAATAACAGAACCACGAGAAGCCATAACATTCCCGTAACGAGTAGCACTAATAACGGTTTTATCAGGATCTACATTTCGGGACTTAGCAACGATAACTTTCTCCATCATTGCTTTTGAAATACCCATTGCATTGATAGGATAAACAGCTTTATCGGTACTTAAGCAAACTACTCTAGAAACTTCGTTAGCTATACAAGCTTCTAGTACATTTTCTGTACCCAACACGTTAGTTTTTACAGCTTCCATTGGATGAAACTCACAAGAGGGTACTTGTTTCAACGCTGCTGCATGATAAACAAAGTCAACTCCACGTGTGGCAGACAAAATAGAGTTGTAATCTCGAACGTCACCTATGTAAAACTTTAATTTAGGATTATTATACTCCTTCCGCATGTCATCTTGTTTTTTCTCGTCGCGACTGAATATTCTAATTTCGGAGATATCGCCCTCCAAAAACCGTTTTAAAACCGCATTACCAAATGATCCTGTGCCACCAGTAATTAATAAAGTTTTACCCGTAAATATAGACATAAAAAACCTTTGTTGAGAAATTAAGATAAGAAAAGTTTTTTCTTTATTTCGCCTTCTGGATAGCTAATCAAAACAGCTTTATAAGGCCCCTTAAATACAAAAAAACTACCTGCAGAGACGCCTATTATTCCGCATGAATCCACAGCAGCCTTAAAATGCGACAACTCACCGGCACCACCGAGAATAGTAATTGGGATCTTAACTGCGCGTCTCAGCTTATCAGCAGAGTCAAGATCAAAGCCCTTCATACAGCCGTCGTTATCTATTGAATTTAAAACTATTTCGCCAGCACCTAAACTTTCAAATACCTTGGCTATTTCAAAAGGATTCTTCTTAGTATTAATAGTTCCGTTATGGGTATATACATCATAGCCTAAACCGAACATTTTCCTTTTTATATCTAACACAACCACTACACTTTGAGAGCCGATTTCATCAGCGATATCTTTAATCAAATCAGGATTGTCTATAGCAGCGGCACTAATAGCAACCTTTTCGACACCAAGCGATATAATGTGTTTTGCTTGTTTAGCCGTTGTTACTCCCCCGCCGTAACAAAGAGGCATTCTACATTCTGCAGCTAAACGCCGAATAGAATCAAAATCAGGCTCGACACCATTACGAGTAGCATCAATATCCAAAACTACTAACTCATCTGCTTCTTTTTCATTAAAGATCTTAACGGCGTTAATAGGATCACCAACGTACTTAGCATCCTTAAACTTAACTGTCTTAACCAAACCTTTATCTTGAATAAGCAAACAAGGAATAACTCTAGGTCGAAGCATTTTATATCTCCGCGAAATTTTTCAATAGGCCAACACCACAGTGATGGCTTTTCTCTGGGTGAAATTGTACCCCGTAAACGTTTCCTTCATTTACAGCACAAGTAAACTTCATATTATATTGACTAGTGGCGGAAATATTAAGTTCATTATCGCACTCATAAAAAAATGAATGTAGAAAATAAAAACTAGCCGAATCTTCCATTCCCCTAAATAGAATAGAATCTACTAAGGGCGATACATCATTCCATCCCATATGGGGTACAGCAATATTCTCGAACCCCTCAACTTGACTAAAAGCTTTTACTCTACCTGGCACCCAGCCTAAACCTGGTAAACTTCCCTCGTCACTAGATGAGGCCAATATCTGCATACCAACGCATATGCCCAGAACTGGCACCTTATCAACTAGGACTAGTTTCTCTAAAACATCTCTCATACCGGAGTCATTAAGCTTCTCAATTGCATGATCAAAAGCCCCAACACCTGGTAATATAATTTTGCTAGCACCCTTCAACTCGTCGGGAGTGCGAGCAACTTCTACTTGAATATGTAAGCGTCTATAAACATTGACAAAAGCTTGGATGTTACCCAACCCATAATCGACTATCTTAATCATCTAAACAACCTTCTCTCTAGGCCCAAAAAGCTCATGACTCGAGCGCCTATTCCTATAAGAAAACGCTTATTTTTATAATCAAATGCAGTTTTATTTTCACCGTTAAAAATTGCCTCTAACTCTTCAACAGTGAGATCTAATTTATGTGCAACATATTCAAACTCATTTTTCAAAAACTCTTCATCTAATTCGGGCTTAGAAATGCGTTCAAGAGCTTGATCTCGCGTCATTTGTCCAGTCATGATTAAGCTTGAGAAATGTGCTCGTCGCTTTTCATACCCAAATTTGCGTGGCATCCAGTAATCTTCATAGAAACGAGTAAACCTCGACTCATGGTGTTTATGCTGGAATTTTTTCCAGCCAAACAGTTTCGCCAATGTCTCTTCGGCATCGGCTTTATCGTACGGAACCAGATTTAAAGGTTTAACGACTTCCATTCCATATATGTATTTATAAATAATCTTATAAGATAATATATCTACAACAGGAAAAGACTTTAACTCTCTCTGGCCAAACTGACTATTAATATCATTTAACAAAATGGCGTCAATCCCAGGATAAGCCCCCCACTCTTCGGGCTCACGACAACACTCTGTAGAATAATTCGCGCCTGTCAAAACATATTTAATTTTATGAGAACGGGCAAACTTATATAAACCAGAGAAAAAAGCAGTATCCTGTGGGAAATCTTGATCAGGTATTTGAGATTTCAAAAAAGCAACCTGCAGGCTCTTCATTTCCTCCCAGTTGATGACCTCTGTATATAAATCAAGTCCTAACCCATCGACTAGCTTTTCAATGTTACCTACGGCTTGGTCTGTATTCCACCCCGCATCCACATGAAATAACAAAGGTCTTAGACCCATGATCTCTTTAGCGACATATGCAGTATAAGAACTATCTAGCCCACCACTGAGTCCGATAATACAGTCAAATTCTTTACCCACGCCTTCCTGTTTTATTTTAGCAGCGAGAGCCATTAACTCGGCGTGACCTTTGCTACCAGTGTCCCAGTTAGGTAAAATACTTTGCTCAAAATTTTGGCAATATTCGCAAACCCCATCAGAATTCAAGGACAAGTTGGGATCGCTTGAATCCATGATGCACTTTTTACAAATCGAATAATCAGACATAATAAAGTTAAACCTCTAATCTTTTAGCAAGCATTTTATAATCCAAATGTTGCCTAGCTATGCTTAACGACTTCTCAGACTGTAATTTGACTAAGTTAGGGTCATTAGCTATTAAATTGAAAACATTTTCCAGATCACATTGTTCTCTGACAAGCCACCCAGCATCACCAAGTAGGAACCGGTGAGATTTTACATCATCGAGAATTACAGCGCACCTAGCACAGACACTATTTTGCATCGTTGCTGACTGTGAACCTGGTTGCACATAAACATCAGCTGCAGACAAATAATTTTGTAGTTCTTCTGTGCTTTTCCAGCCTAAAAACTCAATACGTACGTCCGACTTTATCAAAGACATTACGTCAGCCTCAACTTCATCGGGAATAGCACCTATTACAAAATACTTAAAAGATGCATTCGAAGTCTTTTTAAACGCCGTCAAGCTCTCGACAAGTTTTTTCTTATAATCAAACTTTCCCGACTGGACAAATAAAATATCTGAATCAGAAATAGCGTGTTTACGTCTAGTTCGAGTGCGAAGCTCATCGTATTCCATATCAGATAAAACGTGCCCCCCTAGGTGATACATTTCCATTTTTTCATCGGGGATTTGATACATACTACTACAAAAATCTTTAACTTCTGAGCTTAAACAGAACACTTTATCAATGTGCTTTAAAGAACGTTGAATTATGGGTTTGTAATAGCCTAAGTGAAGAATATTCTTTGAAATAAAACTTGTAGCACTGTTATGCTTATCTTCATGGCTGTCTGCGAATAGCTTTACTTCTGGATTAAGTTTTTTGTATTTGGATACCGTTAATAGTTCCCAACCACATAAACCATGAAATAATATGACATCAGGCTTTTCTAATTCAAGCAGCCTCATAAGCCCGGGGTTTATTCTCAACTTTCTAGCTAAAAACTTGGGGATTTTAACATAATCCAATCGGCAAACCTTAGCGCCATCTGTGCCGATATACTCACCCGGTTCTAAATAAGTCAGTTTTCTATCATCACCAAAAGTTTCCGTAGAAGCTATAACAGTTACATCATGACCGTCCGCGACATTTTGCCTTACTAGCTCATTTTCTTGATATCCATACCCATCAATATAAAAGCAAGACAAACAACAATGTACTATTTTCATATAACCCCTCGCGACTTTACCTTTTTTACTAAAATTTCAGGGTCATCAAAAAATTCTGCATATTTAGATAATTTCTCATCAGACCAATCCCACCATTGTATAGCTAAAAGGTCATCAATTAACTCATCTTCAAAGCGAAATCGAATCAATTTTGCAGGATTACCACCGACTATAGAATAAGGCGGCACATCCTTAGTCACAATACTTCCCATACCAATAACCGCACCATGTCCTATTTTTACGCCCGCCTTAATAAAAGCGCCTTCGCCAATCCAAACATCATGCCCTACAACCGTTTCTAGCTGGGGATTATAATTATGCTCCGAAAACTTTGCTTTAACGCTATCCTTATGGGATAAAAATACTGGGCTTGTAGAAACAAAATGGACAGGATGACTAGCACCACCAATGGAAACACGGCTAGCTATTGAACAAAACCCTCCTATGGAAGCGTTTATAATATTACAGTCATAGCCGCAGAAACTATGCTTGCCTAAACTACTACTGTAAACCAATGAGCCTGACTCTACTTTCGCAGTGCTATGGATGTTTGAAGCTCTGACACACTTAAATCTTGCTTTTTTTAATATTTTTGAAAGATAATATTCCATATATTCCTACATAGTATCTATAATTTTACAGACTGAGTGTTTGAAAATAATGACAACAACATAATCCAAAAAATACCGCCGAAAGACAGCATAATGGTAAAAAATGAACCATTGGTAAAAGCGAATATTACGGGAAACATGGCACAACAAACAAATTGCGTGTTCCACCGTCTAGACATAGTATCTAAAAGCAACAACCAAATGCCAAATAAAATTGAGATAATAATTATCCCTACAGGACCTAGAGCTGCTATACCATCCGCCGCTATAAAGTTAGCATTTGAATTGCTCTTAACTCCAAGACTATACTCCGCGACTATACGTCCAAGCTCCGGAAAATAACTGTTGTTTGCATAAAAAATTGGAATTTCGATAAATTGACTAACGCCTTTCACGTGAGTCCAATAAGTATATCCATTTTCATTAGCGAAATCACTATACAGGCTAAACATTATCCCTGGAGTTGCAACAACTCTAGCAACCAAATAAAGGCCAATAATAAAAAACATTATAGAGTCAAGATAGAACAAGGACACACCGAGGACTAATAAAGCAATCAGGATAATAGACGTTAATATCTTGTTTAGCTTAATACAACCCTCTGAGAAAGCCCTGCTAATAACAACCATCATCAATGGCATCAAGATAAATGACTTTTCAGCAGTGATCGAATATGACATAACAAAACCGATCAAACCAAAAAATATAAACATCCTTCTCTTATAAACTAAACCTATAGTAAACATAATGGGCGTAAACACTTGAGCAAAGTAAATCTGAATATACCCCATAGAAGCAGAAGTAGCTTTACCTAACTCTCGTTGCAAATAGATAGAATCGAGCGCAGACAGTTTCATTACTGAACTATAATTATATAGAAGAATCGAAGCGAATAAACACCAGAACAATGTCACTACAACCATAAATTGCCTAAATGTAAACAGTGGTTTTACTGACCAGCCCCTTATACAAAAAAAAGAAAATGAAATTACAAGTATAAATGACAAAGCGAATGCTAATAGTGAATAAAGATAGTTTTCATATGAATTAGTTCCATTCGTTATAGAAATAACAACAGAAGGTATATAAATGAAAACAAAAACGATCCACACAATCAAATTTGACGGTTTTTTTATAGTGATAGGCACTAAAAAACAAAAAGGAAAAACCAAAAGAAATATAAGTACAAAACCGATTAAATCAATATAGCCTTCCTTAAAGCCAAACATACTTTGCGTACTATATAAATATCCATTTTGCACACTCAATATTGAAAACACATATAGAAGTACAACCAAAAATACATAGGACTTTTTAATAAAAACACTTTGCATTTTATTTTTTTTAATAATCATCACCTTGACTCAAAAAAATCATTCGTTAAGCCCAAATATACTAACGAAGAAAACTAACGATAATCATTCAATTAACTTTCTACAGAACACGATAAAGGCCCTTTGATTTACTGGGGACAATGTATCATCAGTAACACTAACAGTATCTAAAAAATCTATTTCCGTTTGAATTTTGGAGATCAAAAAATCATTATCCCGCCCTTCAATTTTCAACTCAACAAACTGTGAAATGTAATAAATTAATAAATACCTTGCATAAGTAGCTTTAAACCAAATAAGGTCATGACTCATATTATTTTTAATATTTAAATCATCTACCTGACTAATTAATCGTTCAGAACGGAAGACTATATCATTTAACATATCAACCGACTCATCTAACCCCCTAAAACGCTCCAATAAGTTTCTATTTTGAAAAAGAACAGGAATTGATTGTAAACCGCCAGTCCTAAACTGGTGAATAATGTTTATATCATTATCAGTCCAAGGTTCTCCCCAGAAGATCCCCTTAAATAAATGATAAGTTAACGAATCCTCAGCAAACATCTCCTTTGCATTATCGATAGCATCGGAATACGTCTTATAAAAGGCTTGCCATTCATCCGAGTAAGAGCCATATCGATCGTTAAAATAACGTTCACTGATAGTTAGAGAATTGACCTCACCTGTATCTTGCCAAGTCAACTTGCTAATCAACTGATTTGTTAGGCGTCTCGGACCAGGATTGGTTTTGAGAGGGTGCATATAGGCGACTAATCCATCATTTATACTGCCCAATGAGTCGTAAGTCTCCTGAAAATTTAAATGGTCAGATAAGCCCACAGCCGAAAATGAACTATAGTTGTAATAATCTACAGTGCCAAACTCAACCCCCTGGATAGCAGACCAACTCGATAGATTTTCGGTGATCCGTCTATTTGACTCATGCACTTCCAGGTCCTCATATAAAGGCGAAGACCAAGTTCTTTCATTCAAATAAAACAAATGAATATAGCTATTTTTAGCGAAACTATAACTAAATCCATTAATTGGTGCTTTCCAAGTATTAAAGTAAGAGATCCCGGCAAGCGTCACTTGTCTGTTAAGTTCTCCAGACTCATAGGCTCGCTGAAACTTCTCTGCAACCCGCTGATAAAATAGCATTAGATTGTCGGACTCATTACCTATACTTAAAGCTAACTCACTTTGGTCAAATAGGTCCTGTCTACTATCAGCCGGCCATACGTTAACTATATCGTGATCAGCAAGATCACCTAAAGTTAATCGCTTTAACATTGACTCTGCAAAAAAATCTGCTACTTCTTGTTTGCCAAAAGCTGGGTTAAAATAAGTTCCACTTTTAGGGATTTGTCTGTACACGCCCCCATTATATGCAAACCAATCTGGATGCTTTTCAAACAATCCATCTTCAGAAAACACTTCCTGTATAATATGATGGCCGCCTCCCCACCGCTTAAAACCTAGCATTTTGGCATAGTTTCCTTCGCTATGGCCTGCCAAATTAAGCCGATTTCTTGCCATCCATAATAGATACTCGTCACTTAAAGGTGTTTGGTTATACAACCAGAAACCTCGACTCAAGCTCTTTGGATACTCAGTGGTTTCCCAAACTTTTCTAAGTTCTAAATGTTCAGGAAATGTGATTACTTCCGGATCATACCAGCTAACGCCAAGGTGCTCTAAATATCTGAATGTCCCGTATAACAAACCTATACTCGATTTGGCCGAAATGTTCAAACTAACGTCATCAGAAATTATTGAGTACGACTGTCTATCGGCTTCGTTAATAACATCTTCTTTTGGTTCAAAATAATTTAAATAAATTGCATATATATCATTATCAGATTCAGGCTTTCCGAACGATATATCGATTTCACTCATCTTTAAGTGACTTATTACTTGTTCAATAGCAAACGCTGTTCTTATTGCATCTGCTTTCTTGCTATCCTCTTGCCAATCTATATTCTCTATATCTGAAACAGCATCAGAAAGCGTATCATAAGGTGCAATATTGCCATGAACATATACTTTAAGTGGAGTTCCCGGACCACCATCAACTGAACTAGAGTCGCAACTCACCGCAAAAAAACATAAGAATATGATCACTAACAAAGAACTGAGTTTAAGGCGCATATTATTCACCGGCTAAATAATTGAGAAGTAACATAAACTAATAACACCTAGTGTTAGGCCAATACTTAATAAACCAATGAGTTGAGTCACACGAACTCCTAATACCCTTAACACAAACAATAAGTAACTAAGGTAAAATATATAACCACTTATAGCATAGGTTTCGATAATAAACTTATTTGCATACTCAGCAGCCACAAGAATCGCACCAACTCTTATTACTAGACCAACCACTTGCAACATCAATGCAAGCTTTTGATTATCTGTAATATTGAGTGCCATTGATATGGGCGACACAAGAAACTGAATGAAAAACCAAGGGAATAATAATACGATATATTTACCAGTAGCCTCCCAATCGCTACCGAACACTAGGGGGATAATATACGGTGCTAACACCGAGAATGTAAAAATAGGAACAAACCCAACCTTAACCAAAGACCGTAGCGTCGTTAAAGTAAAATCTGCCAACAGATTATGGCGTAACTTTTCTGGGGCGTGTGATAAATAAACCTGTCCAACAGCATTACCAAGTAATGATATAGGCGCACCTAAAATACGAGTTGCAAGCAAAAGGTAGCCAGCAACAGGACCTACCGAGAGCGCTGCAATAATAAGAACAGGAACTTCAATTGCTGCGCTATTAGCAAAGGCTTCAAAAGTTGAATATTTTGGATAATTTTTATATCTAAAGAATGTCCGTTTTAGACTGCTGTATGATATAGCACTCACTCTATCGACGAGCACCTTTCCATTATTCATAGCAAGATTTGTAGCTGCAAAAATATTACTAATTATATTCCCTGCAATTAGGCCAAATGATAAAAAACCATTTAATCCAAAAACAATCTGGCTACCAACATATATGCTGACTTGACTAATCCTATTTTTCGCTAATAATCCAAACCGTTTATATCTTATAGTCCAATACTGAAAAACACCGAACAGACATAAAAACCAGACGCCCAATGGCAACCATTTTAGATAAGGCAAAAAATCAACATCAAGAATATCTACAAAATAGATATCTGGCACTAAGATAATAATGCAAAAGAGCAGTAGACTGATACATGTTGAACTTAATAACGAAAGTACAACTAAATTAATTGCATCATCTTCAGAATCTGGAATTGGTATAGCAATTTCAAATCTAAGGCAAGATGATACTGATAAAACCGCTAACATTGAAAGAAATATGGCAAACAGATTAAAATCTTCTGGACCATAGATTCTAGTCAAAAATGGTAAGGTTATAATACCGATTATTTGAGCTGAAGCAGTTCCGCCCACAAGAACTGCCACTGAAGATATGAACTTATTAGAAAGAAACTTGTTCTTTAATTGTACTAAACTAGTTAGCATCGTCGTAATCAGAAGTTGACGCTGGCAGATACGGATGCATAGGCAGACTTAATACTTTTTCTGCAAGCATCGAAGCTACTGGAAAATCCTCATCAGTATATCCTAAATGACTAAAAGCTGTTTGATTATGCATACAGGTACCATAGTAAATCATAGTAGGTATCCCCTTTGCTGCATATTGCTCTCTAACGGCCTCTCGATCTTCTACAAGCAAGGTATATTGCGCCCAGGAACTTGAGTATTCACTAGGGATACGGGGCTTAATGAAGGAACTTGGTAACGACTGAGAGTAGTAATGTGCGATATTATTCCGTTTTTTTAATTCAATCGGAAATTCTGCCAACTTTTCTAATAAAATTGCGGCCTGAATAGTATCTAACCTGCTATTAATGCCAATACGGACGTTATCATACTTGTCACGACCTTTTCCATGGACTCGATACGATTTAACTAACTCTGCATATTCATCATTATTAGTAAAAACTGCGCCACCGTCACCATAGCAACCTAAAGGCTTAGCAGGGAAAAAGCTTGTTGTTGCGATATCTCCAAAGGCACCAGCTTTTTTACCACTTATTTCGCCGCCAAACCCTTGCGCAGCATCTTCTATCAGCCTCAATTGATATTTTTTTGCAATCGCTTCAATTCTCGGATAATTTGCTGGTAAACCAAATAAATCTACCGAAATAATAGCTTTAGGAGTAAGTTTTTTCTCAACAAGTATTCTGTTTATTTGTACCTCTAAGTGCTCTGGGCACATATTAAATGTATCTATATCCGAATCAACAAAAACAGGTGTTGCACCTGCGTAAGCAATGACTTCTGCCGTAGCAAAGAATGTAAAGGTTGGACAAAAAACTACATCCCCAGGACCTATATCTAATACCATTAGCGATAGTTGTAACGCGTCAGTTCCATTAGCACACGTGATTGCATGCTTCACTCCAACATATTCAGCTAATTTTTCTTCTAACTCGAAGACTTCAGGACCCATTATATAGGTTCCATGATCGAGAACTCTCTTAATCCTTAAATCTATTCTTTCTTTTAAATGCTGATATTGCGCAGCTAAATCAATAAAGTTTATTTTCACATTTATACCCATGTCTTTTGAAGGAGTGCTTTATGACCATGTAATAATAGTACCAGCCCAAGAATACCCAACACCAAATCCAAGGACCAAAATCTTGTCACCACTCTTGAACACTTTATTATCCACGGCATCAGCTATCCCCAAAGGTATTGTAGATGATACTGTGTTTCCATAATTTTGATATGAAGTTAAAAAACGCTCTTTCTCAAACTTGCACATCTTTCTCAACTGCTCCAGCATGAACTTATTCGCCTGATGAAAAACTATATAATCAAGGTCATTCTTTTTTACTTCCGCCTTTTCCAATATCGCATTAACACTTTCTGGAACACTTTTTAGTGTGAAATTAAATATCTCTCCACCATTCATATATAGATTTTTAGGTGCCCGTCGATTTCCGCTACTATCGCTTTGCTCGACAGAAGATTCAGACGTAATCGGGAAGCGACTACCACCGTGAGGTACGATTAAGTTCTCAGCGCCGCTACCATCTGTTCCAAATAAAAAGGGCCCCAATAGATCTGTAGCAGATTCTCTCGCCGATATAAGAGTCGCAGCTGCGGCGTCTCCAAATAACGTTCTTACACTTTTGTCACCATCTGCGATATATTTGCTGTATTGCTCAGAAGTGATAAGTATTATGTTCTTGGCTTGCCCAGTCTCTATTAAGCCTTTAGCCAAACTTAGACCATATACATAACCAGAACATCCTAAGTTAAAATCGAGAGCCCCACACGTAGTGGAGAGTCCTAGCTTATGCTGAACAATACAAGCAGTAGTTGGAAGGAGATGGTCAGGGCTTTGAGTGCATAGTAAAATAAAATCAATATTTGATTTATCTACATTATACGAGTCAAAAAGTGATTCACATGCCGAAACAGCCATATCAGATACGGTTTCATTGCCTTCAGCTATATGCCGTGAACTAATACCCGTTTTAGAAAAAATTTTCTCAACACTCCACTCAGGATAATCAAGAACCAACTCTTCATTAGTCAGTGTATTAGTTGGCAGGTATTTCGATACACCTGCAATATAAGCCTTCATGCTCATAACCATTCCTATTCAATTACAAAAAGTTTAACTAAACTTACACTAGATTTTAGCTAATTAACTCTATAAGCTCCTGAACTGTTTCCACATTGCTTACTTTTTCAGCATCAACAACAGTATTAAACTCAGTTTGTACTGAAGAAAGAAATGAAATAACAGCAAATGAATCCCAAATATCCTCAGTCAATATCGTGCTAGCCGTTACATTATCCATCTCGATGATATCCTGAACGATTTCTATTACTTTAGCTGTATTACTCATATTTACCTCTAGAAACAAAATTAGTTAATTTTTCTTGCGGGACTTCCAAAAACCGTACATCCACTTGACACATTTTTAAGTACTATAGAACCTAATCCTACAATAACATCGTCACCAATTGTTAAGCGCTGTTTTATGCACGATCCTGGAGCGATTCTTGTTCGCTTGCCAATTTTAACATAACCGGATAATTCAGATTTTGCGATAATATAAGCATCTTCATCAATAAAACAGTCATGCGCAATATGAACTAAATTATCAACCTTGACGTTATTCATGATAACAGTATCGTCAACAAGTCCTCTAACTACACAGGTATTTGAACCAATTTCGACATTATCACCCAACCAAACACCACCGAGATCTATCTGCTTAACAAGATATTGATTGTCCTTTATATAATTATAACCCCCGCCACCTATTGACGAATGAGTCCTTATCAAACAGTTTCTGCCAATTCTAGTTCCTGAATGAATCACTACATTATGTTCGATTATAGTACCTTCACCAATTTCTACATTATGCTCAATAACGACATTCTTACCAATTTTAACTGAACTAGGTAAAATACTGTCAGTATAATCTTGAGTAAAGCCAACTTTTAACGCAATGAAAGCTATAAATTCATTCATAGCGACTCTTGGATTGTCAACAATAATGCAGCAATAGCCGGGGACGATTGTCGATGTCAATAACTGTAAGTTTTCCTTATTACTCGGTAGTGGACCTTTAATGTAAACTGCAATACTGTTTTCACTAGTATTAGTGTTATCACTAATAGACTCTACCTGAATAGCATCAAGACCGTCTACATTACTAAAACTAGGAATATCAACTTCCGATAGGCGAACTATTCGATTAAATTTTCTACTCATTATCTCACCAGAATAAATTTATGATATCTTGTAAAACAATGGATGTTTATTCATTGAATCATCGATGACTATTTGCTTTCTTATGTTTTCAACAGTCTCGATAGCAGTTCGATTGTCATCTAAACCATAGCCACGCCCGCTAAGAATTTGCTGGTAGCTCTGAGTGTGTAAATCTGTAAAGCCCCCTGAAAACTCTAACTGCTCTCCTTCAATATCTATACTCCTGTAGGTCGTTTTTTCACCAACAACAGCATCTTCAGGAAGGTTTTTAGAATCTATAGACAAGAACCATTTTACTTTCGCTCGTTTAAACTCCAAATAACCACAGGAGGTTGTTTCACTGCGATAGTGAACTTCATTATGCAAAACATCACCAAAAATAAAATGAAGCATATCGTAAAAATGAACGCCTATATTTGTAGCGATGCCGCCAGATTTCTCATCAGAACCTTTCCAGGATTTTAAATACCATTTCCCCCTCGATGTCATATAGGTTAATTCAACATCGAAAACTTTATCTTCAGGTGCATTCATTACCTTTTCTTTCAGCTCTATGATTGAAGGATGAAGCCTTAATTGAAGAATACTGTTGACCTTTGCACCATACTTTTCCTCATACACTTTTAACGTATCAATCTCTTCAGAACTTAGAACTAAAGGTTTTTCACAGATAACGTCTATGCCGTTTTTTAATGCAAACTTCA
This sequence comes from Shewanella colwelliana, assembly GCF_001735525.1. NCBI lineage: Bacteria > Pseudomonadati > Pseudomonadota > Gammaproteobacteria > Alteromonadales > Shewanellaceae > Shewanella > Shewanella colwelliana. The sequence goes on from NZ_MCBT01000018.1 coordinate 94,402, forward strand.
TCTGTGGAGTATGCAGGTAATTTGGCGAGCAAATTGAAATATAATCAAGTTTATTGCCTTTTAACGCTTCATCTTCTACGTAAGCAGCAAAATCTTCAAACTCTGTGAAGAATTCAGATTCAGGAAAATGCATATCCATAATCCCTACAGAGTCATTAATATCCATAGCAACAGCTAAATCGTTGCCAGTATCTTTAATGGCTTTCAAATGACGAGGAGCGATATATCCACCAGCACCTATTAAGGCAAATTTTTTCATTAAGTTATTCCTTATAAACGAATATCAGCGGCATCAAGAGGGAAGACATATTTCACATCGTAAACAACATGATTTTCTTTACCAAGAGCTCTTACTTTTTCAATACCCATCTGCTTCAGTTCACTATGATCTACCGCTAAGATAATGCCGTCATAATAATTCTCTTTTAGTTCTGAAGTTAGCTCAATACCATATTCATGCTTAACTTCTTGAGGTTCTGCCCAAGTGTCATGTACATCGACATTAATATTGAAACTTTTAAGTTCTTTAACTATCTCTATCACCTTAGTATTGCGAACATCTGGACAATTCCCTTTAAAGGTGAAGCCCATCACAAGCACATTTGCTTCATCAATATGAATTTTTTTACTTGCCAGCTTCTTTACCATTTGAGTTGCCACATAGCTGCCCATACCATCATTTATGCGACGACCGGCTAAAATCACCTCTGGCATATAGCCGACTTCCTTCGCTTTATAAGTAAGGTAGTATGGATCAACACTGATACAGTGCCCGCCAACTAAACCGGGTTTAAAATGTAAAAAATTCCACTTTGTGCCAGCGGCTTTGAGCACTTCCTCTGTATCGATATCTAAACGATTAAATATTTTGGCAAACTCATTTATTATGGCAATATTTAAGTCTCGCTGCGTATTTTCAATGACTTTAGCGGCTTCTGCCACTTTGATAGATGACGCCTTATGGGTGCCAGCGGTCACAACAGAACGATATACAGCATCGACAAAATCAGCAATATCCGGTGTTGATCCAGATGTAATTTTAACTATGGTTGTTAAGCGGTTAACTTTATCACCCGGATTGATGCGTTCTGGACTATATCCTGCAAAAAAGTCTTGATTGAATTTCAAACCTGACACACGTTCGATTATAGGTAAACAAACCTCTTCAGTAGCACCTGGGTATACTGTTGACTCAAATACAACGACATCGTTTACAGAAATAACTTTACCTAATGCCTCAGATGCTTTTCTCAACGGTGTCAAATCTGGCGCATTACTGCTATCAATAGGTGTCGGAACAGTGACGATATAAAAATTGCAGTCTTTAATATCTTCTAAATGACAGGTATATTTTAATAAATGTGCTTCTGCTAGTTCAGCGTTTGTACATTCTAAAGTTGAATCATTCCCTGAAGTTAGCTCTTTTACTCTTGGCTCATTGATGTCAAAGCCGATGGTGTTGTATTGCTTACCGAACTCAACGGCTAGAGGTAAACCGACATACCCTAACCCAATAATACCAATGTTTAAATTTTCAAGATTATTGTTCATAGATGGTGTTCCAACGAAATTAAATACACAAAAATTAGATGATAATTTGTACTTTTACATCTCAACCTTGCAAGCCAAGCCGAGACACTTTTGATCTATTTTGAGACAGTAGCTCTTAGTTCTAAGTAGGCCCATCCCTTGTAAGCCTTGGGTTTCGTAGATTTTTCTATTCTTTTTTCTGCTCTTCATTTAAATGCAGCAACCCCAATAGGCTCTTAAAAGACTTGATTCTAGATTGCTAGAGCGCTTCGCTGCTAGAAACGATAAAACCAAAGACTCTTAATTCTCTTTTCTAACGAAATGTCTTATTAAAACAATCATCACAGCCAGCATGCCACCAAGCATGGTGCCTAATACACAAATTAGGGCACGTTTGGGTTTAGCTTTCTCTTCAGGCACTAATGCTGGGTCAATCGTCTTAAACACATACTCATCACGTACTTCAGCGAACATAATGGTTTTCGCTTGCTCTTCAATAAGTTTATACAAAATGGAGCGTATGTCGGCTACGTTAGTTTGGGCAATCTGTTTGTTTAAAAAGTCACTGCTGCGAATTGCCTCTGCTACATCACGCTCTTTCATTACCTTGTTGATGTCTTCAACTAGCCAGTTGACCCATTGTTGAGCGACCGATGGCGACAAATGCTCAACAGCAACGGTCACCATGCCAGTATCTTTTGCTGAGTTTACACTCACAATCTTACTGAACTCTTTAAATGCTTCTTGCATTGAGGGCTCAGGTTTAAATGGCGCTTTGACTTCTCGCACCCATTTATTGGCTGACACGTCATAAAGATCTGCATCGTAGATGACAGCATTTTCAGCCATGTTCCATTTTTCTGCTGCCATTAAATCAGGCAGAAGTTGATGCTTTTGAATAAAATCACTGGCAAATTGGCGTGATTTCATCACCTCTATGGCCATTTGGGTTTTATCTACCCCACCACCGCCACCTAAGTTAATACCAGCCATACTGGCTAAACCGCCGAATTGGCCCGCTAAGGCACTTAATCCGCCGCCTTGTTCTTCACTCGCAGGGGCTAACAGTGCTTCAGATTTATAGATATTGGGCTGCATAATGGCAAAAATCACAGAACCAATAGCGAATACAGCAGTGATGGCGATGATTAACCACTTGCCTTGCCAGATAACAGCAAAGAGTTCACGCAGATCAATTTCGTCGTCGCTCGTTATTTGGGGGTTGACGAATTGTGCATCGGTGTATTTTTGTTGTATTTGTTTGTTCATATAGTCTTCAGATTCTAGATTCTAGGACGCTTCGCGGCTAGAGCGCTACGCTGCTATACAAGCGGAAAGTCAAAGTAGCCAACCGCTAAGTTAAATTAATCAAATTTTGTAATCAGCGTTATCTTCTTTTATCTGTGATTCCTTATTTCTAATTAGAGCACCTATGATTTTTGCAATCTCTTTGGCTTCTTTTATCATTTCCATTGAAGATTGCTTACTCAGATAACCGATCTCTATTCCGATATATAACTGAGTAACCAACTCCCCTAATGAACCTTTGGCATAATAGAGAAACCTAATCTTCTCTTTTGTGGTTTCACGTTCCTCCCCCTCTGCAATGTTTGAAGGAACTGATAAGCCAGAACGAGTAACTTGGTCTTTAAAGCCCCAGTTTTGAATAGCCTCAGTCTCTTTATATATTTGACAAGATAAACGTGAGGCTCTCTTCCATACATCTAGCTTTTCAAATCGCATAATCAATCCTTGATTAAAGCAGAGTCTAGGACGCTACGCGGCTAGAGCGGCCTTTGGCCTGCTATAGTGCAGCCAACAGTGGAGCCAAAGATTCTGCTTTTATGATCTAGAAGCGAAGCGCTCTCGCAGTGACGAAGTCACGTCCTAGCAGCGTCTATCTAGCGCTCCGCACTAGAGTCCCGATATTGCCGAGATTGCAACAGCGGTGTTGTAGATGATGCCAGTGACTTGTGTCCATAGAGTTAAGCTATCTTTGTATTCAGTATCAAGCGGTACAATGATGGTATCGCCTGGTTGCAAGTTGCTTTCGCCACTAAACCACATTGAGCGGCTTGGCATCATGACTGAGCCATTTGCTTTAATCACATAGGTACGGTCATCATCGGCGCGCTGGCGTGGGCCACCAGACATGGCTAGGTATTGGTCTAGCGTTAAGCCATCTTTATATCTGTGGGTAGCGGCGTGTTGTACTTCCCCCATTACAGCAATAGTCTGTTTGGTTGAGGGAACATACAGCACATCTTTGTCTTCTAGCTGCAAATCAGCCTGCTCGATACCCACTGAAATGGCCGAAAGGTCGACCACTAAACGCCCCATTGCCTGGATATTCTCAAGGTCAGTCAGCATCATCTGTGCATCGCTATAATTAACCACGTTGCCGTCTTTAGATACACCGCGCGTTGCAATATCACGTCTTAGTTGATCGGCAAGCTTTTTGATTTCTAGCTGCTCTTGCTGACGCACAGATTCACGCACAAATACCGACGAAGGTAGATAAGCATACTCTGTCATCCCTCCAGCACGGGCGAGCACGTCTGCTAAGGTTTCGCCGCGTCTGATATTATAAATACCAGGAAATTTAACTTCGCCGCGTATTTCGACCGATTTATTCTCTTGCCAGTCTGGTGTTGTCATCACAGTCAAGATATCACGCGAATGTAATTGAGCATCGGCACTCACATCACCTGCGATTGCTGCATTTAAATCAATATTAGTATGACGTACAGACGATGAACCGTCAGCAATCATAGTACTGGTCAATTCAGCTCGAGTAGTATAAGCGCCTTCAGTTAGTCCACCCGCTGCAGCAATGAGCTCACTCACCTTTGCGCCTTCACTTAACGGGTAAACCCCTGAATGACGTACTTTGCCACTAATAGCAACAACTTGTGCGCCTTGCTCTGCTGTACCTTGTGTCGCTAATTTTGCAACAACCGGGTAAAGCAATTCGCTGCGGTTCATGGAACCACTGAGCTTTATCAGCTCTTTGTCATCAAACAGATTGGCCAACATCTTGTTGACTTCACCTTTAACAAGCTGGTTTTTATCTTCAACCACTTCATTGGCAACCACTACGCCACCAATTTGACTACGTTTAACCAGCTCCATTTTGTCTAACTGAGAAAAACCTGCTTTAAACAAATCGTTGCCAACTAGTGAATCACCCGTCAGTGCAGTAACCTTTTTGACGCGCTGTTTAACTAACTTGTTTAAGTCATAACGATTTTGGGTCTCATCGCTGTAGTTAAAGAACATTACCTTGTCACGTGGCTGTAATGTTAAATCTTGCGTTGCTAACTTATCGCCAATCGCTTGGCTAGGCGAAAACTGTAACACCTTGATATCGCCATATCGGTTAATCTCACGAACAATAATGGCATAGTTAAGATCAGCTGAAATGGCTAAATCACCCCATATTGAGGGAAATAAATCACTGATTTTTTGACCTTGATACCACTGGTATTTACCCGGTCTAACCACGGCACCAACAACGGTTATAGCATCTTCAAACTGGCTAGATGCACTCTTTACGCGGATAAAGTCACCTGACTTGGCTTTGGTTGTTTTTCCTGTTTGTGCGGTTAAATCAACATTTACAATTGAACGTAAACCATTGCTGCTATAACGCTCTACGCTGCTGCTTTTAGGATATGCTCCGGGCTTTAAGCCCGCGGCCATTGCAACGATGTCAGCGATGGTTTCGTTTTGCTTTAATTCATATACTGCTGGGCGTCTAACTTCTCCAGTAATGCTTACAAGGCCACCCACTGACGGGATAAACACCACATCACCAGAACGTAAGCGTAGATCCCCTGATGCATCACCTCTCATGAGTAGGTCATAAAGATCCATCGTGCCAACTAACTTACCGTTGCGTTTTACTTGAATGTTGCGTAAAGAGCCTATCTCATTGACACCTCCGGCAACGAACAGTGCTTGAGTGATAGTTGATAAACTTGAAACGGTATATGAGCCAGGCTTATAAGCATCACCTGCAATAAAAATTCGAATAGAGCGCAGTTCGCCCATAGTGATGTTTGACTCAATCCCTATCATCTGCTGCGAAATGCGATGATTTAACGACTCTCTGAGCTCTGCAAAACTTAAACCCGCTACAGAAATAGGGCCCAATTCAGGGAATTGAATACTTCCCTCACGATTGATGACTAAGTCATACTCTTTGTTCTCTTTACCAAAAAGTTGCACTTTAATTGAATCACCAGGCCCGACTAGGTATTCACTTGGTACTGGCACATCTGAAACCGGTGCAAAGGTTGTTGGCTCACCTTGAAACAACTCATAGCCAAAACGCTCTAGTTCAGCTTTTTGCGAATCTTGGGAGAAATTTAATTCGTTTGCGGCATCGTGAGAGTGATCAACCACATCATTGGTAACGCGAGGTTGCACAACCTGAGGATTTTCAACCTTTGGCTGCGATTGACCTGAGCCACCGAGCATTGATGGGTCAATACCATATTGACGAGCAAGTCTTTGCTGCTCAGACGCGGGAAGGTTTTTAAATTGCTCAATCATCTGAGGAGATGGAGTAATAGCTTGCGCTTGTGTCCCCATCAAAAACAGGGCTGCAACTGCCGTTATTATGACTTTTTTGGTTTGTTGTAACACCGGTTATCTCCGTTGAAAAATTAAACTAACAGCTGGGATTAACGCTTCGCTTACTAAATACGGAGCGCTGGTAAATTCATCGACTGAACATCACTCTTACGGTAAAACCACAGCAGGAATAAAAGAGGCTTCTTCAGCTTGATCTCTAGCAGGATGTAGCCCCTCTTAGCAAAGAGCTGGCAAACAGCCTTGAACCGAGCAGTTTTATCACCCTTCAGACACGCTACCGCCCATAGGTTGCGGCTCCTAAATTGCCCTTCGCGATGCGAAAATTCTAATTTTAAACTTCTGAAAAAACTTAACTCAGTGCTCAGAACTAGCGGAGAACTGAGTTAAGTCTTTTAGGCAAACCGTATATGCGAACCTTTGCATTATGTCATGCGCAAAAATAGCAGCGGCACATTGTAATGGAAGTAAATTACAAATACTGCTCATTTATGCACCATTCAAACGCAAAACACCATTGAGTAAACTTTTGGTGACATTTGCCACATAATCACTTGGTTTACTTTACTAGCAGTAACACTCAAGTTACTCACCAACCCATCAAACTGAACACGAATAACTAACAAATTATCAAAAATAACAGCAGCATAGGGCAAACATTCATCAAATTACTCAAATAGTAAACATCAGTAAATCAAGATTTAGCGAACGCTTGTTCTCTATAGGAAATAGATGCACTATGGCAAATATCTTACAAAGCCTTACGTCTTTGACTTACGACTATGTATTACGACTGACTCACTTTCTATGCAACTTAGTCGCTTAAGCTCAACCGCTTACGATCAGTAAGCAGCACCACTCACAACATTATTTAATTTCTGGGTCTTGAATTGATTTAATGCTACTTCTTGGTACTGAGACTCGTTTTTGCTGCCCCATAATTTCAAACAAAATATGGCAACGTTTATCACCGCTTGATTCTTCGAAAATACCTTCTAAGTCGGTAAAGGGCCCCTCTATAAATTTCACTTTACCACCTTTTGTGATCGCTTCGATTTCTTGAGCATCAACGAACTCATCTGCGGAAAGCTTCAAGTTGAGCAGCATTTTATGTTCACGCATTTTAATTGCATGAATAATGCTGTCATCAATGGCCGTCATCTCTTCTTTACAGCCAATAATGCGTGAGACGCCACGAGTGGAATGAATTCGACTGACACTGGTTTCTAAAGGATCAAAATAGATAAAAAGATAACAAGGGAACAAAGGATTACGCTTAACGGTAGTTTTACCGCCCTTGGTAATTTGCTCTGGCATGGTGGGAAGATAAGTTTCTATTTGCTGAAGTGCAAGATTTTGCTGTGCCCTGGCCTCGCCACGGGGTTTGCAATATAAAAGATACCAAGACTTCATAACTTCCTTTAGCGCCTAGTGTTAATCGTTAATAATTAGTAGGAACCACACGGCCTTACAATCACTATTAAAGTGAAAATTGCAAGACGCTATGATTAACACGTAATGCAATGATAACGAGATAATACGAGTGACATCCTAATCACGGGCGAAATCATAGCAAATACTCTAACGAAATGAAAACACCTATTTGAACCTTTTTATATCATATAACCACCACGCAATTTATTGCGATAAATTAAGCTAAACACCAGATAATCTGCGGTGAATGCCACGTCTACCAGTGCTCAATTCCTCACCACTTAATCCAATCAAATTGACTTTTGACTGGTTAAAAGGGTATATAAGATGGGTTTCAAACAAAATTACACCCTAAATATTAAAATATAACAAAAATCTACAACAGTTAGGCAACCTAAAAGACTGGATCTTCAAACAAGATCAATCAGTTATTAATGATTACCTAGTTCTTGATAAGATATTGATAATATTCGCAACAACAATTTTTCTACATATTTTTTGTTATGTAGGCAATCACAAGCTGAAGGTGGAAGACTTACATGAGCGTAGCAAAACCTCAAGGTACGATGCTCGGGCATCCTAAGGGACTGTTCCTGCTGTTTACAACAGAGTTATGGGAACGTTTCAGTTACTATGCAATGCGCGCCATTTTGGTGCTGTATTTGGTTGATAAAGTTCAAACAGATGGCGGCCATGGCATGGGTTGGACCCAAGCTGATGCCCTTTCTCTTTATGGTACATTTACTGGTTTAGTTTATTTAACTCCCCTCATTGGTGGATGGTTAGCCGATACCTATTTGGGTCAACGTAAAGCCATTATCATTGGTGGTGCCTTGATGGCAGCGGGTCAATTCATTCTTGGTACACCACATGCGTGGGTACAAGGAATGGAAACCGAAGTGTTTTATATCGGTCTCGGTGTACTTATTCTTGGTAACGGCCTGTTTAAGCCAAACATCTCTACCATGGTTGGTGATCTTTATGAAGAAGGCGACCACCGCCGAGACGGTGCATTCACCATCTTCTATATGGGTATCAACGTCGGTGCATTCCTCTCGGGTATCATTGTTGGTTCAGTAGTCGCTTACTTCGACGGTAATTTCCAAGCAGGCTTTATCTGTGCTGGTATTGGTATGGTTTTATCACTAATCATCCAGTTTGTTTTTGCACAAAAGTTACTTGGTGATATCGGTCGAACCCCTGCCGCTCAACTTGAAAAAGAGAAAGCTGAAGCCGCTGGTGAAGTTCGTAAAGAACCACTGACAAAAGTTGAGCGTGATCGCATTAAAGTGATCATGATAATGGGTCTTTTCACCATCATCTTCTGGGCTGGTTTTGAACAAGCCGGTGGCTTGATGAACCTATTCACTAACGACTTTACTGACCGTTCAATCGGTTCGTGGGAAGTACCAACAACTTGGTTCCAGTCATTGAACGCGATGTTCATTGTGATTTTTGCGCCAGTCGTTGCTTCTATCTGGATACGCTTAGGCAAAAACGAACCTAACTCTCCAGTTAAGTTTGCTTTAGGTCTTGTGCTACTCGGTATCGGTTTCCTATTTATGATTGGTGCCGTACTTGAAATGGGTGGCGATGCAAGTGCTAAGTCAAGCATGTGGTGGTTAGTCGGTGCATACTTCTTCCATACTATGGGTGAGCTATGTCTTTCACCTATCGGCCTTTCAATGGTGACTAAGCTAGCTCCACTGCGTATCGCATCATTAATGATGGGTGCATGGTTCCTGTTTGTTGCGGCTGCTAACAAGATTGGTGGTATCGTTGGTTCATTCATTGGACACGGCGGCGCGAAAGAAGAGCAACTTGCTAATGCAATGTCTATCTTTGCTGGTATCGCTATCACTGCTGCGCTGTCAGGTATTCTGCTCTACTTTATCTCTGATAAGTTAGTCGATTGGATGCATGGCGCAGAAGATGGCCACCACACTGAAGAGCAAGCACTAGAAGAAGAGATTGCTGTTACTGCTGAGCATGAAGCAATCAAAAGATAAGTTCTAGGTTCTTACGCTTAGAAGTCCTAAAATAAAAAACGCCTCGCTATTACTAGCGAGGCGTTTTTGTTTATGCAGTAGAGTATCGTTAGCGCGCATATCTAGCCTTGCGACTAGAAACTCATCTGAACATAGCCGCCTGATGCAGTGGTGGTGTCGTAGGTTAGCCCATGGAATTGGTTATCAAGCAACATCTGCTTATGCTCAGCGATGCTAGAAACAATACACAAGCTCTCTCCTGGCATTAAGTTTCTAAACTGCGTAGAAGGTTGCCCCCACTCTAAAATCCCCAACTGAAGCGAATCTGGCAGCGCTAATGGCATTAAGCCTTCATCGTTGCGGATGTAACATCGTAATCCCTTACCAGCTTGTGCAATTGAGGCACGATAATGACTTAGCTCTACCACCGAATAGATAATATCGACGTAGATATCCAAGCCGGACTTGTTCATCCGCTCATTAAGGTAGCTGAGCATATTAAACGGTTCGATTACCGTTTGAGTACTGCCATTACGGAATAGCTTTAACTTTTGATTGACGAAGCTTTTTAATAGCACGCTGGCAAATGCTGCACGATTATCTTGCGGATGAAAGTGCGCCATATACATGATTAAGTATTGATCACCAACGTTGGCGCTATCAATAAAATAGGCACTCACTTCATCTGACTTGAATAAGCTGTAATCAATTTTTGCTTTGGGATAGTCGATTTCAGATGGTGGGAATAACTGCTGTTGAACACTTTTTGCCGCCTGAGCATTTTGCTCTAACAAGCTTAGGTGCTCTTCAAGCTCTTGATAGGAAAGCTCTTCAAGATCGTCAATTTTCACATCTTGTTCTAGTGAGCCACTAAGGTTTTGTAGAATTGCATTTTCGATGATGCACAGATCACTGACGGGTTTGACGAGATAGTCGACGGCGCCTACTCGCAAGGCCTCTACCACATCCGCCATCACTTGGTTTCCAGAGATAACTATCGCTACCGTATTAGGTTTACGTTTAATCATCTGTTTTAGCATGTCGAGTCCACCTAAGATAGGCATACTTAAATCTGCTAACACAACGTCAAAATCACTCTGGCTAAAACGCTCTAAACCTTGCTGACCATCATCGGCTTCGACAACCTGGGCGCCACGGTTAGATAAAAAAGCCGCAACGATACTACGAAAAACGGGGTCGTCTTCTACTAACAAAATACTGAGGTCTTTTAATGCCATGTAACATCCTTATGGCTTAAGTTTACGTCAACAACCTGAGTTAGCAATTCCCTCTCCCTCACCGACACTGCGACAGCGTCGGTTTCCTAATCTATATAGCTAGGTCATTTGAAGTTAATCAAGCTCTTTCATATATTCGTCAAGCAACTCATCGTCGTCAGTCGTATTGGGGACATCTCCATCATATACTTTATAATCAATATGTTGCAAGTAAGCTTCTTTGACAAATGTATAAGGATCTAGTGCATTGTCGACCAATCGCTCCTGATCAATTGCCGATGAGCGTTTATGCAGGTTTTTAAGACCCCATTTAACCAATGATTGCCACATGGTGAGTTCGGATAATGGGAAATATAGTCCATCAACCCAGTCTGACGCTAATTCTCGCGTAACATAGGGGCCAAGAAATGGCGCCATAAAATAGGGGCCATTTGGCACACCATAATAACCCAGTACTTCGTTGAACTCATCTTGCTTACGCGGCATTCCCATCATGTCCGCAACGTCAACCACACCAAGAAGGCCCAATGTGGTATTGATGGTGAAACGCCCTCCCGCATTAACCGCCCACATCCACTTGCCTTGCAAAGCATTGTTGACCATTGAACTAGGCTCTTCAAAATTGTGCACAAAATTGTTCACACCGGTTTTAACTGGCCGCGGTAAGTAATCATTATAGGTATGCGCAACAGGACGATATAGATATCTGTCCATAAACTGATAGTTAAAATCCCACATCGCCCGGTTAAAGCCCTCGATAGGGTCACGGGGATCATTATAGGTAATAACTACCGTTTCGGCGCTATCCATTGCACCTTGCTCATTTTGCTCAGCCGCTTGCACCTTAATCGATGCAACAAACACCAGCAGACTCAACGTAATCCATTTACACTTCATATAACTTTGATTCCTAATTAGTATTACCTATCGGTTAAAGCTAATGGCTAAAAGTGACGATATAGTAGTAATACTAGACTACTCAGTTTGATTTTCCGTTTCAGACGGCTAAGGATACTCAGCAAAATGAATAGGTCAAATTGAATTTTGTAAATACTGTTGTGTTAATTACCTAAATTGGGAGCTAATTTGTGAGCCAGTCGAGCATCAATCCAGCCTTAACGGCAATCGCAACTGGGCAAAATTCAACTGCGTCATCTAATCTGCCGATTGAAAAATTAATTCCGACTAATATTCAATTTTCGACTAATAAAGACACACTCGTTCTCAACCAGCAAGCACTAGATATCCGTTATTTACTAGCAACAGATAGAAGCCTTATCAAACTCGCTAGCGAACAACCCATGGCCACAACCCTTATTCAACAGCAGGCGAGCCTTGAGCAAAGCATAAGCGCGTTATTGAAAACCTTCGGCACGGCTACCACTATCGAGCTCCCTCGCTCTATTTTAGCCTATATAAAAGGAAATCAAATCGACCAGAGTCAATTACAACAGCTTGCAATGCGTCCACAAGGGTATCAGCTTGGAGAAGCCAGCATCATAGGCAATAAAGCCACAATTGGTCAGTCATTGCACTTTACTGTGCCAGGTGATGCAATCAGCAATGGGCGTTACTTAGCGACAATAACCCTGCAAAATAACACACTTGCTCTTACCCTATCACCGTTGCTTGCTCAAGCGAACGTCACTTTATCGCCAGCATTAGGGACAGATACGTACAACTCAACACAGTCAAAGCCTTCTTCTATGTCGGCCTTAATCAATAAGGCGTCATTAGCGAGTACTTACATTAGCCTAAACCGCGAATTAGCCAAGCAGTCACTGAGCAAGAGTCAACTCAGCGCGCTTGCACAGCCACTCAACAAAGCTGAAGTAGCTTCATTGTCATCTAATACCATTGGGTTGACTCAAAGAGGCACCTTGCCAGTGGACGTTTTACCAGGCCCAGTTAAGGCGGGAAACGGGCCTTCCGTAGCCAGTATTTCACTTCTATCGACCACAAGCTTTGCATTGCAGCAGCCAGCGTTAGTGAACACTCCTCTTTTCAAGTTGATCAGCCAGATAACCGGCCAATTGACTCAGCCATTGACGAACCAGAGTCCTTTACCCCAACAAACGGTCGACGCTATGGCGCAAACGTTCAAGGGAGCTGAAGCACTTGGGGGCAGTGCTGACAACTTAGTCATATCACCTACGGCAAATCTTAAGCATACGCAAAGCAACGCTAACCCTGTTGCTAAATCAACGAACGGTTTGACGGTCAATACAGAGCAGAGCCAAGGGGCGCCAACCACTAAACCTCTGCACAGAGGACTCAAGCACCTACTCAACCATATAGGGCCTAAAGCGCTACAAACGGAGCAAACCACAAGTCAACAATCACTACTGTCTTTATTAAAAATAGCGTTTCCGCTGGCCTTTCCAAGACCGCTCACCGACTTAGCTGCTACTAACATGTTAAAAACCGAGCTTATAGATAGCTTCAGAGGTATATCGGCCCCCAGCCAGATGAACGCATTAAATGCTAGTCACGGCGGTACCATCGCGCTGTTATTTCAATTACTGCTCGGCAGACAACAATCTACTCCTAGCAGTCAGGCATTAAGTGCTCAGTTAAAACAGATACAGCAGCAACTTGGCATACGTTCAACTTTACTCAATATGCTCGATAAAGCGGGGGCGACTGAATCCCTTGGTAAATTGGTTTCAGGGCTTAATTTATACCAACAAGCTTCAACAGACAGTACAACAAATACTCAGTGGTATTTCACCCTGCCCTATATGATTGATGAACGCCAAGAGGAGTTTGAGGGGCATTTTGAACAAGACAACCAAGACCATCAAAAGAAAGATTACTGGCGCTTACAACTCAAGTTTCATTTAACTCTTGGAGCGGTATTGATTAAAGCAGAAGTTAAACAGCAGCAAGTGTCACTCGGTTTTACTTCTGACAGTGAACAGTTGCTTACAGCTATAACTAATAAGTCGGACGCACTAACACACAAGCTGACTCAAATAGGCTTTGAGCCAAAACCGATAACCACACAAAAAAGTGTCTTGCCCGCAAGTTTATTACCAGGCGAGCACTATTTAGTGAAGCTAAAGGTTTGACTCTCATTCAAGCTCAGTCGGTATTAGCACTTGTGCGCATAGCAGACATCATATTGAAAAGTTGAGGGCAGTATGCAACCAGATACAGACAAAAATCAGCCAAACGAAACATCGACTCAAGCCGCTGCACTCAGTTACACAGGTGATGGTGCACCAACACTGACCGCGAAAGGTGAGGATTTAGTTGCCCAAGAGATTATAGCGTTGGCCAAAGAGGCTGGCATTCATATTCATCGCGATGCCAACCTGAGTCAATTTTTGCAAATGCTAGAGATTGGCGAAGAGATCCCTAAAGAACTTTATCAGCTTATTGCAGAGCTGATCGCCTTTGCTTATGTGCTAGATGGAAAATTTCCCGAGAGATGGGACAATATGCATCAAAAAATAGCGGAGCAGGTATAGACGCTAGATAAGTATGACTCAGTGAAAGAAGCCCAGCATATTAATACTAGGCCTTTATAGCAATCAGTATAAGAAAGTGATCGACTCACCGTGTACTTTGACAACTAATTCAAGGCGAATGGACGACGGCATGCTTGCTCCCTTATGAGGCCGTTCAACGCAGAAGTAGGAAGTCAAAAACACGCCTAACAGGCTAGTCTTAGCGCTTTCGATGCCGCGTTAATAAGCTTGACCCTAGTTCAACTAGGCTCTTCACTCGTTGCAATCAACAAGGATGTTGTGAATGCCCTTAATGCACGACTATATGGATAGGAGCAATTAAGGGCCTTGCCTGATAAGCGCTAAATTCTCGCTGAGTGCTGACATCTTTATATTAACTTGGTATTAAAATATTACGCTTTGCTATGTAATCTAAGCAGTAATTCGGCTTCCGCCTTGGGCAACTCACACTCTTTAACTAATTCTTCGACACCGGCCCCCAACGCAACCATTTTCATGGCACGAGAATAAAGTCGGGCTTGGGGATCTTGTTGATTAGTTTCATCGATACGTGCATCTTGTTTAGCAACTCGCTTTTCAAGTTCTAACATGCGACGCCCAACACCAATAGTTCCTGTGCGTAGCTCTTGCAGCTCACGCTTTACCGCCTCTCTTTGACGGTCACTCTCTTTTACCAGTAGTGTTAATGCTTCTATTTTTGCTTGCAGTTTTCGGGTTTGTTTCTGCTGATAAAGCACCAGCCCCAAACAGGCTATGACATAGAGCAAAGCCGCGATCAATAATTCATCGCCAATCATGAAAAGTTACCACTCCAGTTTCCAGCCTGGTGACCATAACGACTCGCATTATGCTCATCACCGTAAAGACCACGCAATAAAACGCCACCGAGGCTAATAACCTCGATGGCTAACAGTATTCACCATTTATAATTGCGCGAGATCCATCCACTCTTCATCAGACAAAAGCTTATCTAAATCAACCAAAATAAGCAGCTCATTATCACGATTACTCACACCTTGGATAAACTTAGCGCTCTCTTCAGTGCCTACATTCGGTGCATTATCTATCTCAGAACCACGTAGATAAACCACTTCAGCAACGCTATCGACAAGAATACCAATTACTTGTTTTTCGGCTTCAATAATCACAATACGCGTTGAATCATCAACGTCTGATGACATCAAACCAAAACGAGAACGGGTGTCAATCACCGTCACAACGTTGCCACGTAGGTTAATAATACCAAGCACATAATGTGGCGCCCCAGGCACCGGTGCAATTTCGGTATAACGTAATACCTCTTGCACCTGCATTACGTTGATACCGTAGGTTTCATTATCTAAACGGAAGGTTACCCACTGCAACACTTCATCATCTTTACCAGCAGCTACTGCCGCTACGTTTTTTGCATCTGCCATATAAACCTCAGCCAATAGAGTCCTGACTACCTAATCCTAGATTCAACAATTCAATCAATGCTTGCACATGTAATATGCCGCACATCTGCTCTTTAACCACGCCCGCTAACCAAGGCCGTTTTCCGGCTTTTGTACGCCAATTAACCTCGGACTTCAAAATCTTAACCGAGTTAACCAGTGATTCGCACGCTAGCCCCCAATTACTATCTTCTAATAGTACAATATATTGGTAATCAACGGATTGCGCCAGTGTATCATCATATTTTTCCGGCATAACCCACGCACAACTATTAACGACATTTAGCTGAGACTCGCGATGAGTTTGCACACCAAGATACCATTCTGGGCGTCCCATAATATGATTTACACGTTCAATTTTTACGATGCCACCTAAACTAACCAGTGGGACGGCCAATGTGAGCCCTGCCACTTTGAAAAAAAGTACCTGAAACTCTTCATCTAACTGCTCAACTAAACTTTCAGTGATACCCGGTGGCGTAATACCCGTTTGGGTTTCAAGTTGCTGCTCAGTAACTTGTTCATCGACCGCTTTCGCTTCAACTTTAATAGTAGCTGAAGTTTCAATCTTTTCTTCTATTTGCGGCTCAACAACTGTTTGTTTTATTTTCGAAATCACGATTGCTTCATCAGCAACCTTAGTCTTAGTCTGTACCGCCTCTATAGGCTTGTCGATCTGTGCTGTTGGGGGCGCGGAAACGGCCGACAATAATTGCTCCAACGCTCGTTTGTCTAACGATGATGCTGATTTTGTTGCAACACTTGGTTTACTGGCTGCAGGGACAGGCGCCCGTTGAAGCTGCTCGGCCAATTTGACCTGCTGTTGACCTAGCACCTTGTCACCTTTAACTGGTGTTGCAGCTAAAGTAGTCTGCGCAGCATGAGGTATAATAGGCTTAATATTCTTAGCCGCCTCGTCTGCGACATCCTCAACTACATCCTCTTCTGTAAGCAGCAGAGCGAAATAATCAAATACTGCTTCATCAACTGAGTTTGACATGCGCAAACTCCTTAGAGAGTAGATAATCTAGCAACCTGTCGTATGCTTTGACACCTCGGGTGTTACCCGCATAATGCGATGCTGGCAAGTGTGCAAGGCTTGCATCTCTAAACTTAGTATCCACCGGAATAACATCTGGCCACAATGTATCACCGTACTCTTCTCCCAATTGATTTAACGCTAAAGGAGAGGCTTTGGTGCGCCTGTCATACATGGTCGGAATAATCGTATAACTATAGGTAGTGCTCTTTGAACGCCCCATTAAGGTCATCGTTTTTATCATTCTATCTAGGCCCTTAATGGCCAAAAATTCAGTCTGCACAGGGATGATAATATGCTGGCTCGCCGCCAGAGCATTCACCATTAACACCCCGAGTACTGGCGGACAGTCGATCAATGCCACATCATAGTTGTCTTCAACTAAGGTCAATAACTTCTTAAGAATAAGCCCCATACCGCCTTGATGACCTAACGAGCGGTCTAACGTTGCCAACGCCATCGTTGCGGGCAATAACTCAATTCCGTCAACTTTAGTTGGCACAATGTGAGAGATGACTAAGTCTTTAGATAATTGTTTATGTTTAAGAAACAGGTCGTAAAGCGATGCTGGAACCTCTTCCGAGTCGACGCCAAGATAATAACCTAAAGAGGCATGAGGATCGGTATCAATCATGAGTACGCGCTGACCACGCTTTGCCAAAGCCCCTGCAAGGCTGGCAACAGTGGTTGTTTTACCCACACCACCTTTTTGATTTGCTATGGTCCAGACTTTCAAAAATAACCCCTTAATTAACTCACCAAAGTGCTAGCTCTTACTGTTCTAATTATCTTCACGAGTCGTTACCCGTATTCCGCCATGTGGCAGACTTATTACTTTAACACCATCTTGGTTTTCAGACAGCTTTACTGGCTGCGAACTCGTCAAATTGTCAACTTGATCGGGGTTTACATCCGTTTTACTACCTAACATATTATTATCGGTCGTCGTAGAAGCCGCATCGATCAACTCAATGTCGTCAGTTAGCACTGTAACTGGCTCAGTCGACTGCATATCTGGTGCAGGATAAATCAATAAAGATGGGCTATCTCTATCGTTAAGCGCTTTAGACTTAGATTGCTCTGTGGATGTAACACCTGGTCCTATTTCAACGGAGGTTTGTTCACCTGGCTTAGCTTGAGAAAGCAACGACTTTGTTGCGTCAGGATTAGATGCCATCCATTCAGCAACAGCCTTTGCCTGTTCGTCTGGCACCATCAAAAGTACTTGGGTTTTCTTAAGCTGTTCAATCTCAGAGAGTAACAGGCGGTTTTTATGGCGCATATCGAGATACAGCGATCCCGTGACAACAGTGCTAACTAACATCAAAAATAACACAAGCAGCATGAGCGTACTCATGCCTTTTTGCTTGTTAGCCACGAGCGGTTTCTCTAATAATGGATTCAGCCATATCTTCAAGCGCAATAGATTGTGTCGACAATCCCGCAGATGCGACGGCTTGAGGCATACCGTAAACAACACAACTCGCCTCATCCTGAGCCCAGATAGTGGCACCCGCTGATTTGAGCATCCGAGCGCCTTCACGCCCATCAGCCCCCATGCCTGTTAAGACAACGGCCAAAATCTCCGAGCCCATCAGTTTAGACGCAGAGGCAAAGGTGATATCGACACAAGGTTTGTAATTCATGTCAGCACTACCCGCAACAATTTTTATTCTGCCGTGAGTACCACCGCGTTCAACCATCATCTGCATCCCACCGGGCGCCAAATAAGCGCAACCAGGCCTGAGTTGATCACCGTTCTGGGCTTCTTTTACATCGATAGCACACAACCCATTGAGTCGACCAGCAAAGGCTGGCGTAAATGCCGCAGGCATATGCTGAATCAACAAAATTGGATGAGGGTAATTCCCTGGAAGTTTAGTTAAGATTCGCTGCAAAGCGACAGGTCCACCAGTAGACGTACCAATAAGTAATATCTTGTACTTTTTACCACTGGCTCGTTGAGGCGCGGTCGCACGCACTGGAGGACGTGATGCTGGCGCTGTCTCGCGAGATGTTGAAGGCCGAGAGGTGATTGGTGTCGGTGTTGGCGTTCTTGGCTGAATAGGCCGGAATACACGTCGCCTTCCTAACGCTTTAATGCGCTGTTGCAATAAGATAATTGCGTCATCTTTGTTGGTCGCAATATCTTCAAAGCGTTTTGGTAGGAAATCTAGCGCCCCAGCTTCTAATGCATCTAAAGTCGCCTTGGCGCCATCATGAGTTAACGAAGAGAACATCAAAATTGGCGTAGGACATTTAGCCATAATCTCACGTACAGCAGTAATACCATCCATCACAGGCATTTCAATGTCCATAGTGATGACTTGCGGCTTCAACTGCTCTGCTAGCTTAACCGCTTCAGCACCATTCACCGCAGTACCAACCACTTCTAAATCTGGATCTTTAGTAACGATTTCACTGACTCTGCGGCGAAAAAAACTCGAATCATCGACAACTAATACTTTAATGGCCATTCATTTTCCTATCGACAGCGATCATCAGTCCAGAAACAGCGCGTGATACGGCTAGGTATCACGCCAGTTTAAGTTTCCGCTATCTCATAACCTTACTAATTCTTGTTTTTCGCGTAATGTTTTAATAAGCCTGGCACATCAAGAATCAATGCTATTCCACCATCGGAGGTAATGGTCGCTCCTGCCATACCTGGAGTTCCGTGAAGCAAGGTACCGAGCGGTTTAATCACGACTTCTTCTTGTCCAATGAGCGAATCAACAACAAAACCAATTTGCATCGTGCCTAGCTGAACAATCACCACATGACCGTGTTTCTTATCACCATGCTTAAAGTTGACCTCTTTACGACTCAGCCAATATTCGAGGTAGAAGAGTGGCACAGCCTTATCACGCACGATCACTGTCAATTGACCATTAACGATATTGGTTTTGGTCAAATCTAAGTGGAATATTTCACTGACACTCGATAGTGGTAATGCAAAGACCTGCTCAGCCACTCCAACCATCAGTGTCGGCATAATAGCTAAAGTTAGAGGGACTTTAATCTCTAATACGGTCCCTTTACCTTTAAGGGAGTCAATATGTACAGTACCGTTTAGCTGAGTAATACGAGTCTTGACGACATCCATCCCCACACCACGACCTGAAATATCAGAGATTTCAACCTTTGTTGAGAACCCCGGTGCAAAAATCAGATTATACGCTTCTGAATCTGACATTCTGGCCGCAGCATCTTCATCGAGTACACCGCGAGTAATAGCGATTTGCTTAAGTTTATCAGGGTCCATCCCTGCACCATCATCTTCAATTTTAAGAAGAATATGATCGCCTTCCTGACTCGCAGATAGGGTAATGGTACCGGTTCTTGATTTCCCATTGGCTTCACGCTCATCTGGCATCTCAATGCCGTGATCGACAGAGTTACGCACCAAATGGACCAATGGATCTGCCAGTGCTTCAACCAGGTTTTTATCGAGATCTGTATCTTCACCTATCATACGAAGATCAATCTCTTTACTTAAGCTTCTCGCCAAATCACGCACAACCCGAGGAAAGCGACCAAACACTTTCTTAATGGGCTGCATGCGAGTTTTCATCACCGCGCCCTGAAGATCGGCTGTGACTAAATCTAAGTTGGCTAATGCTTTAGACATATCTTCATCATCACGAGATATCCCTAAACTCAGTAAGCGATTACGCACCAATACTAGTTCGCCAACCATATTCATGATCTGATCGAGCCTTGCGGTATCTACACGAACAGTTGTCTCAGCTTGCGGCATATTTTGCGAAGGCGCTTTAGCAACTGGGGCTTTCTCTTTCACAACTGGAGCAGCAGCTTGTGGAGTTGGTGCTAGAGCAGGTTTCGGAGCGACAACGGGGGCAGCGGCCTTAGGTGGTACTGCTGCAGGTTTATTACCGGCATCAGCGACAACATTCGGCGCACCAGAACCATGAAGTTCATCGAGTAACTTCTCGAACTCATCGTCGGTTATCTCATCTGAATCCACTGGCGGTGCAGCAGGCTCTGGCTCGACGGCCGGCTTGGAACCTTCTGATTTAAATGAACCTGAACCATGAAGCTCATCAAGCAGTGATTCAAATTCATCATCGGTAATATCATCATTACCACTTGCCGCAGGGCTAGGTGCTTTATCCGAAACTGCAGGGCCTTTTCCTGAACCATGCAATGCGTCAAGCAGGGCTTCAAACTCTGATTCATCGATCTCGTCGATATCACCAACGGCCTGCTCAACAACAGGCTCAGAGACACTTTCAATGACTGGGGGTTCTTCGATAACGGGCTCTACAACCGCTTCTGGCTCTGCAGTGGCACCGCCCTCTGATGGTAATAAACCACCAGAACTCAGTAATTTTAGGCACGCCAGGAGCTCAGCATCAGCAGGACTTTGTTGCTGTCCTGCTTGAGTCTCTGCAAACATCGAGTTGATCGCATCAACGGCTTGCAAAATAATATCCATCAGCTCAGCCGATACACTTCGTTTACCCGTGCGCAGCAAATCAAAGGTATTTTCTGCCTCGTGGCAAACATCAACCATTGGGGTCAAGCTGAGAAATCCAGCGCCACCTTTAACGGTATGGAACCCTCTGAAAATAGCATTCAGCAGTTCAGTGTCATCTGGATTATTTTCCAGGGCGACAAGCTGTTCAGATAGAAGCTCTAGGATCTCTCCTGCTTCAATCAAAAAGTCCTGCAGTATCTCTTCATCAACATCAAAGGACATTAATATGACTCCTACTTAGAAACCCAGACTCGAAAGTAAGTCATCGACTTCATCTTGTCCCGTCACGACATCATCACGCAATTCTGCGTTCATAATAGGACCTTCTGCTTCCACGCTCTTATCTAGCTCAAGCGGCTTCTCTGATACGGGCTGTTCACCGAATACGGTCAACATTGAAACGAGATTGTTTTCAACTTCACGGACTAACTCAATCACTCGACGGATCATTTGTCCCGTCAAATCTTGGAAGTCTTGAGCAAGTAAAATATTATTGAGTAATTCTTTTAAGCGATTCGAGTCAGACTCGCTTCGCTCGATAAATTGCTGGACATCGTGGCACAGGGCTTTAAATTCATGAAGCTGTAGATCTCGCTTCATTAACCTGTCCCAAGATGGTTTGACGGCTTGTACATTGGCTGTTAACGCATCCGCCAATGGCAGAGACTCTTCGACCGCATCCATCGTCTTATTTGCAGCTTGTTCTGTCATATCAATAACATAGTTAAGCCGTTCTTTGGCATCTGGTATTTCGCTATTAGCCAACTCGACTAAGCGACCATCAACCTGAAAGTCAACGATAGCGCTATGAAGTTGACGTGTTAGACGGCCGACCTCATCAAAAAGCTCTTTTTGAATAGGGGTGGCGAGTTCTCTAACTATCTCGTCAGCTTGTTCTTGCTCATTAGCTTGAAGCAACTCTACGAGTTGCTTTGCTTGCGCTAAACTAATCAGCCCTGAAGTTTCTGCCTGCATAGCTTAACCTTGATTAACCGAGTCGTTCGAAAATTTTGTCTAACTTCTCTTTCAATGTCGCTGCAGTAAAAGGTTTAACCACATAACCATTTACACCAGCTTGGGCTGCTGCAATGATCTGTTCCCTTTTCGCTTCCGCAGTTACCATCAATACAGGTATGTGCTTAAGTTCGTCATCGGCACGGATCGCTTTCAATAGATCGATCCCCTGCATACCAGGCATGTTCCAATCGGTAACAACAAAGTCAAAATCGCCTTTTTGCAACATCGGCAACGCCGTTGACCCGTCATCTGCTTCCTGAGTATTGTTAAAACCCAAGTCTCTTAACAAGTTCTTGATGATACGCCTCATTGTCGAAAAGTCGTCAACAACGAGAATCTTCATATTCTTGTCCAAGGTTTCCTCCGCGGAGCTGTTTTTATTTTGCTCATGTAATCGTTATATTTTGGTCCAATGCTTAAGTTTAGCCTTTAGCCTGAGCATTGCCTGACTATGTATCTGGCTAACTCGAGACTCGCTAACATCAAGTACTGCACCAATCTCTTTTAAATTTAATGCTTCGTCATAATATAACGACAAAACTAAACCATCTCTTTCTGGTAAAAGTTTGATGGCTTCTACCAAGGCTTCATGAAACTGAGTTTCAGCAAGCGCCTCGAATGCATCATCTTGGGATTCTTCATCATGTCTTATTACATCGACCGAAACCCCAAGATCTTCAATCCCAACTACTTTTCCAACCGATACATCATTAAGAATATGATGGTACTCATCCAGTGTCATATCAAGTCGGTCTGCAATTTCATTGTCTTTTGCATCACGACCTAACTCCTGTTCTAGCTCATCTATCACTTGTGCGACACGACGTTGATTGCGATGTACAGAGCGTGGAACCCAGTCTCCGCGGCGTATTTCATCGAGCATTGAGCCTCGAATACGTATGCCTGCAAACGTTTCAAACTTTGCACCTTTACTGCCGTCAAATTTTGATGAGGCTTCTAACAATCCCATCATGCCAGCCTGTAACAGGTCATCCAATTGAACAGAAGCGGGCAACCGCGCTAACAAATGATGAGCAATCCTTTTAACCAACGGTGCATACTGTTCAACGATAGAAGCTTTATTATCTAAACAAGTATACGCTGAGGCTTTACTCACTCGCACGATCCTCTTGGTACTCTGGACGTTGGACCAACCTTTCTACAAAGAACTCTAAATGCCCACCAGGTTGTTGCGGTACTGGCCAACTAATGATTTTATTGGCCAATCCATGATATGCAATTGATGCTGGCGATTTAGGGAACGCTTCTACTATCAATTTTTGTTTACGAACTGATTTTCTGAGGTTTTCATCAAATGGAATCGTTGCAACGAGTTCAAGTGCGACATCGAGAAAACGATCGGTTACTTTGCTTAGTTTAGCAAACAATTCCATACCTTCGCGTAGACTTCTCACCATATTTGCAACAATTTTGAAACGGAACACCCCATGCTCGCGACTTAGGATCTTGATCAACGCATACGCATCGGTGATCGATGTCGGTTCATCGCACACAACGATCAACACATCTTGTGACGCACGAGAAAAGCTCAGCACCATATCAGAGATACCTGCAGCCGTGTCGACAATTAATATATCAAACTGTGTGCGCATCTCACTAAAAGCACGAATCAGTCCAGCATGCTGTGCTTGTGTCAGCTCTACCATGGCTTGCGTACCTGATGTAGCAGGTATAATCCCGATACCTTTTGGGCCTCTGACAATAATATCGTCAAGGTCTGCATCACCAGAAAGTACATGAGAAAGATTACGTTCAGCCCTTAAGCCTAACATCACATCGACATTAGCTAAGCCAAGGTCAGCGTCGAGCACAAGCACACGCTTGCCCTTTTCCGCCAACGAGACCGCGGTATTGATTGATACGCTAGTTTTACCAACGCCACCTTTACCACCTGATACGGCAATTACTTTTACTTTTTCGTTATATGGTTGATTCATCATACGTAAACCGCTTGCTTGATCCCGACTCATTATTTTACTCAAATGCATAGGCCTGTTCATACGACCTTTCAGTGTTTTGTATTGGTTGCTCTTTCTTTTCTAGTACCGAAAGGGCTTTGTTTGCCAACGCTAACGTATCGGCCACTTGCATATCTTCTGGAACTCTTTGACCATCAGTGACATAACTTAATGGTAACCCACTTTGGATCAATACGCTTAATGCTGGTGCTAATGCAACTGACTCATCTAGTTTGGTCAAAATTGCACCAGACAAAGGTATTCTGGTGAACTGTTTCACTGCATCTTCTAGCACTCTTCTCTGGCTTGTAGATGACAGTACCAGATAACTGCGTATAGGTAATCTGCTATTTGCAGTTAAATTATCTAGTTGCTGAAACAATCGCACATCTCGCTGTCCCATTCCAGCCGTATCTATCAATACTAGCTTGCGATTACGAAACTGATAAAGTATTTGTTCCAACTCATTCAGATCATGAGCTTGCTTAACCGGACATCCCATTATTTTGCCATAGGTTGCCAATTGCTCAAAGGCTCCAATGCGATAATGATCGGTTGTTATCAATGCAACTTGATCTGAACCATGATGAGCAGCAAATCTCGCGGCTAATTTTGCAACACTTGTGGTTTTACCAACACCAGTTGGCCCAACAAATGCTACCACGCCACCTTGACGAACGATATCATCGCCTTGATTATCGAGCATATTCGCTAAACTTCTTGGCAGTGTCTTAACCAATTCTGCCGGCGGATAATGTTCACTGAGACTAGAAAGCTTAGCTGCAACTTCGGGAGAAAACTCCGCATCGAGCAAGCGACTCTCTAACATGGCACCAACAGGATCGACTCTGGTTTTCTGCTCGGTAATCAAGGAAGTCACTTGATGAGTTAACAAATTGCGTAGCGAGGCGAGCTCTTCACGCATTAATTCGATTTCAGCACTCTGTTCACGGCCCTTGTCACGCTTTGGCATCTGCGCAGTTCTGGTCTCATCCAAGCGAGGCTTTGCCGGCTCACTTTTAGATGCCTGTAACCCTTTAGCCCATTCAGGCATGTCTAGGTCATCGTTCGTCTGACTCATCTGTTGATCAACACGGCCCTGTTGACGTTCCAATAGTGCCTGTAAAGAGTCTGCAACGGGTGCAGGATTTCTTTTTGATTCAGTCTTTATCGGTTGGCGTCCAATAGAGACCTTCTCTTCGGCAAGGTTGAGAAAAGAGGGTTGAGACACTGGTGAAACGGGCTCGCCTTTAGATTTAGGCTCGTCATAATCCACCGCCGCAACGATCTCAATGCCACCGGTCACTTTTTTATTAGACATGATCACCGCATCAGAGCCTAAAGTCTCTTTAACTTGAGCCAGAGCAGAGCGCATATCTTTTGCTAAAAAACGTTTAATTTTCACCTAAATACCCTCTACTGACCAACCGCTGATACGATGCGTATTTGCTTTTCATCTGGCACCTCTTGATAAGAGATCACCCGTAAATTTGGAATCGTATGTTTAACAAATCGAGACAAGGTCGACCGCAACATACCTGATGTTAATAAGATGGCTGGCTGACCGACCATCTCTTGGCGCTGCGATGCATCGAGTAACGATTGCTGCATACGTTCAGCTAGACTTGGCTCTATATTAGGACCTTCTCCGCCTGTCGCCTGCATTGACTGATGCAACATCTGTTCCAACTCTGGCGCCAAAGTAATGACGGGAATTTCGAGTTCTGGACCACTAATTTCCTGCACGATCATACGTTTTAGTGCAATACGCACAGCAGCAGTAAGCACTTCGGTATCATTACTCTTAGGCCCGTACTCAAGCAAGGTTTGAACAATCGTCTTAAGATCACGAATCGACACCCCTTCATTCAGCAGGTTCTGCATCACTTTCACCACAGTTCCGAGCGGCATAACATCGGGAATAAAGCCCCCCACAAGCTTAGGTGAATGCTTAGCCAGCATATCCATAAGCTGCTGCACCTCTTCGTAACCGAGCAATTTAGAGGCGTTATTGGTTAACAATTGACTCAAGTGGGTAGCCACCACCGTTGCGGCGTCGACAACCGTATAGCCCATTGTCTGCGCATGTTCACGCAGCTCTGGAGCAATCCATACCGCTTCTAGGCCAAATGCAGGGTCGGTGGTTTCCACACCATCCAGCTTACCGTATACCTGGCCCGGGTTAATCGCCAGCTCGCAATCGTGACGTATTTCCGCCTCGCCGGATGCCACCCCCATCAAAGAAATACGATAAGTATTCGGTGACAAATCCAAATTATCGCGAATGTGCACTGCAGGAACTAAGAAACCTAGCTCCTGCGAGAGCTTCTTACGCACACCTTTAATCCTGCCTAATAGCTCACCACCTTGGCCTTTATCCACTAACGGGATTAAGCGATAGCCAACCTCCAAGCCAATGGTATCAACATGTTGAACATCATCCCAACTAAGTTCTTTAGGTTTCGCGTCACCTGGCGTAGCAGGAGATGTTTTGGCAAGCTCAAGCGCTTGTTGGCGATCCATCTCTTTTTTACGGTGAATAAAGTACGCGCCACCAGCGGTGATAAAACCAAATGAGAGAAAAGCTAAATGCGGCATACCAGGAACGATACCCATAATAAGCAGCACACCAGATGCAATAGCCAACGACTTAGGGCTATCAAACATCTGACTCATTACCATCTGGCCCATATCACCCGATTCGTTCTGTCTGGTCACCATTAGCGCTGCGGCAATAGAGAGCAATAGACCGGGGATCTGCGCAACCAAACCATCACCAATCGTCAGTAGGGTATAGATTTCTACGGCGGAGGAGAAGTCTAAGCCGTGCTGTGCCATACCAATAACAAAACCGCCTAAAATGTTGATAACCAAAATCATGATGCCGGCTATCGCATCACCTTTAACAAACTTAGAGGCACCATCCATCGCACCGTAAAAATCTGCCTCTTTAGTCACTTCGGCGCGTCTAATACGAGCTTGATCTTGATTTAGAACGCCGGCATTTAAATCGGCATCAATCGCCATCTGCTTGCCAGGCATTGCATCGAGAGTAAAGCGGGCACTAACTTCTGAAATACGTCCAGCACCTTTGGTGACCACGGCAAAGTTGATGATAATTAAGATAAGGAACACCACTAAACCGACCGCATAGTTACCACCTATGACAACAGAACCAAAGGCTTCAATTACCTTACCAGCGGCATCTCCACCATTATGGCCTTCAAGCAATACAATACGTGTGGAGGCAACGTTCAACGCCAACCTTAATAGGGTTGCAACTAAGAGTACGGTAGGAAATGCAGCAAAATCGAGCGGCCTATTGGTGTAGATAGCGACCAATAACACAACCAAGGCTAGCGCAATATTAAATGAGAATAAAATGTCGAGTAAAAAGGCCGGTATCGGCAGTACAATCATGGCGAGGGCCGCCAAAACGAGTACAGGAGTCCCTACCCCTTTAAAATTTGCGGGCCTAACTTGCTTTATTTGACCTAAGGTTGCTTTAAAATCCATCAATATAGCGCCTGAACTTTGACATCTAATACAGGTATCAGCAAGAACTACGCCAACCTAGACTCAGTGACTTTTAAGTGACTAAAACATCGACATCCTTGAGCATACGATTGGCATGATAACAAGAGCTGTGATGTTCAGCTTTTAATGTTTTAGCTCATCGGGAATGGGTTGATTGAGTGGAATAGGGGTGGGTCTTTTTCCGCCTTTCTCTTGATATTGACGTAACTGAAACACATAGGCGAGCACTTGAGCTACCGCCGTAAAGAGCCCTTCAGGGATCTCTTGATCCACTTTGGTGGTATGGTAAATCGCTCGGGCTAACGGCGGCGCAGATACAATAGCAACATCATGTTCGCGAGCAATTTCTCGTATTTTAAAGGCAACATCATCGACCCCTTTAGCCAATACATAAGGAGCTGATGCCTTCATCACATCGTACTTTACCGCCACCGCATAGTGTTCAGGATTAACCACAATAACATCGGCATTAGGCACTTCTGCCATCATGCGTCGTTGCGCCATTTCACGCTGCATCTGCCTAACGCGCCCTTTTACTTCTGGCTGTCCTTCCGTGTCTTTATACTCATCTTTAATCTCCTGCTTGGTCATCCGCAGCTGCTTATTGTGGTTCCAAATTTGAAACGGCACATCGATTACCACAATAATAACGGTAGATGAACAGAGCACAATAAACATCCACACCAAAAGATCCAATGCGTTGTAGACGTTACTCGGTAAATGCCCTTGAGAGAGAGTCAAAATATCAAAAAAATAGTAGCTCAGCAGGAAATACGCCATCAACGCGACAACAGAGAACTTGGCGATCCCCTTAGTCAGCTCAACCAGTGCTTGCACACCAAACATGCGCTTAAATCCACTAATAGGGTTCATCTTACTGCCTTTTGGCATAAAGGCTTTGACTGAGAAGGTGATGCCCCCAATGACAATATTGCCTAAAAACGCCACAAAAGCTAAAAACAGTATCAAGCCCGCTAAAGGGATTGCCAACTCACTAAACACCACCTGCCACACATTGAACATGGTGTTGGTATCGTATATTTCGGCTCTATCCATATCGAATAGATTTCCCATTAAAGTCTGCAGTGCACGGCCTAAGCTGGGCCCAACCATGGCAAAGCCAACAGCCGCAGACATTAATACCGCTGATGTTCCTAACTCCTTTGACCGAGCAACTTGGCCTTTTTCTCTCGCCTGTGACTTTCGCCTGGGTGTGGCCTCTTCGGTTTTCTCTTGACTTGAATCATTCTCAGCCACTAGAAGCTCCCATCGGTGTTACATTGCAAGTAGAGCACATCACACAACAACAACTGCGCCGACGTCCACACTTCATCAAAGTGGGCCATAATAGGCGTAAGGGTTAACCATAAAATGATCAGACCACTCACCATGGTTACCGGGAAACCGATAGCGAAAATATTTAGCTGAGGTGAAGCGCGGGTCATCACACCAAAAGAGAGGTTGATCAGCAGTAGCGCGACAATCGCCGAAATAGACATAGTGAGTGCGGCACCAAACATATAAGCGCCCCACTCAGCTAACTTACGATAGCTTTGAATAGAGATCCCTTGCATCGAAACGGGTATGGTATCAAAACTGGCAACCAGCATGCGGATCAGCACTAGATGACCATCGACGGCAAGAAATATCATGGTTGTTAATAGCAAAAAGAAATTACCGATCACCGGTGTTTGTTGGCCGGAGCTAGGATCGACCATCGATGCGAACCCCAAACTGGTCTGCATACCAATAATCTGTCCTGTTAATACAAAGGTTTGCATGATAAGTAAGGTGACAAACCCCATAGCAACGCCGATAAGAATTTGTTGAAATGACACAAATACGGCGCCAAGCGAAAACAGTTCCACGTCAGTATTAACGGGCAAAACAGGGGCGATAGCAAAAGTGATTGCCACTGAAAGCAGTAAGCGCACGCGAACAGGTGTGGTATTTGCACCAAAAACGGCCATCACCATCAACATGGCAGAAACGCGATAAAGCGGCCACATATAAGCAGATAGAGTCTGCATCATCGTCGATAACAACACCTCCATATCTACTTCCTCATTTTAAATTTGGTCAGACAACAGGCTATTTTATCTAAGTTAAATAGCCTCATCATTAACCTATAACTTGTGGGATCATATTTACCATTTCTAGGAAAAACTCCATCATGATTTGCACCAAAAGATGGCCTAGAAACATTAAAGCAAATAGAGTGGTTAATAAGCGAGGCAGAAAACTTAGCGTCTGTTCGTTAATAGAGGTAGCCGCCTGA
This sequence comes from Shewanella colwelliana, assembly GCF_001735525.1. Lineage (NCBI taxonomy): Bacteria > Pseudomonadati > Pseudomonadota > Gammaproteobacteria > Alteromonadales > Shewanellaceae > Shewanella > Shewanella colwelliana. Next base: position 124,448 of record NZ_MCBT01000018.1, read on the forward strand.
AAAACCGCTACCACCAGACCAATTACCAACCCTGGGACAATAATCATCGACACAATGGTGACGATCACAGAGAGCGCTTCTCGAAAAATATCAATGAGAGCTTCTGGTGACATAGCGCCCCCTAAATCCCGAAACTATTGGCCAAGGTCCCCATCACGAGGCTCCAGCCGTCAACGAGGACAAACAGCATAATTTTAAAAGGTAATGACACAATCATAGGTGACAGCATCATCATACCCATGGCCATCAAAATACTCGCCACCACTAAATCCAACACCAAAAAGGGAACGAACAACATAAAACCAATTTGAAATGCGGTCTTGAGCTCGCTGGTAATAAACGCTGGGATCAGCACACTCATCGGCGCAGCTTCTGGTGATTGAATATTCTGGTAACCGGAAATTTCGATAAAAGTCTGCAGATCCGTGATTCGAGTTTGTGCCAACATAAACTCTTTAAGTGGGCCTTTGCCAGTATCAAATGCCTGCTCAATGGTGAGTGATTCATCAATATAGGGTTTTACAGCGTCGGCATAAATTCTATCGAACACTGGCGCCATAATAAAAAAGGTCATAAACAAACTCATACCAATCAACACTTGGTTTGATGGCGTCTGTTGTAAACCAATGGCTTGACGCAAAATTGACAGTACCACGATGATCCGCGTAAAGGAGGTCAACATGATGACCATGGCAGGCAAAAAACTCAGTGCTGTCATCAGCAATAGGATCTGCATGGTGACTGAGTACTGGGTCGAACCATCTGGACCGGTCGTTACGGTCACTGCGGGCAAAATACCGTCCTGCGCCCAAGCAACTTCAGGCAAAAGCATTGAAACTAGGGTGACTAGCAGAATAATCCATTTCATGATTGTGATGACTTCGCTTGACGCAATCGACTCGCAAAGGAGTCTTGCGCGATTGTGATTGGAGTGTCGAGTTTATCAATCAGCGTAACTTGAGCCGATGTCACGCCCAGTAAGTATTGCTGTCCATCCACCTCAACTAGTACCATTTTTTCCCGCTGTCCTAACGGCGTGACCGCCAGCGTTTTCAACACACCTTGGTTACTTGGAACAAGCTTGAGACGCCTAACAAGGTAAGCTAACAAGAATATCACCGCCAGAACAATAATCAGGCCGCCTAACATATTCGCCATCGTCGTTAACGCAGGTTCACGCTCGGTGACCTGAGTCGTTGTACTGGCTACAGCCGTTACCATTAGCGATGATATTGTCACTGAACTACCTCATTTAAGCTTTTTAATACGCTCAGTTTGGCTGATAACGTCAGTAAGGCGAATACCAAACTTATCATTAACAACAACCACTTCGCCATGGGCAATCAAGGTGCCATTGACCATCACATCCAAAGGTTCGCCGGCCACTCTGTCAAGTTCAACCACCGAGCCTTGGTTAAGCTGCAATAAATTACGAATATTAATAAAACTACGTCCCACTTCCATAGAGATGGTTACCGGGATATCCATAATTGTATCAAGCTTAGCCGCTTCCTCTTCAGTTAACGGCTTCGAGCTATCTGCAAGCTCATCTAACTCGGCAACTTGCGCTTCTTCTATTGCTTGCTCAGCCATTGCTGCAGCCCAATCATCACCAGTATCTTCTGTGCTCATTACTTATACCTTTACACTCAATTAATCGAAATCTAAATATTGGTTATTTCGCGAGCCTTACCTTTCTTGGTTACTAGCTGCAATTCAGATTTTACGGTCTCGGGTCTTGGGATCTTCTCTCTGATATTCAGCGCCAAGTTCTCTCTCGACCGGCCCAGCTTACAACGGTATGTAGGCAGATCTTCGACACGCATAACAATATGCTCAGGCATCTCGACCGGAATAATATCGCCAGCTTTAAAATTCATCACCTGTTTTAAAGAGATCTCTTTCTCCACTATGGTCGCATCAATACCTACTTGCACATCCATAATTTCATCTTTTAATGCTTGCGACCAACGCATATCCGTGTCTTGCGTATCACTTTGAACACCAGCATCCAGCAGTTCACGAATTGGCTCAATCATCGAATAAGGCATAGTGATATGGAAATCACCACCACCGCCATCGACCTCGATATGAAACGAACTCACCACCACGACTTCTGTTGGGCTAACGATGTTTGCCATAGCAGGGTTGACTTCTGAATCCAGATAATCAAACTCAACATCCATCACCGGCGCCCATGCATCTTTGTAATCTTCAAAAATGATCTTCAGCAATAATTGCACGATCCGGCGCTCTGTCGGGGTAAACTCACGACCCTCAATTTTGGCGTGAAAACGTCCATCTCCACCAAAAAAGTTATCAACCAGAATAAACACCAAACGAGCTTCCATGGTGATCAATGCAGTCCCTTTTAACGGGCTAAACCTCACCATGTTTAAACTGGTCGGGACAAACAACGTGTGAACATACTCACCAAACTTTAGCATCTGCACGCCGTTAATTGACACTTCAGCAGCACGACGCATCATATTAAACATACTGATACGCAAATGGCGTGCAAATCGCTCGTTCACAATTTCAAGCGTCGGCATACGCCCACGGACGATACGATCTTGAGATGAGAAATCATAGGAGCGAGCATCTAAGCCAGCATCACCTATATCATCCTCTTCAACGTCATCGACACCATGCAGTAACGCATCAATTTCGTCTTGGCTTAATAGATCACTCACAATATCGCCCTATTCATTATTTAACCTCAAAAATCTACCATGCTTATTGCATGACAAACCCTGTAAACAACACTTTTTCAACGACTTTTCTACCTGTTACCGGCTGCAGTGTATTCTGAACATTTAGCAGTGCCAGTTGACGAAGCTCATCTTTACCGGCAAGAGAGCTTAGTTTTTGAACGTCGGCACTACTGAATGTAGTCAATAGCGCATCCTCAATCAGCGGAATATGTTTCTTTATCAAAACGTCATCATCAGGACCGCGAACCATCAACTGTACCTTAATCTCCACCAATCTGGAGCGATTTTGCCCTGGAAGATTAAACAGAAACGGCCTTGGCATGCCTACATAAAAGGCTTCACCAGAATTAACCGCTTCTGTTTGTTCTGTCGGTGTTTCACCATCTTCAGTGGTAGCAGTGGACTCACTCGATCCCATAACAAACCACAACACGCCAGCGACGATCAATAAAACCACGACACCAACTGCGCCAAATATAATCAGCTTCTTTTTACTTTTAGGCTCGACGTTCTCTTCTAGTTCTAGTGTTTCTTCTTCAGCCATCTTTAATCCCTATCGCGCGACTATACCTTTTTGATATTTGGCGCTTCCCATAGAATTGAGCAATCATCTAACCCTATAGGTTACCTGCTTATGCATAATAATCTATACCTGAGCGGTAACTTGTTGAGCTATTTGAGACAAGGAGACTCTCTTCTGCTGATAATTCATCCATTTCAGACTGCAAGCGATCACCTTGGCTGTCGCTAGAATCAGTATCGCCTTGCCCTTGCCCTCCACCACCATGAGAAACATTACTGTCAGTTAACTGCATTCCTTGTTCTGCTAACATCTCTCGCAAACGAGGTAGCGCTTGTTCAACAATATCTTTCGTTTGATTCTGCATCACATGAAACTGAACTTGTGTTTGGTCGCCTTGTACTTGAATTCGCACCATCATCTGTCCAAGCTCAGGGGGATCGAGTCGAATTTCCGCATGCTGAACACCTTGGCTTACCATCGCGACTAATTGTTGACGCATGACGGGAGAAAACTTAGCAATCATCTCTTGCATCTGTTGCGCAGGTTCACCGGTCGGTTTGATTGACACCTGATATTGAGGCAAAGCCTCGCCCCTTGCCATAGATGTTGGTGTTGGTATTGGCGATAACGTTGCTGAGGCTAACTTTGATTCACTACTGGAGGTATCGGCGAACTCTTGTCCAGCTGGCTGGGAAACAAGGATCTTTTGCATTGTGACTTCAAGTTTAGCCTGCTTAAGATCCACCGTTGGCACATTCCCTTGGTTCACCTCAGTTTTTGCTACCTTAATATACTGGCTTTCAGTGTCTTTTTGTTTAGCTTCACCTAAAATACTACCACGTTCAGAAAGCGACTCTGACGATGGTAATACTGATGATTTCCCCTCCGTCATGGTCGGTTTATTCTCGCTATTCACCATTGCATTCACATCAACTTTGCTATTTGGGTTCACCGTTACAGGGGCGACTTCTGCACCATGCTTACCCGAATTGGCAATAGTTGTCTCTGCACCGTTAAGGTCTGCAGTTGCTAATAGACCGAGAATTCCCTTAGCTTCCGTGACAGCTTGTTGCAGCTTTAAAGGGTCATCGCTTTCTATCGCAATAAGTATCTCATTGAGTGCTTGTGGCGGTAGCGCAGACAATTGCTGCTCAGATAAGCCACTTTGGGTGACTAAGCTGTTAATTTGCGATGATGTCAGTTGGTTAAGTTGCAACTCAATCTCTTGCTCCCCAAGCGCCACATTGTCATCACTATCTGATACGGCTGGAGCAAGCACCGCATTGTCATCGCTATCACTAATCAAGCTGGAATTAAGCTCTGTATTCACTTTATCACTAATGACTTCTACCACTGAAGTCGCTTCCGCGGTGTTATCAACATCTTGCAAATTAGCGATATTAGACATCTCCCCCACTGGAAGCGGCAAATTTGCGCCGCCAACGGCAAGCGTCTCTTCCTCAGCTAATTGTGTCGCCAGGTTAATTTGCGCCAATACATGAGACACCTCATCGCTATTTTTAGCCTCTTTGGGCTCAACTTCAGTGTCAAAGGAGGTATGGGTAGCAGGCATTGGCTCAGCATTACCTGAGGATGCAGCCTCTTGTTTCGTATTCACCGATGCTTGTTCCAAGGCGATAGAAAACTCACTATTTTCAGTGCCTTTAGCCGCCGAGCTAGCAGACACTCGTGATACTTTATCACCAGTAACGTCCACATTGGCTAATAGTACATTGGTCATTTGTGGCATATTTCCTCCAACCCCGATTGAGACGACGAGCCTCAACTTCAATTCTGGCAGCAAGCGTCAATTAACTGCTATGAGTCCTAACTAATATTACAAATTAAAGCAAAAAAAATGCCAAGTGTATGGTAGTTATGTTTTTTATGGGGAGTGATCAGTGAGTTGCAGGCACAGACTAACGACGTGGCTGCCTAAAAAACTGCTGAGACGCAAATTCATCAGTCATTTTCTGCTCTTGCTTTCGCGCTAGCAACGCTCTTTGCTCCGCTTTGTGCTCTAGCAGTAGCTCAACGGCTTTACGTTTCTGCTGCTTAGCTTGCCAATTTTGCTGACTATGACTTTTTTGCACTTCAGCTTGTGACACAGCAATGACCTGTTGAGAGATTGCGTCATCAATCTGCCGAATAAATTGATGAAACTGATGATAGTTGCTGGCCGAGATCACGCTACCTTGTTGTTGCTCCATCTGCTTCATATAGTCAAGGCGATAGTTTTGCAACGCCTGCTGTTGATCCAAGCACTTTTTAAGCGTGATTTGAACCGACTTCAGTTGCAATGCCGCTTTTTCTTCTGCCTCTAAAGCCAGTTTTAATACCGTATCTAAGGGATCATGTTTAGCCATTACATCCACTTCTTATCTAAAATAGTGTGTGTCATCAGACTTGGCATTGCGCACTTAACTGCCCAAGCATCAAAGCGCTGCTATCGAATGAGATCGCTTCTTTCATCGTTTGACGTAAAAATGCGTTCATTGCAGGCTGCAATCTAATGGCATTGTCAATACGTGGATCACTGCCTTGGGTATATGCTCCGATAGAGATTAGATCGCGATTTTGCTGGAAAACAGAGTACATCTGCTTCACTCTGCGTGTTGCTTCAAGGTGGGCCTCACTAATAACCATAGGTGCTACACGACTGATTGATGCCTCGACGTCAATAGCAGGATAGTGCCCAGAATCAGCGAGTGTCCTTGATAGCACGATATGACCATCTAAAATCGCGCGTGCTGCATCCGCAATAGGATCTTGCAAGTCATCCCCTTCGGTTAACACCGTATAAAAAGCGGTAATCGACCCTTGACCAACACCGCCATTTCCGGCGCGTTCAACGAGTTTGGGTAACTTCGCAAAAACTGAAGGCGGATAGCCTTTGGTTGCAGGCGGTTCGCCCACCGCGAGGGCTATTTCACGCTGCGCCTGAGCATAACGAGTTAGGCTGTCCATCAAAAGCAAAACATTGTAACCCAGGTCCCGAAAGTATTCGGCAATACGAGTTGAGGTTTCACAGGCTCGTAAGCGCATAAGCGGCGATGTGTCAGCCGGCGCGGCAACCACAACCGAGCGCGCTCGGCCTTCATCGCCGAGGATCTCTTCGATAAATTCTTTCACCTCGCGACCACGTTCGCCCACCAACCCAACCACAATCACATCTGCGGTTGTGCCACGGGTCATCATACCTAATAGCACACTTTTACCCACGCCCGAACCGGCAAAAAGGCCCATACGCTGACCTTTACCAACCGTTAGCATGGCGTTAATAGAGCGCACACCTACGTCTAGCGGTTCTGTGATGGCCCTTCTAGCCAGCGGGTTAATCATAGGTGCATGACGGGATGCTTTCTGGTCGGTATGCAAATCACCTAATCCATCAAGCGGCACGCCATTACCGTCTAAGACTCGACCGAGTAATGCCAGACCAACATTAAGGCCTGTTTGCTCTCCAAGCGGCGTGACTCTTGCACCAGGCATTACACCTCTAAGTTCTTCAATCGGCATCAAATAGAGTAATTCATCGTCAAAGCCGACGACTTCAGCAATGAGGTCGCCCGCCATGGTTTCTATACTGCATAGGCTTCCAACAGGTGCTCGACAACCGGTGGCTTCGAGGGTTAACCCTACCACTCGTACCAGCTGACCGCTGGCATCTGGCAAGAAAGCGTTAACTTGCTGCTCATGTAGATTAAGTTTATTGAGCAGTTGGTGTTGACGGGTCGTCATGGGATTGTTCACTCAAGTCAGTTTGGGGGTTATCGGCGACGGGACTGGCTGTTGTAGGGTTGACCGATGCAGACTCATCGCCTCCAGCCATCTCGTCTATCGACGCTGTAGTGGACTTATCCGCAGTCAACTGTTGCTCTATCGCCTGTTGCTGTTGCACTTTTTGCTGCTCCAGCCGATTATCGCTCTGCACTAATCCCTCAAACACGGCTGCAATGCGGTGTTCTAACCCCATGTCTACGCGGCTGCGAACATTGCTGACGACACACTCACCTTGACGTAATGACGGATCACTTTCGAGTTGCCAACGATTTTTCTCAAGTTGTTCTTTGCCGTAGAGTTGATGAACTAATGCCAAATCCTCTGGATGTAAGCGCACATTGATACCCTGCTCTTTAAGCGGTAACGCATCAATGCCTTGACGCAATGCAGTGAGAATATGTTCAGGATGAGTGTTCAGTTCATGACCAATGACACACTTTGCCAGCGACATGCTTAATTTAACCAACGATTGCTCTATCTCAGTATCCAGCAACGAAAGCGGTGCACTGAACTGCGCCAGTAATGTATCAAACTGAGCGATTTTTTCAGCGGCTTGCGCTAACCCCTCTTCCAAGCCTTGCTCATGGCCTTGGCTAAAGCCCTCTTGATGCCCTTGCTCAAGACCAGCTAAACGCCCCTTCTCTAATCCCTCTTGATAACCTTGCTGTTGCCCTTGGGAAAAACCTTCGGTTTCCGCCTCGGCTCTAATCTCTTCTATTTCAGCCAACGTCGGCGGTAAAATACGTTGCTCAACTTCCACAGGTTCGCGTTGAGCCGCCTTACGACCAAACATGTTTTCTGCCGACGTATCGACCACAGGCGTAACATCGGGCAACTGCCAATGGCTAAAGCCTGTTTGACTCTCCTCATGCGCCGCAGTTTTATCAGCTTGATCGTCTGGATTTGTCATTATAAGAACTCTTCTCCGCCACCGCCGCCAAGGATGATTTCACCCGCATCACTAAGGCGTCTAGCAATAGACAAGATCTCTTTTTGAGCCACTTCAACTTCGCTGATGCGAATTGGACCCATTGCCTCTAAATCATCTTTAAGTAGTTCTGCCGCACGTTTAGACATGTTACGTAGAATCTTATCTTTAAGCAGATCGTCAGCCCCTTTCAACGCCTTCATCAGTACGTCTTGTTGTACTTCGCGTAGTAAGGTTTGTATGCCCATATCGTCCACATCAGAGAGGTTTTCAAATACAAACATCAGATCTTGGATCTGCTGTGCCATCTCTTCATCAGATTCGCGCATAGTTTCCATTAGCTGACTTTCTACCCCGGTATCTAGGTAGTTCATAATGTTAGCTGCTGCCTTCAGACCACCCATCTTAGCGGCTTGCGCACCGCCTTGACCGGCAAACTGTTTTTCCATGATGTCATTAAGCTCTTGCAGTGCAGCTGGCTGAACCTCTTCTAGATTTGCAATACGCATCATTAAATCGAGACGGGTATTTTCTGGCGCCTGTGCAAAAATTTCTGCAGCTTGATCTGGCTCCAAGTAGGACAAAACAATAGTTTGGATCTGAGGGTGCTCGTTTTGAATGATGGTCGCAACTTGTCTTGCATCCATCCATTTCAACGATTCTAGACCCTTAGCCCCACCGCCCATAATGATCTGTTCAATCAGATTACCCGCCTTATCTTCACCTAAGGCGGCAGTTAATGCCTTTCTGACAAACTCTTCACTATTAAAACCAATAGATGAGTACTTTTGGACCTCTTCAAGAAACAGCTTATGCACACCAATCACTTTGTTTTGACCAAAGTCCTTCATGGCGGCCATCGACATACCCACCTTTTGCACTTGCTTGGGTTCTAGATGCTTTAAAATTGACGCTGCATCCGCCTCACTCAAGCTCAACAACAAAATCGCGGTTTTCTCGATACCCGTTAGGTCATCGACATTAAATTCACCCGATGCGCCGGTGGCGACTACACTCTTTTCATCACTCATTGTCTTGTAACCAACCCTTAACGACTTGCGTGGAAAGTTCAGGCTCATTAGCCACTAACGCACGAATAGCTTTGATCATATCATCGTCTTTATGCAGATCGGGGATCAAAATTGAACCATCATCGGCATAACTGTACTCTGCATCGGGTCGATTAAGCATCCCCAGTGTATCGGCAGCGTACTGATCTTCAATCTCGGCGAGCTCATCACCCAGTGATGGCTCATCTGGCATGTTATGCGCATCAGGGTAAATCAAGCGTTTAAGCATTGGTCTCACCACAAAAATAATCAGCGCTAAGATAATAATACCACCCATGACTAACTTAATCGCTCGCCAGAACCATGGCTGTTCCCAAAGTTCTGGGGCGGGCGCTTCCTCGATAAGTTGGTCCATAAATGGCACAGTGACCACTTCAATCATGTCACCACGTTGGGTGTTAAATCCAACTGCCCCCTCTAATAAACGGCGTATATTTGCCATCTCTTGTTCGGTTCTCGCCACACGTGATACTTGACCGTCTTCACCTGCGGCCCCCGTTTTAAAATCAACGGCCACTGAGACACTCACCCGTCTGACCACACCAATTTGTTGGCGCGTATGACTAATTGTAGTATCCAGTTCATAGTTACGAGTCGCCTCTTTATGACTGGAGCCTGGATTCGTATTGGCTTCTTGGTTTTCAGTAGCATTTTGCGGGATGTTGGCTTCCATTGGCGGTTGATTGCTCAATGCCCCAGGAATACCACCAGTCGATGAACCCGTAGAATTATTTTCCACCGTCATTTCACTGCGCACTGCTGGAAGATCGGGATTATAGCGCTTTGCTGTTTGCTCAACAGCGGTGAAGTCCATGTTGACATCAACTTGGGCTGTAAAATTCTCTGGCCCAAGGATTGGCATTAAAATGGAATCTATCTTGCTGCGGTACTCTGCTTCTTTTTGTTGAACAAGTTCTAATTCACGTCTTGCTCTAGCCGACACACCATCCTGACTGCCAGAATTTAATAAACGACCATTTGAGTCTGTGACCGTCACACGTGTGGGTTCTAAACCATGGACTGCCGATGCAACAATATCGACAATGGAATCGACCTCTTCTTGTCCTAACCCACCACGGCGGGTGTTGATAACCACAGTTGCACTAGGCTTAGAACGATTTCTAGCAAACACATTTTCTTTAGGGATGGCGAGAATAACTTTAGCGCGACTAACACTATTAAGCTCTTCTATGGTACGAGCCAAGTTTTGCTCTTGGCTATGTTTGAGTCTCGCCGACTCCATACGTTGACTCACACCAAAGCCACTATCTTGGGTAAGGAAGTCATTTTTGGCGGCACTGTTATCTATACCAGCGCGACTCAACATCATTTTAACTTGTTGATATTGATCTTCGGGTACTTTGAGCACATCAACTTCAATTTGATACTTCACTTTGTTTTTATCAAGTACGTCGAGCACTTGCACCATCTCTTGCGTATCCATCTTGCCTAATGGGCGATACTCTGGTTCTTGTGCCCACAACATGACGAACACCGCTAAGGCTAAACAGATAGCTAAGGCCAATATCATAGTCACTTGGCGTAGCATATCGACACCACCAAAGGCACTACCTCTTGGCTTATGCTCCTCTTGAACCCCACCGGCTAACATATCACCTGCAGTGGAATTTGTTCCAACTACCATATCTGTGCTCACTATAGATACCTGCTTTTCTTGATCATGGTGTCATTAAAAATCATTGAAAATGGCATGCCTTAAACTGGCATACTCATAATCTCTTTGTAAGCTTCAACCAGCTTGTTACGCACCTGCACTGTCGCTTCAAATGCTACACTGGCTTTTTCACGCGCAATGACCGTATCAGACAGGGTCACTCGCGTATCGCCCATATCGAGTCTGGTTTGCATAGACGAAGAGTTTGCTTGCAGTGAATTGACACTGCCAACGGCTTGGGAAAGCAACTGGCCGAAATCACTACCACTGGTATTGGCGACCTGCTGCGTTATGCCAGATGTGAGCCCATTAGGCTTTATTTCGCCGCTAAGCGTTTGCATCTCTTGTAATAATGAGTTGGCACCAATCTGCATACTAACCTCTCTGTCGCCGAATATTTGACGAAATTCACTCGTTAAATAGGGTAATGCAAAATGTTTGCCAAATTGACTGTATCAATGAGAGGAATACTTTGGGGATGTCTAGATAGGTAAAAAAGAGCGGCGAACGGTATTAACCATTCGCCCTAATGTTGAGGTGAGCACCATATCTGGTGTTCATCGCCCCTAAGCAGGGATCTGTATGCCAATGTCACGCATGCGAGCCATTTTGTATCTAAGAGTTCGCGCACTGATCCCCAATTTCTCAGCGACCAACTTTCGACTGCCGTTACATTGGGACAAGGTTTCAAGAATAATCACATGCTCTTGGGCTTTAAGTTCATCACCCAAACCATCCATCTCTGGAGGCTGAGCCTCGGTCAATAAATCCTTATCTAAAATCACATCCTGCGCATCGATAATAATATCACTAGCAGTAATCGACTCGCCCGTTTGTAAAATGAGTGCGCGTTGAATCACATTATCCAATTCACGTACATTACCTGGCCAGCGATGGGTCAATAGACGTCGACAGGCTGACTCATCAATTAATGGTGATGATGCCATCCCAGACGTCTCTGCATGACGCAAAACAAGGTGACGTGCAAGCGGCAGAATATCTGCAGGTCGTTGATAAAGTGCAGGCCAAGTGAGCGGGAATACGTTAATACGGTAATAAAGATCTTCTCTAAACTCTCCTTGCGACACTATCGCTTTCAAGTCTCGATTCGATGTCGCAAGCACCCTCACATCCAGCTTAATGGTTTTTCGACCACCTAACCTTTCAACTTCTCGCTCTTGAAGTACCCGCAATAGCTTGGCTTGCAAACCTAAATCCATTTCAGATATTTCATCGAGTAATAATGTTCCGCCTTGCGCCTGTTCAAATTTCCCAGGGCAAGCTTGGTAAGCCCCAGTAAATGCACCTTTTTCATAACCAAAAAGCGTCGCTTCAAGCATATTTTCAGGAATAGCAGCACAGTTTATGGCAACAAATGGGCCATCAATTCGACTGCTGTTTTGATGAATATAACGCGCTAACACCTCTTTACCTGAACCACTTGGCCCTAGGATCATTACTGATGCATCTGATGCTGCAACCTTTTGTGCAAGACCCAATAAAGCCAAACTCTTATCATCGGCTACAATAGGTTGGTTCTGAACCAACTTGGGTTTTAGATAACGTGAAACCTGATTTAATAATACTTCAGGTGCAAACGGCTTGGCTAAATAATCAACCGCGCCCAGTTTTATGGCGCTTACTGCATTATCTATTGTTGCAAATGCCGTCATCAATAATATCGGCAGTTGGCTATGATGTTGCTGTAGGTAATTGACAAGCCCGAGCCCACCAATACCCTCCATCTGCACATCACTGATCACCATATCAAATTGATGCTCTTTAAGTGCAATAATCGCGGCTTCGGCAGAGTTAACGTCAACACACTCATATTGGGCTAATAGCAAGGTATCAACCAACGCCTCACGCAGCGCAGCATCATCTTCAACTAACAGTAGCTTTGCTTCAGACATGGGACACCTCCATCACGTTTTCGTCCAGCGCAGGCAATGTAAATGATGCGCGGCAACCTCTACCTTTAATACAATTTAGCTGTAACTTGCCATGATGATTAGCGACAACTGTTTGCACCACGGCAAGTCCAAGGCCCGTTCCTTGTGCTTTGGTGGTAAAAAACGGTTCAAGTACCTGCTCCTGCATCGCCTTGTCTAACCCTTTACCGTTATCAATCACTTCAAAACATATTTGCTGACTATCATCTTTAGCACATATCCATACCTGAGTAGCCCCTGCTTCCATACTGTTAATCACCAGATTATTAATGGCTGAACTCAAGGCTGCGCTGTTAGCTTTAAAAGGTAATGTTGAACTATTTTGTATTGTTAACTGACATTTTTTTTGCAAAGCAATGGGGTCGCAATTGGCCTGCACTGTATTGATGACATCAGTCATGGTAACGACATCACACAAAGCTTGCTGTCGTCCTTTAGCCATCAAAAGCATGTCATCGACTTGGCTTGACAGCTCATTTAGCCGATCGACGAGTTTACCTTGAAAGCGCTGGCGTGCATCACCAGAGAGCTTGGGGCTGCCAAGATTTGAAGCATATAGCAGCGCAGCGGTTAATGGTGTTCGAACTTGATGAGCAAGACTTGCCACCATTTTCCCCAGTGCAGATAGACGTTGTAGGTGTGACAAATTCTTTTGCAATAACCGTGTTTCTGTCAGATCGGTTAACACAATCAACTGTCCAGGTTCTGGAGTAAGTGGTGTTATCGCCAACTTAACTCGGCGACCATTCTTTAAAGAGACTTCGTGCCCATCATCATCCTGGGGAGAAAATGCACGATTGATGATCTGTAGCCAGCGCATACCGGCCAATGGCTGGCCAAGCAGTTGCACGGCTACTGGGTTGGCTTCAGTCACAATACCATCCCCATTGATGATCACTACGCCAGATGGCATTGCCTGTAAAATGTGTTCCATTCTGCTCGTCATCGCGTCATTAGCGACCGAGTTGGTTGCCAAAGGCTGAGCTGACACAAAATCAGGAAAATGTAGTTTGGGGTTAGCGGACATATCCACTCCGTCAATAAATTGCTGCTAACGGAGTCAATGCAGGTTTAATGCCAAAAATTATCTATTTTAAAACAGTAAGATGAGTTAATTTGGTGGGTACAGGCTCTGTCCATAGAGCCACATAGAAAGTCTATTATATCGCGGTTAATCTTTACTCATGCCATATTTACGCATTTTCTCTACCAAGGTAGTTCGGCGAATCCCCAACATTTCAGCGGCTCTAGCAACCACGTTATCTTGTTGATCTAGCGCTTGCCTGATCATATCAATCTCAAGTTCTGCAAGCAGATCCTTCAGGTTAACCCCTTCAGGTGGCAATTCGCTCGGGAATCGACTTTCAGGAATATCCACTTGAACTTCATCACTAAAAATAGAAGCCAATGCGTCTCGCTCAAGCTCCTCTTCACTAACTTGTACCTGATATTCAGGCACATCAATATGGCGATATTTTATTGGTAAATCATTAACGTCAACCAGCCCACCCGGATAAAGAATGGTGAGTCGTTCAACTAAATTAGAGAGTTCACGCACATTGCCAGACCATGAGTGTTCTTTAAGAGACTCTATCGCTCTCTGGGTAAAACGAACCTTGCCACGTCCTTCGTTATAAACGCGACTGACCAGTTCTTGAAGCAACAGTGGAATATCATCTTTTCGCTCGCATAGCGCAGGCATTTCAATCGGAAACACATTCAACCGATAAAACAGATCTTCACGAAACTCACCATCGGCGATCATGGTTTCTAGTTCTCGGTGCGTCGCAGCAATTACACGAACGTCGGTTTTTATCGCTTTACTACCGCCAACGCGCTCAAAGACACGCTCTTGCAATACTCGTAGTAATTTAACTTGCATCTGCAGAGGCATATCACCGATCTCATCGAGAAACAGCGTACCGCCTTCGGCGAGTTCAAAACGTCCTTTACGCGCACTAATCGCTCCCGTAAACGACCCTTTTTCATGACCAAAGAGTTCACTTTCTAACAGCTCTGCCGGAATTGCGCCACAGTTGACCGGAATAAAAGGTCCATCACGGCGCTCTGAAATATAGTGAATATTTCTTGCCACAACCTCTTTACCCGTTCCTGATTGTCCCAATACCAAAACTGTTGCATCTGACGTCGCAACTTGGTTGATAAGGTGACGGACTTGAGCAATACCATCACTACGGCCAACAAGGCTTCTAAACAGTTTGGTCTGGTTACCGCTGGTAGGTACATCAGGTCGTTTTGCCTGAACATATACTTGGCAAAAGTGCAATAACTCGGTCAATTGCGGATAATTGAGTGGCTCCTCAATATGACCTAAAATATTAGACGCATTGCCCTCGCCCAGTTCACCAAGCAGTAAAATGGGCTGCCATGGCAGCTTTGCAGCAATAGATAGTAGGAGTTCTTTCGATTGCGATTCTTGAGCAATGACTAGCGCTCTAAATCGGGTATTAGAAATTCGTGCTTCAAGCTTATCAACGGCAAGCAGTTCAACTTGTTCACCGAGAAACTCGAATACACACGATAAGCGATTAATTCGCTCTGATTGATTACCGACAAGTAGAATTCGTTGATCTGTTTGCATCATTTAAGAAGGCCGTAAAGCGCTCAGTGTTATTCGCATTAATTATTAGTGTTAGTTGCTTCGAAAGCGAGATAATTGTTTTAATACATTTCCATAAAATAACTATCAAGAGGAATAGTGTATTATCAGCGACATATTAGCAAGTATCAGATTCATTTTCTGACTAACTCATCTGATTTTAGAACAAATTCTCAACGTATCAAGCGGCAAACGTCAAACAGTTGACGCCTGCCAATATTTTGAACGGTTAAGTCATTACAGTATATACTGGTTAAACCGCTTCTGTATGAGAGGCTATATGGTGTTGCTCTTGAGGAATTGCGTCCCAGCCCTCTTTAATCGTGCGAATAATCTCACACACATCATCAATTGCCTGAACATCATTATTCACATTTGCTTCAGATATCTTACGCAACATGAAATCATACAAATCGCTTAAATTATTTGCGATATCTCCGCCAGCATCCATGTTTAAACTGTTGTTTAGACCAGTAACCAAGCCTATGGCCTTACCTATGTAGATACCTTTGTTTTGAATATCATTATGCTCAATGGCATAACGGCTTTGAGCAAGGCGTTGCAGCGCACCCTCAAACATCATCTGAATAATGCGATGTGGCGAGGCCACAGAGATTTCACTTTCTACTGACACTTTGCGATATGATTGAAGTGACTTTCTCATAAATACCTACCTATTCGAATCTATAGACTTATAAACATTAAGTTGGCGCTGGCTTTTACGTCCTAAATGAAGAAGTTCTTGGCGGTCTTTTAATAGCGAAACCGCTGCATTAGTGAACTGATTCGTGAGCGCTAATTGTGCCTCTAAAAATGATTTGTCTTCATCTTTAGGTGCTTGCAGCGCATTATCGAGTAAAAGTTGACGCTGCTCTACCAACTCAAGCAATTTTGATACCAACTCATCGGCAGCAAGTTCTTCAGCTGGAACTTTTTGCAAATGCTGTATAGCACTAACAATGTCTTGATTTAATTTATCCAATGATTGCAACTTGATATCACCTTATTGCTTAGACATCGCTAACCTTGTTGTTTAATAACACCTGGGAGTGAATTTAGACCATTCACAATGCCAGATGCTTGTTGGTTCAACTTACCAACAACCAAGTCCATCGCATTAAACTGCTTAAACAACCTCGCTTGCAATTGCTCCATCTTAAGCGAAAAAGCTTCTCGTTGATCTTCTAAACGCTGTTTATCATTTGTATATGCATTATTTCGTGAATCAATTAGGCCGCCAGATTTCACATAACCTTCGACTAAGGTATCAAGCCTAGTGGCGAGACCCGTTGTATCAGTTGCAAAAAGGTTCTCTATACTACCCATATCTTCACTTATGGCTTTATCGAGCTTAGTGCTATTAACACTGAGTTTACCGTACCTGTCTGCTTCAATTCCGATATCATATAGTGCAACAGACCCACCACCGTCATCGACACGGGTCGAGATCATATTGCGCAACTGAGACTCAATTGAGCGGATCATCGAGTCTCCCTGAAGCGCTGATGCTTTCTTTTTTTCAGAGTCATAGGATGAAATTGACTCAATAGTGCCTACAAGGCTGTTGTAAGCATCGACAAACCCCTGAACATTCTCTTTCACTGCCTCTTCATCAAGCTCTATTTTAAGCACTGATGTTTTATTGAGATCGGCATCAGTCAAATTTAACGTCACACCTGAAATGGCATTTTTGATCTCATTAGTTTCAGATTGTAACTTCTGACCGTCGATATAAATAATGGACTCTTTTGCTGCTTGAACTTCAGAGAGGTTGCCCACACCGAACATGTCATTCAGCCCTGTGCCAACTGTATCCGAAGCCGTAACACTCACATTACTAGCCGGTCCCTCGGTATCAGAACTAATCACCAAACGACTTCCGCCGTCAGTCGTCACGATTGTTGCTGTGACGCCCACATTATCATCGGCATTGTTAATTTTATCGGCAATAGCACTTAAGGAGTCACCCGGTTCAACCCCAACAGAAAACGTCTCTCCATTAACGGTAAAACCTAAACTCCCCTCTCCTACGGGGGCACTCACATCAGCAGTAAACGCGCCAGCAACTTTATGTCGTTGAGCCAACTGTTCGACGGAAATATTGTAACTACCAGTTTGGGCATTTTTATCAGCGGACGCTGTAAAGTAATTGCTATCCCCCGTGGAAACGCTACGTTGGTTTAACGCATCACCATCTTTTAATTTGTCTAAGGCATCTTGGAATGTAGACAAAGCGCTCTTAAGTGAGCCTATCGCTGACACCTTGGCATCGATAGTATCTTCAGTTTTATTAAATATCGCTTCTTTGGGCACTTTTTCTGCATCAACCAGCACACCGACAATAGTGTTGATATCAAGCCCTGAGCCTATTCCCGTTGCTGTTAATGCCATAAAAACCTCACTTAAATACGATCACAGAAAGCATTACGCTTCCGTTTTCATTAATAGACCTGTCACTTCAGACAGTTTTTGCGCCAGCTTCAATGCTTCTTCGTTAGGGATTTGACGGATAATATCACCTGAATCAATATCCAAAACACTAACAATATTTGTGCCAGAATCTTCGTCAATTTTAAACGCTAGTCCTTTTCGCATTACCGACATCATATCAGAAAGCTCATCGACTAAATTTTGTAACTCTTGTTTATCTTGCTCTTCAGGTTTTGACTGTTCCGCTTGCGCCTTTTCAGCTTCTTCAACCGCTTTAATTGAAGCACGGTTATCCAGCTCTACATCCTTTGCTGCACCAAGTTTAACTGGAGTAAAACCTATATCAATTTTAGCAGTTGTGGCACTAGATGCGTTGACTGTGTTGATATCCATCACATTCACCTCTACTCTGATTTCTCTTTATCCCTAAAACCACGAAAGGGAGATTCGTCACCGAACCTCCCTAATTAGTATCCATACTTAGACTAACTCATTACTAATTATAGTAATGATAGTGCTACCTGAGGAAGCTGGTTAGCTTGAGCTAACATAGCTGAACCAGTTTGTTGTAACACTTGGTTCTTAGTCATGGCTGAGGTTTCTTTCGCGAAATCGACATCAACGATACGACTCTTAGCATCTGCCACGTTAGCCTGAGTGTTAGCACTGTTACTAATATTATGTGATAGACGGTTTTGAATCGCACCTAAATCTGCACGCTGAGTATCAATAGTCTTAATCGCTTTATCAATTGCACCTAGTGCAGAAGCACGGTTTGCAGAAGTTGCTAAAGCCAAACCATTTACTGACAGAGTTGCTTTATCAGTCTTTTTAACTGTTACTTTGATATCTTCGCCATCTTGGTGACCAACTTGGAAATTCTTACCTGCAGAGAACCCACCAGTCATCAACTTTGTGTTACCAAAAGCTGTAGTAGTACCAATCGCGTCAATTTCATTGACCAATTGATCCATTTCAGCCTTAAGTGCTGAGATGTCGTCTGCACTGTTTGCACCGTTTTCAGCCTGAATAGTCAAGTCACGCATACGCTGCAGCATGTTTGTTTGCTCTTGCATCGCACCTTCAGCAATCTGCGCAATAGAGATTGCATCGTTAGCGTTACGCATACCCACTTCTAGACCACGAACCTGAGAGTTCAAACGGTTAGAAATCGCTAAACCTGCCGCATCATCTTTTGCACTGTTAATGCGAAGACCACTTGATAGACGCTCCATAGAGGTCGCTAGGTTACCACTAGAATGATTCAAGTTCTTTTGAGCTTTCATCGATGTAACGTTGGTGTTTACTGTAATAGCCATAATCGTTTCCTCTTTATACCTGACTTAATCACTTGCCTGTCTGATTGAGCCAGGCTGAGCTTATTGGTTACAGTATATGTAACGGCTGAGGTTTTTCGATCTTTAGGATATTTTTAAAAAAAACATTAAAAAATATTTATTAGCTATTATTTCAACACCTTAACTTTTTCGAAAACAACAAAGTGATGCACTAGAGAGACCATGCATCACTTTGTTGTCGAGCTAAATACCAGATATTAGCCCAATAGTGAAAGAGCAACTTGAGGTAACTGGTTGGCCTGTGCCAACATTGCAGAGCCCGTTTGTTGTAATACTTGGTTTTTGGTCATGGTTGATGTCTCTTTGGCAAAGTCGACATCAACAATTCGACTCTTTGCATCGGCAACGTTTGCTTGGGTATTCGCGCTGTTACTAATGTTATGTGCTAAACGGTTTTGTATCGCACCCAGATCTGCACGCTGCGTATCAATTGTTTTAATCGCCTTATCAATCGCTGTTAAAGCTGATGCACGATTTGCAGAAGTCGCATTATTAAGCGCTGCCACTGACAACGTAGTCTTATCTGTTTTCTTCACTTTAACCGTAACATCTTCACCATCTTGATGGCCGACTTGGAAAGCTTTACCTGCGGAAAATCCGCCTTGTAACAACTTAGTATTACCAAATGCTGTACTGGTACCAATATTATCAATTTCAGTCACTAACTGATCCATTTCAGCTTTAATCGCTGCTAAATCCTCTGTACTGTTAGCACCATTTTCCGATTGAATGGTCAGGTCGCGCATACGCTGAAGCATATTAGTTTGCTCTTGCATCGCACCCTCAGCAATTTGCGCTATCGAAATCGCATCGTTTGCATTACGCATACCCACTTCGAGACCACGTACCTGTGAGTTCAAGCGGTTAGAGATCGCAAGGCCTGCGGCATCATCTTTGGCACTATTAATTTTCAAACCACTGGATAAACGCTCCATTGATTGAGCTAAACCACCACTAGATACGTTTAGGTTCTTCTGAGCTTTCATCGATGTCACGTTAGTATTAACGGTAATAGCCATTGTGTTTTCCTCTTCTTGGTTGCACTGCCAAGACTTCGAGCTTGGCTAAAAATTCGTATTTGGTTGACCCTTCATGGATCGCATTATTTAGATATAATCAAATAGTGTTGTTGAGCCAACTTGACTAAAAACACTAGAGACCGCGTTTAAAGCGAGTTGCTGCTTCTCTAACTCTGTTATCGCCGAGGCATAATCTAAATCCTCTAACAGTGATAACGCCGAACTGTTCACTAATTTTTCTTCTGTATGGGTAGCACTGTAACTCTCTACACTTTTTAAACTGTTACCAGCTTGACCGCGCGCGATACTTATCTGATTGACGCCACTATCTAAGTTATTCAATATCTGTGCCAATTCCGACATCCCCTGTGGGGTATCCACTTTACTGGAATCTTCAACTAAGGATATTGCCTGGTTGATTGTGTCGAAAATGCTCACTTCACTTTGCGGCGTAATACTAAAACTGTCTCCCGCAGCAGGTTGGCCCTGAAGTTTGACCTCTATACCATTAAAGCTAACAGGATTAGTCGCATCAAAAGCAGGCACTGTCGTCACTAGCGCAGCGCTGGAATCTCTTACTTCCAGATTGGTGCCAACCATGGTAAAGGTATAAGTATCTTCCACATACGTCAGCGGATCGGCGATCGAAGCACTTTGAACATTGAAGTCGCCAACTTGAGTCGACAAATAATTGGCACTAAAATCACCAAGTCCTGATGGTGCATTCATAAAGGCTTTATCGCCTGGGATATTGGTTGCAACCATGACTCCTGAGCCTACGATTGCATCACGAGTACCGCTATCGCCGCTATAAACCACGTTACCCGAGGCATCAAATGCAAAGGGTTGCTTACCCGTCTCATAGCCAGCAAACATGAAATTACCCGATTCATCCTTGGTATTGGCTACAGCAAGCAGTTCTTCAAGCGTACCGCGTAGCTCATCGGCAATCATTTGCCGCTCAGAATCAGATAGGCCGCCATTAATTGCACGTAAGACTTGCTCCCTTACCGATCCAGTTAGCGTTTCTGCACTTCCGAGCTTACTTTCTGTTAATGACAAACGATTATTGGCGTAATCGATATTCTTCATAAATTGATCGACCAAAGCATTTTGCTGATTGAGATTATCAATGCCGATAGCAGCCACGGGATCATCGCCTGCGGTATTGACACGTTTACCGCTAGAAAGTTGGTCTAAAATTTTACTGGTCGATGTTTGTCTATCTAAAACACTATTAATGCTCTGATTAAACATCTGCGCCGTTGAGATTCTCATATCGTCTTACTCCTATCTCACCGAACTAAATAACGTATTAAATATTTCATTGGCTGTGGTCATGATGCGCGCCGAGGCTTGATAAGCCTGTTGAAAGCGCATTAAGTTGGCAGCTTCTTCATCTAAGTTAACCCCTGACTCACTCTGAACTCGGCTGTACGCCTGAGAGAAAACCGCTTCCGCACTACCTAGTGCGACCTGGGCAGCCTTAGATTTACCACCCACTTGTAATTTGGTGTTCTCATAAACATCTGAAAGTGTTGCGCTACCACCAGCCATTAATTTAGCTTCATTCAATTTGGCCATGGCAACAGCATTACTGTTATTGCCCTCAGCAGCGGAAAGGTCAAAGGTAAAACGGTCTGCCAAAGCGCCTGCGCTACTTTGCACATCAAAGTTCATTCCAAATGCATCGATCGTTGGCGCTGTATAGGTTCCAGTTCCTAATGAAGTGCCTGCTACATCAAATGCTTCATAACTGTTGGTCGTCGTATCTATTTCAAAGGTAATTTGAGCACCAACGCCAGGAAATCCTGGGGCAGATGCATCCATTGCGTTCAATGTGATCGCAGTATTACCTGAATTAGTTGAATCAGCCGTAATGGTAGGCCCTGCTGCCGCAATACCTTTAGGGTCGGTCATCACCACAGATATTCCTGCTGCCGCACCAGAAGTTGGGCGAATTTCAAATCGGTCACCAGACGCAAACGCCCCTGAATCAATGTTAATTGTAAAGCCGTCACCCCCACTAAGTTCAGTGCCATTTAGTGTTAGTGGCGTTACGTTGCCGTGATTGTCTGTTAATTCATAGGTTGCAGGAGCCGTAAAACTAAGTTCATAGCTTTCACCTGTTAACGCACTCACGTCATCGATATTTACCCTAAGCGCCGCGTTACCTGTGTTATTGGCAAAGTCACCCACTCGTCCCACAGTCACTTTTGGGTCATTGATATCTAAAAACAAATCTGATCCAACTTGGCCATTGAGATCAAAACCTTGCGATTGGGCTTCGTTAAATGCATCCGCAACCCCTAAGGCCAGTTGACCAAGCTCCAGTTGCGCAGGGATCAATGTTTCGTCTCTGAACTCAAACAACGCCCCTAAACTGCCGCCCATTTTGGCAGGATCAATCACTAAACTTTGAGCACCCGCTGATGTGGTAATCCGCAATTCACCTGGATAGGGGTCACCTGTGGTAGACCCCATCTGCATAGATACTTCGCCAGACACTAACATTACCGCGCCGCCAAGCATGATACTTTTTGCACCTGATTCCAGTGGGATTACATTAACTTGTGAATATTCGCTTAACTCTTGAATGAGTGCATCTTGCTTGTCGAGTAACTGTGAATCATTACCCTGGGATTTCATTAACTCTTGGTTGAGGTGGCCAAGCTCGTTACTGATCTCATTAATCCGATCGGTGATCGCCGAAATCTGATCGTTTGTTTGCTTCATCTGACCATCAAGATGAGATTGCATCTGGTTAAGGGCTGTGGCCAATTGGCCGGCATTACCTAATACGGTACCGCGAATACCGATATCATCGGGTAAATCAGCAAGGCTATTGAGGCCCGCAAACAGATCATTTAGTCCTTGAGGAACAGCCTTACCAATTTGCGAAAACAGTTGGTCAAGCTCGCCCATCTTAACTTGAGTCGTTTCAGCTTGGCTGACAGCGGTTTGCCCAATCCGAAGCTCGCGCGCAGCATAATCGTTATAGATGCGTTTAACATCGGTAATATAGGTGCCAGCACCATAAAAACTGTTGCCAAAACGCTGTGACTCTAAGCTAGATTGCTCTGCGACCTGACGATGATAACCTTGAGTATTGGCATTGGTGATATTATTACTCGTCACAGCCAATTGAGACTGCGAGGCTAATACCCCGGTGCGCGCGATGTTGAGTAGATCCATTGACATTAGCCAACACTCCTTAAATTATCACCCGTTATTGCATGGCACATCATGGCGTCACCTCCGACACAGCCGCTTTAATATCTTTGGTCACCGACTGCAATACTTTCATTACTTTGTCTGCGTACTTAGGATCTGTCGCATACCCAGCATCTTGTAACCCTTTAATAAAACGCTCAGGGTTTGCAGCCTGCTTAACGGCCTCTTGATACCTTGGTCCCTCTTTAATAAAAGAAACAAAGTCATCAAAGCTCTGTTTGAAATCCTCATATACGCGAAAATCTGCACGCTGCTTAACCGCAACACCTTGCTCAAACTCCAATGTGCTCACACCCGCTTTATCACCCTGCCAACGACGGTCTGCTTTAATATTAAAAAGGTTATTGCTGGGCTCGCCATCGGCGCGGCGGATCATCTTTTGCCCCCAGCCCGTTTCCAGTGCCGATTGTGCAATGAGCACTTCTGGCGTCGTCCCTATTGCTTTAGCCGCTTCCTGTGCATGAGGATATAGCGCAGTAATAAACGCCTCTCGACTCTCAAATCCCTTGTTGCTCGCTTGCGATGGCAACACTTTGCCGCTCACCACATCATCAATGACATGATTGGCCCTTGGCTCGGCTCGTTTAGCCATTGTTAGTTGGTCAAGGCTCGGTGACATCATATTGACGCCCGATGTATTTGGAATATTGCCTCTGAGTACCGAGGCGGGGGTCATGGCACTGGTCTCGGGAGAGAGTTGTTGCACCATTAAGTCCGCTAGGCCTAACATCCCTTTATCAGACAGGTTCACTGACATCTGCTGATCGTGCATCTGCTCGTAAAACTTGGTGTATTGACTGTTCATCGGGCTGTCAGACTCAAACACTGCATTGGCATCTCGCATGCTTTTCATCAGCATCTGCACAAAGATCCCCTCAAACTGCTGTGCAACTTCTTTCAGGGCTGCCTGGTCATCTTTTTGCGCTTTGGCACGTAGGGAGTCTAGGCCCCCTATGTCCAAAAAGTGTGATGAGTTTGACAGCTTATCCATAGTCAGTCCGACAGAAATTAGATGATGATAAGTTCACCATGCAAAGCTCCTGCCACCTTTAAGGCTTCAAGGATTGCAAGGACATCAGAAGGCGCAGCGCCCACTAAATTGACCGCTCTGACGAGCTCATCAAGTGTGGTGCCTGGATTAAAGAGGAACATACGATTATCTTCTTCAGATACATCGAGAGTACTGTCACTGGTCACAACCGTATTACCACCAGCAAATGGGTTTGGCTGTGAAACTTGGGTTGCCTCAGCAATTGTCACCGTTAGTCCACCATGAGTCACAGCAGCTGGCAGCAAGCGAACATCTTTACCGACGACAATCGTGCCAGTGCGAGAATTCACAATCACTTTGGCAGATTCAGAAGCTGGCTCCACTTCGATATTTTCAAGCGTTGCTAAAAATGACACGCGTTGAGAGACATCTCGCGGTGCACTCACCTGCACTGATGCCGCATCTAAGGGACGCGCCATGCCAGGACCGAGTAGTTCATTGATTGCATCGGCTAATCGCTTGGCAGTAGAGAAATCAGCACGGCGTAAATTAAACGTCAGGTGATCGCCAGTAGAAAATGGCGTTGCGACTGTTCGCTCAACAATGGCACCGTTAGGAATACGGCCAACCGTAGGTGTATTTTGAATGACTTTAGAACCATCTAAGCCTTCAGCACTAAAACCACTCACCACCATACTGCCCTGTGCGATAGCATATACATTACCATCTACCCCTTTGAGGAAGGTTTGCAGTAATGTTCCACCACGAAGGCTCTTTGCCTCACCTAGGCTCGACACAGTCACATCTAACGTTTGCCCAGGCTTAATAAAAGCGGGCATATCGGTATGCACAGCAACAACTGCAACGTTTTTAACTTTAGGCCTAAAGTTATCAGGGAGGTTGATACCGAAATTTTTCAGCATCGTCTTAAATGTCTGCTCAGTGTAACGGGTTTTTTCACCCGTTCCCGGCAAACCAACCACTAGGCCATAGCCAATCAGTTGGTTGCTACGTACCCCTTGTACATTGGCAATATCTTTAATTCGCTGGGCAGCACTACCGGCTGAAAACAGCACGAGTACTACCGCCAAAATCATCTTCATTTTCATGACATACTCCTTAGAAAGGCCACCAACTACTCATGAAAAACTGACTTAACCAACCCACTTTTTGAGCATCAGCAAATGTGCCAGTGCCGCTGTATTGAATACGAGCATTGGCGACGCGCTGGGAGTCAATGGTGTTATCAGGTCGAATATCTTGAGAGCGGACAATTCCTGTGACGCGGACAAATTCATCGCCATTATTAATGGTTATCCACTTTTCGCCACGAATGACTAAATTGCCATTATTGAGCACCTGCATCACATTTGCTGAGATACTGCCCGATAGGCTGTTACTCTGATCCGAATCAGACTCACGCTTAGTATTCATGCTATCTTTATAACGCAGGTCAATCGGTTGCCCGCCAATGGTGACGTTGCCACCGCCCGCATAAATAGGATCGAGTGTTAAGTCAGAGCCCTTCTTAATTTCATTATTGGCACTTTTTGATGCTTGGGTTGATTCTTGTAAAATCACCGTAATGATGTCGCCGACCTTGAGCGCCTTAATATCTGAGTAGAGACTCGATGCCTGACTATCTTGATACATAGACCCAGTGGCCGCGATTTTCGTTGGCGGCGCCTCTGGATAAACCGGCGCGTAATAAGGATCATCCGCTATTGGCTTATTATTGGTAGAATTACAACCTACCAAGATAACTGCAGCGGCGAAAATGAGGTACTTAGTCATAATAAGCCTCTACAAATTCTGATTAACATAAGACAACATCTGATCGACGGCCGAAATCACTTTTGAGTTCATTTCATAAATGCGTTGGCTTTCAATAAGGTTTACAAGCTCTTCGGTAACATTCACGTTTGAAGTTTCCAACGCCCCTTGGCGAATAGCCCCCATACCGTCAAGTGAAGCTGTTCCCTGAATAGGTGTACCACTGGCTCCGGTCTCTGTGTAGAGGTTCTGTCCCATAGGATCTAAGCCGCTTGGATTAATAAAATCAGACATCTGCAGCTGACCAACCACTTGGTTTTCAGCTGTGCCCGGTGTTTTAACCGAGACTTCCCCTTCTGATGATACGGTGATACTGATGGCATCATCGGGAATGGTGATCGCAGGTTGCAGCACATAACCTGAACCAGGCGTTACGATTTGCCCTGTATCATCCAAAGTGAACTGGCCGTTTCGAGTATAAGCCGCTGTACCATCTGGCATCTGCACTTCAAAAAATCCTGGACCTTCAATCATCAAGTCCAGCGAATTATCGGTGGTCAGCATATTGCCTTGGGTAAACATCTTCTGGGTGGCGACCACTTTGGTACCAGCACCAATATTTAAACCGTTCGGCAGTTTGGTATTAGAAGCACTTATACCACCGGCTTGGTTAACAGTCTGATATAACAGATCTTCAAATACGGCACGGCTTTTCTTGTAACCAACAGTGCTAGCATTTGCCACATTGTTGGAGATCACCGAGATATCTGTTTGCTGGGCATCTAAGCCAGTCTTACTAATCCATAACGCGGGATGCATAATCTATCTCCTAACTAATGCGCATTAATGACGAAGAGGCTTGATCCATCTCTTCGGCGGTTTTCATCATTTTGACTTGCATCTCAAATTGGCGTTGCAAATCAATCAAAGACACCATCTCGTCGACAGCGTTAACATTACTGCCTTCTATTGCACCACTCTCTATCGATACAAAAGGATTGGCTGCGGCAACTTCGCCAGAGATTTGACGAAACAGTCCGTCTTCACCTCTCATCAGGTTTTGATTGCCCGGATTAACCAGTTTAATTCTGCCCACCTCTTCAATCACTTCAGCAGTTGAACCCAATGGACGGACAGAGATCACGCCATCTTGGGCAATCTCAATTTTTTCAATAGGAAGCGGTAATACAATTGGACCCGCGTCACCCATAATAGGGTTGCCACGGTCATTGCGAAGTAAACCAGTGGAGTCAAAACTTAAGCTACCTGAACGCGTATAAGCTTCGCCGCCGTCAGCACCCTGTACCGCGAGCCAGCCATCACCTTTCACGGCGATATCCAAATCCCGACCAGTGGTTTTAATCGGACCATGGCCAAAATTAGCTGACGGACTTTCTGTCATAGAAAACACACGGGTCGGCAGACCTTCACCAAAAGCCTGCATAGAGCGCGCTTGCTCTAAATCCGACTTAAAGCCGTCGGTATTGGCATTTGCAAGGTTGTTAGCTCGCACTGCCAGCGAATTCATATTCTGCTTGGCGCCACTCATGGCGACATAGAGTAATTTATCCACTTGCTGCTCCGTCAATGTTTCAACTAAAAACTGTCTAATAACAGTACAAAGCAAACATCATGCCAACAAAGGTTATCGTCTAACGGTTAAATACAAGCAGATAGAAGGAATAGAGGAAGGGATAAATGAAAAAGCGGAAATGTGTTGCCGTGGCGGCAACACATTCCATTATGTTAACTAAGCAATTAGCGGATCTGTAGCACTGTTTGCTGTAGCGTATTGTTCACTTCTAGGGTTCTTGAGTTTGCCTGGAAATTACGCTGCGCCGAAATTAGGTCAACAAGCTCTGTGGTCAAGTCAACGTTCGACTGCTCAAGTGCAGATGAGCGAATACTACCAAAGGTACCACTATTAGCTTCACCCGCCAGCGCAGGACCAGAGTCAAGGCTCTCTTTCCAAGAGGTATTACCTGCCTGTGTTAAACCTTGCTCATTAGAGAAACGCGCCAGCGCAACACGTGCTAAAGGCACTGTTGAACCATTACTATAACTTGCGTTAATCAAACCATCTGCACCGACTTCTACGTTAGTCAAACGACCCACTGTCGTCCCGTCTTGTGTCAACTCAGTGACCTCAAATGGTGACGAGTATTGTGTCGGGTTGTTAAAGTTAAGCGTTAACGTCTGTGTACCATCGGTACCAGGACCGAGTACGTTCGCTCCACCAACGCCCAGTTGCTCTGTGGTAATAATCGCTGGATCGCTCCCAGTATAGGCACCGGTATCATTGAATGAAATCGTTGACCCCTTCCAACCGCTGGCATTAACCGCTGTGCCGGTAGCATCAGCCACGCCATCACCAGTTGTGTCACGACCGTAAGTACCAGCAGCGCCCGCTAAGTCGACCTGTTTCCCATCCACTGCGTAGAAGGCAACCCAGTTACTTTCGCCAGTGTAGGCAGCTTCTGGTGGTCGAACGAAATAGGAGGTTAAGATATGAGGCTCACCCAATGAATCATACATAGTCACTGAGGTTGAGTTATTAAAGGTGTCTGGATTGTTGGGATCAAATGCGGCTGGATCTAGCGTCGCTTCACCCGCATTCAGGTTCATCTGAATGCCGATGTTTTCGGTTTTTTGTGGGCTGCCCGCCGTGTCAGGAATCTTAACAGGCTGAGTGGTCGTCAAACTCACCGATGTCGAATTACCGTCTTTATCAACTGGGAAAGTTTGTAAGAAATTACCCGCTGAGTTAACTAAGTAACTGTTTGCATCAACTTTAAATGCGCCTGCACGTGTATACGAAAGGTCTTGAGAGCCCACTTCAGAAGAGGTCACAAAAAAACCACCGCCGTTAATCGCCATGTCGAGTGCATTATTGGTAAACTGCAAACTGCCCTGCTGGAACTGCTGCGCCACCTGTGCCGTCGTCACACCACCACCAACAGTCGTTTTGCTGTTAGCAAAGATTGAATTAGCGTATACATCGGCAAATTCCGCACGGGATTCTTTAAAACCGACAGTATTAACGTTAGCAATGTTATTTGCCGTGGTATTGAGATCTTTCTGTGATGCTGAAATACCACTCAATGCAATGTTAAATGACATAAATCACCTCTTTAAAATTTAAAAAATCGTGTTGGACCTTATGCCCTAACTGTTGCTTATCTATGTTTCAGACACAGCAAGTACATCACCAAGTTTAATACCACCAATGCCTCTGAGGTTTAATATCGCCCCAGTGCTAGCGGTACCCAATGAAACACTCGTTACATGTGCATAGGTTGAAACGGCCAAGTCTTGACTCTCACCATCTACTCGTCCGCTCGCCTTAATTGAATAATTACCGCTGGTAACAGGCTCACCATTTTTATCTAGACCGTCCCAGGCAATATCAATATTGCCTCCGGCACTGCCATCGACAGTATAGGTTTTAACTAATTGCCCTTTTTCATCCTCAATACGTACCGTAATGGTGTCGATAGCCTCTGGGGTGCTGATGATCCCCTTAAGCGATGGATCTTCAGCCGATATATGCCCGGTATCTGAAGGAATCAGGACTTTCTGCCCCACAAGCCCCGAAGCTTGCAATGCCTGGCTAGAGGTCATCACAGTATTAAGATTAACAATCTCTTCATTAAGCTTGGTAATGCCATCGACCGTTGAAAATGATGCCATTTGTGCAATCATTTGATCATTGTCGACGGGTTTAAATGGGTCTTGCATTGACAACTGCTGACTCAATAATGAAAAGAAATCCTCTTGGGTCAGCTCTTGGCTTTTGGCTTCAGGAATACTTGATTCTTCTGGCAAACGAATACCATCAAGAAACGGATTGCCTGTCGTCTGTGTCTGCGTCGTCGTACTGCTGTTTGCAGACGCCCCGCTTGACGATGCAGGTGCTATCCCTTGTCCACTTGTACCTTGAGTACTTAAAGGGGACTGGCTGCTTAGTGGGTTAATGAGGCTCACTACCTACCTCCTAGGATTTGCCAATTCGTAAAGTCTGCTGAAGCATAGATTTCGCCGCTTCAGCTACTTGTACGTTCATTTGATAAGAACGTGATGCAGAGATCATATTTGCCATCTCCTCCATCACATTCACATTGGGCTTATAAATAAACCCATCTGCATCCGCCAATGGATGATCTGGCGAATACTCTTTTTGTAATGGTTTATCACTTTCTACAACACCGGCAACTTTTACCGACTGTGATGTTTGTTGCTGATGGCTTGCTTTGGCCATCTCTGCTTCAAACACTGGGTGGCGGGCGCGATAGGTTTGATCTATGCTGCTGGACACTGAATCAGCATTAGCGATATTACTGGCAGTAGTATTCAGACGTATCGACTGCGCCGACATACCTGAACCTGCAACATTAAAGATATTAAATAAGCTCATCACTAATTTCCTTTAAGTGCTTTTTTCATGCCAGCAAATTTGCTGTCTAGAAAACCCAAAGACATCTGATACTCAAGCGCATTTTGCATAAACTCAGATTGCTCTTGTTGAATATCAACCGTATTACCATCGCCCGTGTCGGGCTGATTGGGTACGCGATAACTAATATGTTGCTGCGACAACGCTGCCAAATCGAAATGTTTACTATCACTTTTGCTCATGGAGAGGCCGCCTTGAGTGGTCCTTGCTGCCTGAAGCGCTTTGTCAAAATCCAGATCTTTGGCTTTGTAGTGAGGTGTATCGGCATTAGCGATATTGGACGAGATCACTTGAGCACGGGCAGAACGTATACCTAACGTATACTGATGCACCCCTAATGCCTTATCAAAATTAATCGCCATAAAATTGCCTCCTCATACAGATGCAATAAATAAAGCAATAGTCATGCCAAAAAAGTATTAGGTGAGCATTATGATGAAGGAGGAATATTCAGCCATAAAAAATGCCAGTAAATTACTGGCATATACGACGAAAAATCAAAGATAAAATGTATAAAACTATGTAATTAGGTACGCTTTTGGTAATAGATGCCTGGATTACACCGTACCATGTCAAACTCTTCGGTTAAGCCAGCGATTGACTCTGATGCGCCCAAAAACAGGATCCCTTTAGGGTTAAGTGCGGCAGCAAATTGCCGCAGTATTTTCGCCTTTGCCTCAGGCGCAAAATAGATCAGTACATTACGGCAAAAGATAATGTCAAACTTACCCAGCAAGGTATAACTCTCAAGCAAATTGTGGGCCCTAAAATTAACGAAGCGCTTAACGTTTGGCTTGACCATCATAGTTCCACTGCCAGTCGATTCAAAAAACTGCCGCTTACGCTCATCTGATAGTCCGCGACCGAGAGCCAAATTATCATACTCAGCCGTTTTACAGCGTTCTAGCATTGACGGTGACAGATCGGTCGCCAAAATCGACGCGCTGCCAGGCAAGGCCCCCGGTTTGCGCTGTTGATACTCTAATATGGTCATTGCCAAAGAATATGGCTCTTGACCAGACGAGCAGGCCGCCGACCAAATTTTTATGGGACGACCAAGCCGAGAGTATTCAGGCAACAAGGTATTGGATAATAACTCAAACGGATAACGGTCCCTAAACCACAATGTTTCATTGGTGGTCATGGCATCGATGACTTCAGCCCTTAACTGACGCTCAGTGGGCTTCATCGAATGCTTTACCACCTCTGACAATGAGGGTAGATTGTATTTCCCCATTAATGGGGCAAGGCGACTGCGAACCAAATATTGCTTATTGTCTCCCAGCACGATACCGCTGTGCTGTTCAAGAAAAAGCCTAAATTGATTGTACTCTGCTTCAGCAAGTGATTTATTCGGCACCCTGATATCCCAATATCAAAAAGAAAACACGCTACAAGTTACACTATAGCAAGCGTTAAAGAGCTGTGCGTTATACATGAGCTAACTCATTGATACAACCCAAACTCTTCAAAACTAGTCCGAAATAACAATGACTTCAAACTAAAGACTTAAGTGCTTATTCACTGCAGCTGCTAGCTCATCTGGATTAAACTTGGCAATAAAATCATTGGCGCCGACCTTTTCGACCATGGCCTGATTAAATACACCACTCAATGATGTATGCAACACGACTTTAATATCCTTGAGTTTCGGATTATCTCTGATCTCTGCGGTGAGTGTGTAGCCATCCATTTCAGGCATCTCAATATCCGAGATAATCAACGGAATCTCGGTCGCTACATTATCCATCTCAGCCGCTACACTTTTCAACTTTTCTAATGCTTCTCTGCCATCTTTAGCAGTGTCAATCTGCAAACTTAACGATTCAAGCGCACGAATAATCTGCTTGCGCGCCACCGCCGAGTCGTCAATAACCATAATATGGAAATGACGCTCTCTATCTATAGTCAGTTTCTCATCAACTTCCTGACTTATCTTAGTCTTAACCGGAGAGATTTCATCAAGGATCTTCTCAACATCCAAGATTTCAACTAGTTCGCCTTCAATTTCAGTGACCGCAGTCAAGTAAGAGTAACGCCCAGCCCCTTGAGGCGGTGGCAATATCGCTTCCCAGTTCATGTTAATAATGCGCTCAACAGACTTAACAAGGAAGCCCTGAACACTTCGGTTGTACTCGGAAATGATGATAAAACAATTCGCGGTATCTTCTATTGGACGGCCACCAGTCGCGGCACTTAAATCAATTACCGATATTGTTTGTCCACGGATATGAGCCACACCGCGAACAAATGGGTTTAGCTTAGGAAGTCCTGTTAATGGTGGACATTGTAATACTTCTTTTACTTTGAATACGTTAATACCGAACCTTTGCCGCCCATTTAACTTAAACAACAAAAGTTCTAAGCGGTTTTGTCCAACAAGTTGGGTACGTTTGTTAACTGATTCAAGAATACTCGACATAATGCCTTTGCCTTGTTGCCCTGTGAATGCTTACCTGCACTCATCCATATTAATGAGTATAGGCATACTAATTGCTTTATCTACCTATATGACAACCAGACCTCAAATTTGTCAAATTTATGACACTAATTTCTATCAAAAAATGTCAAAGATTCAGGTCGCCCACAAAGTATAGGCGTAATCTGGCTAATCAAGCTAGTCTATTCAATATGAAAGTAAAATTAATATGCTTCTTAATCGTTTCACTCTCCATTGCGCCAGTCATCGCCGCAGAAGAAGCGAGTGTGCCTTCTTTATCGACCATCTCACGTTTAGCTATAGCGGTTGTCGAGGAAAAGATAACCGCACCCAGTAATGCAAAGGTTAAAATTAGCCCCCAAAGCCTAGACAATAGGCTATCACCACCGCTTTGTAATTCTCCCCTCACTGCCGAAATAGCCAGTGATAGAGCGATTAGTCGCAATAACACAGTCAAAATTAGTTGTGATACCGCCAGCTTGCAATACCCATGGCAAATATTTATTTCTGTCCGAGTCGATATATTATTTCCTGTAGTGGTAGCCACAGATACACTAGGTCCAGGTGATCTTATCAGCGCAGACCAGGTGACATTAGCTTACGTTGAGCAAAGCACCCTTAGAGGACAACAATTTGATGCGGTTGACAACGTCACTGGCACCCGCGTTAAACGCAGAATAGCGCCAAACCAACCCATCTTTAGCAGCAACCTCTGCTTTGTGTGTGCTGGTGACATGGTTTCAATCTACGCGCGCTCAGGTAACTTTGAGATAAAAACCACAGGGGAAGCGATCAGAGACGGTAATTTGGGCGATAGAATTCAAATAAAAAACAGTAGCTCACATAAAACTATAGATGCCATCGTCGTTGGCGTGGGCAGTGTGGAAGTTAGAATGTAAGATAGGTGATTTTAATTGCAGGAAAATCTATACTAATTTAAATTTTTTGTCTAAAGCTTTAAGAATAAGTGCCGATACACAAGTATGTTGATCTCATTTACTCAAATTGGAATACAAAATGGCTATTGATATTAAGCACGTAAATACGGGCACACATAATAGAGTTGGCACCTCTTCAGCTAATAAATCACAGCAGAGCTCAAGCCAAGCAGCTGGTGCAGCGGCTCAAACGGTTAAAGGTGATTCAGTTTCAATCACGTCTCAAGCGCAGCAACTTCAAAGTGCTCAAGCTAAGCTCAATGATATCCCAGAAGTAGATATCAAAAAGGTAGAAGAAATTAAAGCTGCCATTGCTGAAGGTCGTTACAAAATCGACGCAGAAAAGCTGGCAAGTAACATCGAACAGTTTGAAAATGAATTAAGGGATCTCAATTAAGCGTTTATGAATTCAATAGCCGATATCATCGTTAATCAACATAACCTACTTATTAACCTAAAAGAGGTTATTGAAGCAGAGAAAGCCGCCTTGATCGAACAAGATGCCGATCGGTTGCTTGGCCTAGCTAGCAATAAAGCCAAATTGCTAAATGAGATCAAATTAAACGATGAAAGTTTATCGGCTCATCCTGATAACGCTGAACTGAAAACCAATGCCGACATAGTCAAACAGGTCGAAAACGCAACCAATCTACTTGAAGAGTGTAAAACGCTCAATGCGTTAAATGGCAAACTGATAGAGCACAGTATGGCCAGCCTAAATCGTTTTTCACAAGCACTGCAAGCCAGTCGTAACGCCTCGAGCCTCACCTATGACCAAAAGGGTAAAACCTCGACTATTTCAACGCTAGGTAATAACTTAAAAGCCTAACGACTGACTAAAAATAACGAATAAAAAAGCCGCTTAATCGCGGCTTTTTTTGTTAGACCAACCTTATTCATTAGATAAAGCTTAAAAATAGGTCACTTCTTTCACTTTCTGTGGCCGATTTTGTTGCTGATACAGCGCCCAAACCTGAGAAAAGTCCAGTTCTAACTCAGTCACATAGTGCTCACCTGCTGGATAGCTTTTGACTACCTTAGCCCCTCTAATGACACCTGATACCGACGCTTGAATACTATCATCGGACAGCATCCAGTCGCGTACTTGGCTTGATGCCGATAACTGCTGACCATAAACCTGCTCTGCTAACTCTCGATAAGCAGCAATCTTAGAGGCTTGCATAGCCATTAACACCCGTTGCGATTGCTCTTTGGCCGGCTGTGTATCGAGTGGTGCATACCCAATGGCTGTCAGCTTTGGAAATGACTCTGGCGCTTCGGTTTCCCACTGTATATATCTATCTTGCGAGGCACAGCCCACTAACAAGAGACCGATAGCTAAAACCCACGTCTTCATTGGTTCGCTCCTATTATTTGGATATCCGCCTGTCCAGGCTGACTATTTCGATGTAACTTACCATCCTTCGAGGTCACTTTTTCAGCCATTCTGAGGTAACCTGGTAGTTGGGCAACACCCACACTTGACGCCGCCGCGGACACCACTCGATTATTGGTCACATTCACAATTCGACTATTAACAACTAGCATGTCCATCGACAGACTCATGGTCGATACCAGCACGTGCTCAACAGGCAAGTCTGCAGGTAGCTTGCGCCAATCTCGGGTCAACAACAACTCCCCTTCATTGGTTACGCTGACATTTTCACCCACATTGAGATCAACCAAATTGAATTGATGATCGTGCATCGCGGTAATAAGCCCTTGTTGTATCTGCAACCCCAAAGGGTTGGTCGTGGTCAAGTCATCTAACAACACTGGCGTTGCCACCAACAGCGCTTGCTTTGAGGTAAGTTGATCGTTTTGTCTGACGAGTTCGTTAGCAATCTGCTGTGTTAAATAATTCACAGCAGAATTAGACGGCAAACTATTGCCGCTAGCTAAAGTTTGCGAATCACTGTCGTCAAAAGTCGAACATGCTCCCAACAGCAATGCAACCGACATAAAAAGTAAACTTCGCATAACAATTCCTATAAAATACAATTGATAACGTATTATTTATACGTTATCAAATCAAAAGAAACACAAATAGAATCACAAAACTCAATGTCAAAAATTGGTTAGTTGTAAGATGAACTAGCAATTTTCAAGCCGTTCTTCGTAAGGACAGTCTACAATTCGTTCCATCGGCAAAACGAAGAAGAACTTTAATCTAATACCTATTTAGTACATAGCAGGCATAATATTTGCTTTAAAACATAACAGATTCAAATGTGTCATATAAATGTCGTTAGCCTTACTTTCTATGATATTTCGGACAAATTTAGGAAAAATCTTATGCAAAACAGCAAAACTCCCTATAACAATAGAGATGAAATTTTCTTTTGGCGTAGTGCCGTTGCATCTATCAAGCTTGGCCAGCAGACATTCGACAAGTTAACGCAAATAAGATTACATACCGAAAATCCAAAAATATCGTCAGTTGGCTCCTGTTTTGCCCAGCATGTTGGTCGATGGCTTAATAAACAAGGGTATTCCTTCCATCAAAGCACAATTGAAACAAGTCAAGTTTCAAGTTTTGCTTTTGGTAACATATATACGCCAAGATGCTTTCTGCAATGGTTTGATATTATCGATGAAAACAAAGGTTTTGATGCTGAATGTGCGATACATTTTGAAAAAAACCGTTACTATGACTTGTTAAGACCGAGTATTTATCCCAATGGTTTCGATAGGAAAGAAGATTTAGTCGAGGCCAGAGTATTAGCAGCCAAAGAGATGTATCAGACACTTAAAAACACTGATCTACTCATTTTCACACTAGGCCTAACAGAATCTTGGAAAGATCAAAACAATGTTTTCTATCCAAGCTGCCCAGGCGTCATATCAGGAGAGTTTAACGAAACAAAATATCTGTTTCACAACTTCACATATGATGAAATTTGCTCCGATTTACAACAACTAAAATCACGTCTTACCTCAATAAATCCCAAGATCAACATTATACTAACCGTATCACCAGTGCCATTAACGGCAACAATGACAAACAAACATATATTAGTTGCCAATCAGCACTCAAAATCACTACTTCGCACAGCGGCCAGTTTCATGTGTGACAATTATGACAATTTCGAATATTTCCCCTCCTTTGAACTCATTACAGCTCCATCAGATAATGACTTTAGGTTTGAAACTAATCGGCGAACTGTTACACCCGAAGCGGTAAACTATGTAATGGGCCACTTCGGATCTGTATTGCAACGTGCTGAGGGCCACATTTCAAACGCCAATCTAAATAACGAATTTTCAGGTGTTACTCAGAAAACAACTGATACAGAAGAAGTCGAATGTGACGAAGAGTTTCTCGAGTCCGTTAAAAAACTTACAGAACACTCTTTAGATGAGCCAAGAATTGATCTGACGCTCTTTGGAGATAGTCATATGGGCAAACTATCAACTGCATTTGATAACATCAACATGACACACTGCGGCGGCATGGTGATGAATGGCTCTGGTTTTTCTCAAAAGAAATTTTCCTTGTGTGACACCGAGTACTTCGTTCCCCTAGAGAATGCCATGTCAAGAAAATTGTGGTCGGTGATATTTAGTAACTTAAGTCGCCATGAACAACAAAGCCCTCCACTAACTTCAACTATTATAACCAACTTAGGGCTACAAACTCATCAAAACGTCTCTAGGTTTACCACTTGGCTCCAGAATTCTTATCCACAAGGAATAGCCGAAATAACGCTAAAAGAGTTCGTTGATTACTTCTATGACGATCTCACTGAGCAGCTTTCTATCATATTGAAGCTTCACGAAAATGGTCACAAAGTTGTTGTGGTATCCGACCCACCTTTTAGCCAGTATTTCGAAGAATCTAAAGGTATGAAAAACATTATTTATGCTTATTTTAATGCAATGGAATACATATGGACTGAATTCGGTATTACCTTCTTCAATGCAGCAAGAGCTTTCGATGAAGAAATAACAGATCCTGAAAATTATTTATCGACAGTCAAATACGCAGACAACCAGCATGATTGGATTCACGGCAATGAAAAATATTATGCTTGGCTAGCAGACAAATTATCAACCCTAATAAAGCAAGAGACAGAAGCCTAAATAGTGCCGGTTAAAAGTGTCTAACGTTATACTCACTGATTTGTTTAGGCACACTTATTGCTTATGCATTAGAGAGCTAGCGCGATGTCTAAATGTGATGGCCTAACGCCATCATTTTGGCACCTCAACATAACTTAGCGCCATAGATAACAACGATTGAGACAGAACCATGAAGCCACTACACCTACTGATCATCATTACTGCGTTAATGCATTTTAACGTTAGCGCGCAATGGATTGAGGCAACAGGCCAAGCAAAAATCATCAATGGCAATATCACACAAGCTCGAGAAGATGCCATTGAACAAGCGTTAAGCTACGTTGCGTTACGCTCTGGTGGTAGTTTCTCAAGCGAACAACAAACACAAAATGGTAGACTTACCCAAGATAAGTTTTCAATGTCTAATCAAACTCAGGTTTCTCACGTTGAATTGCTTAATGAGCGCATAGAAAAACAAACTCTTACCGTCAACCTTCGTGTAGATATTATTACGTCAACAGATGAAAAGTGCCATTTAGACCCGTTGAAAGCCGCCATATTAGTACCTCAGGCTCAAATTAGCGATAGAGCCCAATTACGTTATGGCAACCTTGGAAACTTACAAAAAGCGATGTCAGAGCGACTCGGCTTCATCATGCGTAGCCAAGCCAAAGCCAGCTTCCCAAATGTTCATGCTAATGAACGGCTAGACATTGAGCAGTCCTTGGTCGATATTCGAGGTTATCGCCTCCCCAGCTGGTTGAGTGAAATAACAGACAGCCAATATGTGTTGTTACCTGAAATCATTGATATTTCAACAGATCCCATCGAAGCTAGTATGTTTGGTTTATGGGACAGCTACCCACAACGTCAATTTCAACTTCGCTTATCACTTTATCATGGCATTAGTGGCGAGCAGATTTGGAGCGAATACTACAATTCACCAGCATTGTGGGAGTTTGAGAAGCAAATAACCGTACCAGCGCACAGCAATCGCTTTTGGGCTTCCAGTTACGGTAAAAACATCGATAGTGTATTGATGCAGGCTAGTGAAGATATCGATAACGTCCTAAATTGCCGCCCACTGCTTGGACAAATCGTCTCTCGGCAAAACAATAGAGTGATCATCAATCTTGGCCGTAACAATGGCATTAAAGTCGGTGATAGTTTCCAATTAGTGCTGCAACAAAATCTGCCTGATAGACTCGACAATATGAGAGCCGTTGCAGGAAAAAGCCGGGCAACGATTAAGATTGATCAGGTCACACAAGAGAGTGCCACTGCAGTGCTAGAAGGCGCAAATGCAGCGC
The DNA here is from genome assembly GCF_001735525.1 of Shewanella colwelliana. NCBI lineage: Bacteria > Pseudomonadati > Pseudomonadota > Gammaproteobacteria > Alteromonadales > Shewanellaceae > Shewanella > Shewanella colwelliana. The sequence continues at coordinate 163,721 of NZ_MCBT01000018.1, forward strand.
TTAATATACAAATTAACGACATTGCGATCAAAATATAACAGACATTTAGTGCACTATTTAAGCAACTAAATCTAAAGCCTTTTCATCGAGATGAAAAACAGTATAATCACTGACGTCTCCCTATAGCTCAACAGGATAGAGCAGTCGCCTCCTAAGCGATCGATCGGGGTTCGAGTCCCTGTGGGGAGACCAGCTTTACTTTATAGTTTTAGATGATTTAAATACTGATTACTGTCGATAGATATTCTTACAAACTTCCTTATAATCTCTTTTTAGCTTGATAAGTGTCAGGTTTTTGCCGTAATTATTGTGTGCTAATTAGCACTCATGAGTGGTCGCCAATCCGTCATAAAAATTATTACTTTAAAATCATAAACTTAATCTAGCTGGCTTTCTTAACCTCATTAATATCAATCGGAATGCCCAGTCATTAACAGTCCATTTTCTTGGCTCAATTTTTGCTTGTTAAATTTAACCCTAAAATATTGAACTACGTATACAAGGTAAGCTTTCGTTATGACTTATAGTCACTTAAGATTACTAACTATAATTTAGTTAAAGTATTTATTCCTATTTGGTAGCACAATGACGAACATGTTGAGATTGATTGGAAGAGAAAAAGCCCTTTTCGCATCAGACATCAGACATCACACCTCTATGCTGAATGAAGAGATCAATCGTTCTCGTTTTTTAGTTTTGGGGGGAGCTGGATCTATTGGTCAAGCGGTTGTTAAAGAGATCTTTAAGCGTTCTCCTTTAAAACTCCATATCGTTGATCTCAGTGAAAATAATTTAACCGAATTGGTCAGAGATATCCGTAGCTCTTTTGGCTATATTGCTGGCGACTTTCAAACGTTTGCACTAGATATCAACTCAATTGAATACGATGCCTTCATCGATCAAGATGGAAAATATGACTACGTACTAAACCTCTCTGCACTGAAGCATGTAAGAAGTGAAAAAGACCCTTTCACCTTGATGCGCATGATCAATGTGAATGTTTTTAATACCGACAAAACCATAAAGCAATCTATCGCCAAGGGTGTTAAAAAATATTTTTGTGTTTCAACTGATAAAGCTGCTAATCCGGTGAATATGATGGGCGCGTCAAAACGGATCATGGAAATGTTCTTGATGCGACGCAGTGAACAGATTTCTATCTCCACAGCCCGTTTTGCTAACGTCGCCTTTTCTGATGGTTCTTTACTACATAGTTTTAACCAACGCATTTTAAAACAACAACCAATCGTCGCCCCGACTGACGTAAAACGCTATTTTGTTACTCCCCAAGAGTCTGGTGAGCTTTGTTTAATGTCTTGTATATTCGGCGAAAATAGAGACATTTACTTTCCTAAACTAGATGAATCAACTCACCTTATATCCTTCGCCGACATTGCAACTCGCTATCTCGCAGATAGAGGCTATGAAGCTTATGTTTGTCACTCAGAAGAAGAAGCGAGGGAGCTATCATTGACTCTGCCCGCTAAAGGCTTGTGGCCATGCTATTTCACTGTAAGTGATACATCTGGAGAGAAAGATTTCGAAGAGTTCTTTACTAATAAGGAGGTTCTCGATATGGGAAGCTTTGCCGAATTAGGTGTTATCAAGAATAAATTGGAGTATGACTTAGGGTTAGTTGAACTATTCGAGCAAAAAATTCAATCAATGTTATTTGAGAAAACATGGAGTAAGAAGCAATTGGTTGACCTTTTTTCTTTAATATTGCCCGAGTTTGGTCATAAGGAAACAGGGAAGTCTCTCGATGAAAAAATGTAAATCAACTGAATTTTTCAAGGTATTAAACTAATGTATTCATTGATTGAATTTATTCGCGAAACTTATCAAACCAATAAGTTTATTCCGTTGCATGCACCTACATTCCCAGGAAATGAGCAAACATATGTCGCAGAGACTATTGAGAGCACTTTTGTCTCTAGCGTAGGGCGATTTGTAAACGAATTCGAACGTAAAATTGAAGATTTTACAAAGTCTCCCAAAGCCGTCGCCACCTCAAGTGGCACCAGCGCCTTGCATACAGCTCTATACATGGCTGGCGTCAAGAGCGGCGATCTGGTCATCACCCAAGCTCTTACTTTTGTCGCTACCTGCAACACTTTATATCACATGGGTGCAGAGCCTGTTTTTGTCGACGTTTCAACGAGAAGCTTAGGTTTAAGCCCTATAGCCGTACAAGCATACCTTGAAGAATATGCCGTAGTCGATGAACTTGGGTTATGTACTCATAAAGAAACTGGCCAGATCATTAAAGCTATTATGCCAATGCATACGTTCGGACATCCTGTAGAGCTCGATGAACTTAAACTAATTTGCCAGCAATGGAATCTAATTTTAATTGAAGATGCCGCTGAAAGTTTAGGGTCTTTCTACAAAAATAAGCATACAGGCACCCTAGGTGAGTTTGCTGCGCTCAGTTTTAATGGCAACAAGATCATTACTACAGGAGGCGGAGGTATATTGTTGGCTAACGATATCGTTAATGGTGATCGTGCTAAACATATCACGACAACCGCTAAGGTCTCTCATCCATACGAGTTTTACCATGATGAAGCCGGCTTTAATTATCGAATGCCTAATTTAAATGCTGCACTAGGTTGTGCGCAAATGGAAAGCCTTCCCCTCTTTATTGAACAAAAGCGGGCATTAGCAAAGCACTATCAAACTTTCTTTGAAAAAAGCGATCTTGAGTTCGTTACAGAGCCAGATTATGCCACCTCGAACTATTGGTTAAATGCTGTTATCTGTCCAGATTTACGCTATCGAAATGAAATATTAAAAGCCACCAATGATGCCGGAGTAATGACCCGTCCTGTATGGCAATTAATGCATAGATTACCCATGTTTAAAGATGCAATGCGAGGCCCGCTGACGAATTCGGAGCTTATCGAATCTCATCTGATTAATCTGCCGAGTTTTCCAACAAACCTGGAATCAACTTATGCCTAAAAAAATTGCAGTATTTACAGGTACAAGGGCTGATTATGGATTGCTCTATTGGTTACTTACAGACATTAAAGCTGAGGAAGAGCTCGTTCTTCAATTAGTTGTTTCTGGTAGCCATCTTTCACCTGAATTTGGAAATACATTCGAACAAATAGAAACGGATGGATTTAAAATTGATGAAAGAGTTGAGATGTTACTTTCATCCAACTCCCGAGTCGGAATAGCTAAAAGCGCGGGACTCGGTATGATTAGTTATGCTGAAGCGCTAGACAGATTAAAACCTGATGTATTAATAATATTGGGTGATCGGTATGAAGCATTAGCTATTGCACAAACAGCGACTATTCTTGGCATAACTATATTACATATACATGGTGGCGAAATTACTGAAGGGGCCTACGATGATGCATTTCGACATGCTATCACGAAGCTCAGCCATGTTCATTGCACCTCAACAGAAGCTTACAGGCAACGCGTTATCCAAATGGGGGAGATGCCCGATAGTGTACATAATGTTGGTGCTATAGGGTTAGATCACATCCATCGCAGTAATTTGATGACGATAGATGAACTTTCGGCATCACTGAACTTCAATTTAAATACTCCATACTTTTTAGTCACATATCATCCGGTGACACTGATTGATGAGCCAGCAGACGCCACATTTCAGTCTTTACTGTCAAGCTTAGATAAGTACCCATCACATCAAGTGATTCTAACTTACCCAAATGCAGACAATGGCTCTAGGGCCGTCATTTCTATGATTGAGGAATATAGTCGAGAGTCAAACGGAAGGGTCTTAACAATCCCCTCATTAGGGCAAACAAGATACCTAAGTGCGGTAAAACATGCTGCTGCGGTTATCGGTAACTCTTCTAGCGGTATTATAGAAGTCCCCTCTTTTAACATCCCAACCGTTAACATAGGCGCACGACAACGTGGACGCCTTGCAGCAAGTAGTGTTATCACATGCCAACCCAATACCAAATCGTTAACAGATGCGATAAATCAGGCTCTTATTAAATTACCAGAACTCAAGCGCTGTAAGGTAGAGAACCCCTATAGTCAAGGCCAAGCAAGTCCCGCTATTATTAGTATATTGAGGTCAATGGTTCAAAAACCAGTAAAGTATTTTTACGATATTAAGGCATACATTAAATGACTCTAATTATTGCAGAGGCTGGCGTAAATCATAATGGTAGTGAAGCGTTGGCAATTAGCTTAATTGATGCAGCATATGATTCAGGAGCTGACATTGTAAAGTTTCAGACTTTTAACGCGAAAAATTTAGTCACCCATGAAGCTAAACAAGCAAATTATCAAATTGCTAATACTAAAAAACAAGAGTCACAGCTTTCAATGTTAAGTCGCTTAGAGTTAAGTTATGAGGCTCATCTGCGCTTAATAAGTTATTGCCAAAAAATTGGAATACAGTTTCTATCCACTGCATTTGACTCTGAAAGTTTACGGTTTATTGTCGATACACTTAAACTCCAAACATTAAAAATTGCTTCGGGTGAAATAACCAATGCGCCATTTTTGCTTGAGCATGCTCGTACAGGATGTGACCTCATCTTATCGACAGGCATGTCAACGTTAGCAGAAGTTGAATCCGCTTTAGGCGTCATTGCATTTGGCTTAACGGCACCGGATCATAAACCTCCGAGTATAGAAGCGTTCCAAGCCGCCTACGCCTCAAAAGAGGGGCAACAGGCGCTGCAAGCTAAGTTAACCTTATTACATTGCACTACAGAGTACCCAGCTCCATTCGATCAAATTAATCTAAAGGCAATGGATACGTTAGCGACAGCTTTCTCTTTACGGACTGGATATTCAGACCACAGCCAAGGAATCACTATACCTATCGCTGCTGCGGCTCGTGGTGCGTGCGTCATTGAGAAGCACTTTACGTTAGATAAACAGTTACCAGGGCCAGATCATAAAGCTTCCCTAGAACCCTGCGAATTAAAAAATATGGTGACTGCGATTCGCACTGTTGAACTTGCAATAGGTAGTGGTATTAAAGCTCCTCAGCCTGCCGAACTGAAAAACCTGCCCCTTGCAAGGAAAAGTATTGTCACCACTGACAATATAAAGAAAGGAGAGCAATTTTCGAAGCATAACCTAGCGATTAAACGTCCTGGTGAAGGTATCAGCCCATATCAATATTGGCAAAAGCTCAATACATTGGCAGGTCGCGATTACAGAGCTGGTGAGGTGCTAAATGACTAAACCAATCATCATGCTTGGATCGGGTGGGCATGCGGCGGTTTTAGCCGATATTATGCAGCAACTCAATTACACGTTAATCGCAGTCGTTAGCCCTAATAGAGGTGAAAGCGCTCTATTTAGTTGTGTACAACATTTTGATTCTGATGATGATATTTTACAATTCTCTAATGATGAGGTTAAATTAGTCAATGGATTAGGCGCTTTACCCGGACAACATTTACGTCATCAGCTTTTTGACCGCTTTACCCAGCTTAAATACCAATTTGAATCAATCGTATCGCCGTATTCTATGCTGTCACAATATTCTACCCTTGGTACCGGAGTACAAATTTTAGCTGGGGCAATTGTCCAAACAGGCTGTGTCGTGGGCAATGGAACAATCATTAATTCAGGCGCAATAATCGAGCATGATTGCCATATCGGTATTCACTGTCATATAGCTCCTGGAGCAACAATTTGTGGTGGCGTGCACGTAGGTGAATACTCTCATATCGCAACGGGTGCCAATATTATACAGGGCATCTCGATTGGTAAAAATTGCGTTGTCTCGGCAGGCGCCACAATTACTAAAGATATGCCAGATAATTCGATTGCTTATGGCTATCGAAGCAAGGTAGAAAAAAGGTAATAATATGAGCCAAATATTGAGTAATGTGACAATATCACCAGACAAAACTCTTCGAGATGCCCTACAGCTAATAAACTCACAGGCACTTCAAGTTGCTCTAGTTACCGATAACAATCAACGTTTATTAGGTATTATCACCGACGGTGACATTCGCAGAGGCTTGCTCAGTAATCTATCACTTGATGCCAAAGTGACAGAAGTGATGAACATTAACCCCAAAACAGCTTCTCCTTCGACATCGAAAAAGCAACTGCTTCAATTGATGAAACAACACAGTATTTTGTCTATTCCACTCGTTAAAAATCAGGTCCTTGTCGGTCTAGAGACGTTAAAGAGTGCTCAACAACAATCTCACTATGAGAATCCCGTGCTGATAATGGCTGGCGGTTTTGGGACTCGTCTCAAACCGCTAACAGATAAATGCCCCAAGCCTATGTTGAAAGTTGGCAATAGGCCGCTTTTAGAAATTGCTCTGTCTAATTTTATTCAAGCAGGTTTTACTAATTTTTATATTTCAACCCACTATATGCCAGAACAAATTAAGTCGCATTTTGGTGATGGTAGTCAATGGAATGTCAACATTACTTACGTCCATGAAAATGAACCATTAGGAACTGGTGGAGCAGTAGGATTACTCCCCAAAGATCTGCCACAGTTGCCGGCAATTGTGATGAATGGTGATATTTTAACGAAAGTCGACTTTCAGCTTCTGCTTAAATTTCATCATGAAAATAATGCTGATGCAACTATGTGCGTTCGAGAATACGACTATCAAATCCCTTATGGTGTGATCAGTGGCACAGGAAACCGCATCACAAACATGGTAGAAAAACCTGTGCAGCGGTTCTTTGTTAATGCGGGAATTTATGTTATTAACCAAGATATTATAAAAAGTGTTTCAGCCAATACCTATATCGATATGCCCACATTATTAGAGCAAAAAATTGCGGATGAAGGGCAAGTCCTCATGTTTCCAATCCATGAATATTGGCTAGATATCGGTCGTATGGATGACTTTAAACAAGCTCAAGTTGACATTTGTGCTATCGGTTTTGAAGAATGAATACCGTTGCAGTGATTGGGCTAGGCAACATTGCTAGGCGACATAGACAAAACCTAAAGTTACTCTTTCCCAAAGCAAGTATTGTTGCAATGTCAGCCAGCGGAAGAAGTGTAAATGAGCCTGTAGATTTTGCCGATCTTGTATTATCTGATATGAGCGAACTTATCGAAAGTAGCCCTGAGCTCGTCATCATCGCATCGCCCTCCCCTTTTCATGAGGCTCATGCCAGTGCTTTGATTAAAAAAAATATTCCGGTTCTCATCGAAAAACCATTAGCTTCTGAGCCAGAAAGTGCACAACGTATTTTAGAACTAATTAAACAATATTCTAGTCACGTAGAGATTGGGTATTGCTTACGACACTTGAGCTCAGCAGTCATCATTAAACAACTCATATCAAAAAACTTTATCGGTGAAATCTATAACTGTTCGGCAACGGTGGGCCAATATTTACCTGACTGGCGCCCCAACAAACATTACACAACTTGTGTCTCAGCTCAAGAATCTCTTGGCGGTGGTGCCCTGTTAGAATTAAGCCATGAGCTGGATTACTTGCATTGGTTATTAGGCCCGTTAAAGCTGAATTATGCTCAACTACGATCAACAAAAGAGCTTGAACTAGAAGTTGAAGAGATTGCAGACCTTGTATTAACAAGTCAAAAAGGCGCAGTCTGTTACATCCACATGGATTTCATCCAAAAGCAAGCACAACGAGAATGTACCTTTATAGGGTCAAAAGGCAGACTGCATTGGAATTTAATTACTAATACAGTAACTCACCACAATGATGAAGGTACAGAAATCGTATACTCGCAACCCGAATGGGACAAGAACCAGATGTATCTAAACATGGTCACGGCATTCATATGTCGGATTCAAGGCGAAGAATGTTCACACTCAACACTAGAAGACGCATACAAAACCATAGCTTTAATCGCCAAAATTAAGCAAAAAGCAGAATGGGGGATCAAACTGTGACCCAATACGCCTTTATTTTTGCTAGAGGAGGATCGAAGGGGCTTCCAAGAAAGAACTGCAAAAATTTACTCGGTACACCCCTTATCGTTTACTCCATTGAGACTGCACTTAACGTTGTGAATATAGATAAGGTATTTGTCTCAACCGATGATCCTGAAATTGCTGCAATTGCTTTAGCTGCTGACGCTGAGGTGATAGAGCGACCGAAACACTTAGCCACCGATGAATCTCCAGAATGGCTTTCTTGGCAACATGCTATCAATTGGGTAACTAGCAAATATGGTGAGTTTGAACAATTTATTAGCTTACCAGCAACTAGCCCATTAAGGAGTGTGCAAGATGTCGAATCTGCTATGGAAAAACTTAATCGCAGTTCAGCAGATATCTGTATCTCGACAACCCCGGCCAACCGTAGTCCATACTTCAATATGATTAAGGAAACTGCAACGGGTAATGTTGAACTAGTCAACACTAATTCAACGAGCGTCTTTCGACGTCAAGATGCTCCTCAGGTGTATGATATTACTACTGTTGTTTATGTTGCCAAACCGAACTATATTCTAAAAAACAACAGTCTTTTCGACGGACAAGTAACTCATATCACTGTTCCTAAGGAAAGAGCCATAGATATCGATGATATTTATGACTTTAAATTAGCCGAAGTGATTCTAAGCAGTAAAGGGCAACTATGCTAACTGGACAAACGATTCTTATAACTGGCGCAGGAGGCCTTTTAGGCTCTCAAGTAACGGCGGCAATACTCGCACAAGGAGCAAAAGTCATTGCCGCAGACTTATCAGTGGCTGCAATGAAGACGAAGTTTACAGAGCTAATTGAAACCCATTTAGATTCATTAAGTTTAGTCGCATTAGATGTCACAAATGAAGTTGACGTAAAGCAATTTTTTTTAAAGCAAAATGAACTGTCAGGCGCAGTTAATTGCACCTATCCACGGAATGCTCAGTATGGCACTGCGTTTTTAGATGTAAGCTTGGATAGCTTCAACGAAAATATTTCATTGCATTTAGGCTCTTCTTTTCTATTCATGCAGCAATGTGCGGCACTATTTACCCGACAAAAAACACCGATGTCAGTGGTAAATGTTTCATCTATTTATGGCGTAGTAGCACCACAATTCTCGCTATATGAGGGCACATCTATGACAATGCCCATTGAATATGCAGCGATTAAATCGGCATTACTCCACCTTAATAAATATGTCGCGGCATTCGTAAAAGATAGCCGTTTCAGAGTCAACAGTATTAGTCCTGGCGGGATATTTGATCACCAGCCAAGTCCATTCCTTGAGGCATATAGACAGTCTACCCACGGACATGGAATGCTTTCACCGAGTGATCTAACGGGTTCTATTATTTTTTTACTATCACAGCAATCTCAATATGTTACTGGACAGAATATAATCATCGATGATGGGTTCACACTATAAATTATGCTTAAAAAACTCAGCTATTGGTTTAAAGTAAAACGCATAGGGCCAGATATTCCGCTGACTCATATCCTGCTACATTCTAAGCGACTTGGCAGATGGTTGTGTCATCGAAAATATGCTAAGTTTGGCAAAAATAGTGCGATGAGACCTGGCAGCTATGCGATATGTTGTGACCATATTGCTATCGGTGATGAGGTCGTTCTAAGGCCGGGAACCATGCTTTTCGGATCAGAACATGGAGATAAATCGGTCAATATCACTATTGAGGATTTTGTTTTGATTGGTTCTGGCGTCCATATTTATACTTCCAACCATGAATTTAACGACCCTAATCTACCCATTTTTTTTCAAGGGCATAAACCTGTAGAACCAGTCGTTATTTGCAGCGGTGTATGGATTGGAGCTAATGCCATTGTTTTACCTGGCGTCACAGTCGGCAAAAACAGTGTCATCGCGGCGGGTTCTGTCGTCACCAAAGATGTTCCACCTTATGTCGTTGTTGCAGGACAACCGGCAAAGATTATTAAGCAATTAAAGTAAACTTATATATGCGATCTCATCGATGATTTAGTGACAACATACTGAGACTGCTAGACATCAATCTTGACTAATCGAACCTATTGGAGAACGAATGCATTTAGCTGAATCCAACATACAAAGTACCTTCTCTATCAGTCGATTTAATGAATACTACCTCCCTAGCGTTAATCGGAGTATGTTCGAGTCGATTGATTCTAAAACTCAATACGACAAGAAATTCAAAGAGGACTTTGCCAAAGAAGATATGCTACAAGTGATTGTCGGCTTAGATTCTGGTTTACTCGTCAACTATTTAATTGAACAAGGTATTCCGAAAGGAAGTATCTTTATTTTCATTGAACTAGATGCAGTACTAAAACTCCTAAATATCGACATTCCTACAGACTTAAAAGATAATTTATTTATTTATAACTATGATGAATTTACAAAAATATTTCCTTCAGTAACCTATGGGATTTATATTCTTAAAAATAATTTCAAGCATCATCGAAGCTTAGGTGCCACATCAAGTCATCTTCCAGAGTACAGCATTCTAAATACCCAAATAATTAAATCCTTGGAAGCTGAACATCTTGAACAAAATTTAAACTCATCTCAGCAAAAGTATTTTGAAGAGCAATTCAAAAACATTTCCGAAAACGTGCTCCCAGCATCTTTACTCGCCAATAAGTTTATCGGACACACTTGCCTTGTTGTTGCAGGTGGCCCCTCCTTAGATGACAACATAGATTGGATTCGACGAAACAGCCAAAGTTTATTTATTATTGCGGTATCACGTATCGCCGGCAAGTTATACAAAGAAGGGATTACACCACACATCATTGTTTCTGTTGATCCATATGACTTTAGCTTTGAAGTTAACCGAGGCATGATGTCCTTGGCCGATTCGAGCTTATTCGTTAACTCATTTCATGTGAGCTCTAGGTTGCTAGGCCAATGGCCTGGAAAAAGCCTTTTTATGGATAATAAGTATCCATGGCAACTAGAAAATACTCAAAACATAAAGACATTAGGACCTACAGTAACCAATGCATCAGTCCATTTAGCGACAAAAATGGGCTTCTCTAATATTTTACTTACTGGAGTAGATCTTTGCTTCACAAATACGGGGTTCACCCATACAAAAGATTCAGTTGAATCGACACTTGGCCCTAATTTAGGGATTATGGGTGAGTGGGTAGAGACCTACAGTGGTGAAAAAGCAGAAACAGTTACTCAGCTAAAGTTTGCAATGGAAGCATTAGCAGGAGAAGCGAAAGCCAACCCTAAAATTGAATTTTTTAATCTATCGTTAAACGCTGCGAAGGTTGATGGTATACATTACAAAAATATCGAGCAGATTATTCTTTCTCCAAGCGATTACTCTCCTTCACAATTGCTCAGTTTAATTCCAGAGCTAAGTAGCGAAGATAGAAAACAAGATAATCTTACATCGAAGAAAGAGATCAAACGACTTATAGCCACCCTTACAGACATAATCAAGCTGTCAGAAGAGGCATTGGATTTAAGTAGACAAATAGAAGATGAAAAGGCCACCCAAAATAAAGCACAGAAAAACATTTACAAAATTGAAGTAATAGACAAAAAAATAAATCAAAATTATTCAAGTGTAGCAACGTTAATCAAAACCTATGGTTTTCCTGAATTTGCGGCTTTTTTGACAACAAAAAAGACTGGTGACTGGGATCCTAAACATATGTTGCAGATGACAGTCAATTACTATGTTGCATTTAAGAAAGTCTCAAAAAAACTGCTATTACTAGCAGAAGATGCACAAGAAAGATTAACCCATAGACTAAGTGAACTATCTCAAGATGCCGATCTCGAAGAGCTAGTTAGCTATTGGCGAAACGAGCAGCATCAAGGTCGTGTCAATATATGGCTCAATAATCATGCAGATTGGCAAACATATAGTACGATTAAAAATAACTCAAAAAAATTGGAAGATTATAATAAAGCTTTAATTTCAATTTCCCATGAATATCAAGAACAGCTTTCCATTAAACCAAAGGAATACATAGACACTGTAAAAAAATCAGCATCTATGGATAATGTTTTTGAAAAAATAATAGTGTTAATTAGGGACAATGATCACACTGGTTTGATAAAAATGGCATCTAATCTTAAAGATATCGCTAAAGAAGATGAATCAGCCAGACGGCTTTACCATCTAGCCTATAGTCATCAGTTACTCTTAGAGCATAAACAAAGCCAAGCACTCAAAGTGCTACTAGCATTAGATGAACATTTACAAAGTGAAGTAGAATTAAAACAGATATGCCTACTGGCTTTAAAACTTGGAAACATAGACGCAGCTGAATATGCGTTATCTAAATTATCTGAAAATATTGATGAATACATTCCTCAACATGCTCACATATTGAAGCTCCAAGGAAAACTGCAGGCTTCAATTAATCTATACTTGAACTATTTAGATAAATACCCAGAGGATGTAACGATATGGCTCAAACTCGGCTCATTTATGATTGAAATTGATCAACCAGAAAGTGCAAAGGCAGCCTTTTATCATGCACTCCAAGCTGATCCCAACAATGCTGTTGCGCAAGACTATATCAGCCGTTTGTAAGTGACGGTATTGATGGATAATGTATTTATTCATTAATACCGTGAAAACAAATATTTTCTTGTGTCTAAGTCAAAATATTTGCTATCTTAAATTAAAGTATCCCATCGAATTTACTCTATGAAGAATATTGTTATAACACCAAACTATGTAAATTTGTTTTCTTGCATTGGCCCAAAATGTGAAGATAGTTGTTGCAACGACTGGGGGATTTATTTTGACAAGAAAACCTATAAAAAGATTGCTAAGCACCCTGATTTCTCCTCTCTGGCCAAAATAGCGTTTAAGGAAATTAAAACAAATAACGATAGTTGGGCAGTAATCGAACTTGATGAACAGGGAGCTTGTAGGTTCCTCAATGAAAAAAAACTATGCAAAATACACGATAAGGCTGGAGAAGACGCGCTAAGCGATACTTGTAAAACCTATCCCAAAGTAAGCAATCATATTGCGGGGAACAGATACAATAGCCTTAGTCTATCTTGCCCTGAAGTTACACGAATAGTGTTATTCGAGCCTGAAGCGTTTCAGTTTGATGCTCAATTTAGTGGTAATAAATCAGCAACTCCAATTCCTGAATGGCAAGAAAAAAGTTATGATTACAGCTTAGAGTTGCTAGTTAATTTAGGCTTAGATTGGGAGGAGTCTTTGCTTGCAATAGGGCTACTTATCAAAACCAGCGACAATGTAGCTAAAGGTATTGAGCCCCTTTCTTCTCTAGATATAAGGCTGAATCAGTTACAGAGTTTTGTTCAGGCAGGCCTATTAACAGAACAGTATAAACAGATACCCTATACGCCTAGCGTACAAACGAGTGCCTTTGTTTCTATTCACTCAAAGCTATGTAAAATACACTCTCGAGCAAGCAGGCCTCGCTTTACAAGACTAAACGAAGCTGTCAATAAAATATGTAATGAAGATAACCAATACAGTGTTAATTCATTAAACAATGCATGGCATGAAATCGTTTTACCGTCATTAGGGAAGTCTCCAGATATATTTGAACGATATATACTTTATTCTATTTATCATAACCATTTTCCAATGTTAGGAAAAGATGGTCCACTAAAGGCTTTTCGACTACTAGTACTGGATTGCCTAATTATCAGGTGTTATTTATCAGCCATAGCCTACAAGTATGGGGAGCTATCTGAAAGTGATATCATCTTGTGCTTTCAAGTATATCAAGTGGTACGCCAACATCGATCTACATTCACTGATATTATTGACGAAATAATGCAGGATTTAGATCTTAAAAGCATACCAGCTGTAATAAGCCTGTTAAAAACAAAGTAATCCCCATATAAGCATAAATATTGGTAATGAAGTTTGATGCTTATGTCATGCTCTCTACAAAGCTCAGGTACAGGCTTACCAGAGCTTTGCTTACAAATATCCACATATCGCGGTTTTTCGACCCAGAGTCTCTCTGGTGATTAACTTACAAAAAATTCTAAGCTTCAGTAGCAATTATTTTTGAAAGTTCACCTGTTATCTTTAACAGGTTGTCGCTTACAGGTGCCACTATGCGCCCTTACGATAATTTTATCGGCTAGCGCAGTTTCCTTTGTTGCCTATCAAACCGTATAATAAGCGCCGTATAATTCATTCCCCAATAGCGAGGCCTTGTGGCACATACTTACATTCCACTGGAACAATACAAACGCAAATGGATTTTTAACCATAAAGATCTCCCTGTGACCGATGATGACAAGGCACTCGTTAAGCCTTTAGACCAAAAGTCATCAATGGAAGTGTGGAACAAGTGGATAAGCAACAAGAGTAGCCGCGCAGAACAGTTTGCCAAAGGGGATTGGGCCGCTAAAGGTGATGTGTGGAGTGAGCTCCAAGACTGGCAGAGTGCTTGGGACAGCGAAGACGACGCACTACCTGAGATGATGACGAGCCATTTCGATTGGCCCGACGACACGATAGTCTATTTCTGCTACGAAAAATACCTCGTCATTGAGACACGTTGGGACGTTTTTGTGCGCAACTGGAAGTGCTTTCTATTTTTTGACGACGGTCCACTCTTGATCTCTGCCAAGAAAAAACAAGCAGCATTTTTTCATCAAAGTGGCGAATACCAAATAGGTAACCGTGGCTAGTCAATCTTTGCGCGGCAAGTTAATTAATTCATCATCAAACTCAATATTAACGGTCAACAGATTCGGCTAAAACAAAGAGGTTTTATGAAGTCCCTCACTAAGATAGCGTTTGTCATTTTATTTCTCATGAGTGCTCAAGCTCAAGCCAGGGTCATCTCCGATGTCGATATTGCCGAGTCAATTTCTATCTCTGAGCATACGCTGAACTTAAATGGTGCAGGTGTTCGCAGCAAATTTTTCATGGACCTTTACGTTGGTAGCCTTTACCTGCCGCAACGCACCACAAACATTGATAACATCCTTAACGCACCAATCGTTGTTATTCGTCTCAATATGACTTCTGGAATGATCACTTCAGACAAGATGAGCGATGCCATCAACGACGGATTTGATGATGCGACTGACGGAAATGTCGCCGACATCCAAGCACAAATCGATACCTTTATGGCGCTATTTTCCGATGAGATAGCAGAGGGTGACCAGTTTACCTTTGCAGCCACAAAAGCGTTTGGCGTTACCGCCTATAAAAATGGTCAACAGCAGCCCACCATTGAAGGGGAGCTATTTCGCCAAGCACTGCTTAAGATTTGGTTGGGAGATAAACCTGCTCAAAAAAGCTTAAAGAAAGCGATGCTTGGTCAATCATAAATACAAAAGTACAGATTAAAATAAAAGGCCAAGTCACGATGATTTGGCCTTTTGCTATCCACTATTAAAATTTGTATTCGGCAGCAAATGCCAGCGCCATCTGGTTATCAATCTGCTCACTGCTATTGGGGTCACTGAGTTCCAGTTCGCCATTAAAGTAGTACCCAGCATACCCATTAAATGACAAGGATGAGGTTGCAGTCCAACCCGCTCGCAGAAAACTGACCCACTCATCTATTTCCATGGTGGTTTCATCATCTTTGACTAAAAAACGCTGTGTGCGTTTTGAGGTGCCAATACCGACATCCACATCATCCGTTAATTGATAACTTAGCTCCAAGCCCGCAGGACCACTAAAGCCTGCTGAAAATGGATTGCTTAACTTTAGGTTTTCCGTCACTTGCCAGCTAACGGCCAAATAGGGAACGGTTCGAACCTCTGAAATATCATTTAAGTAAGCAACACCTAGTCCCAACATATTGCCGTTTTCGAAGCGATACATCCCCGAGGCGACCACACCATAACTTTGGGCATTAGAAGATGAAGTTCCGTCGGCATACGCATACTGAATCTTTGGCGCAAAGAGAAACATCCACTGTTTGTTAGGTCGGTAACTAACGCCTATGCTAGCGCTATAACGGTCAACTGAAGGCCATGTGGTGACACCATTACCAAACAAGCTGCCGCCACGTGTTCCCCAGTCATAATCTAGCTTGTCATAACTTGCACTCATACTCATTGACCACTCACGGTTTAACGGGATTGAGGCTTTGGCCCCAAACAACCATGTGTCACGTTGTAGTTGCAAGTTGCTATCACCTATGTCGGCATCACCTGTACTTATACGAGAAACGCTAACACTAAAGGGGGAATACGGTTTACTCGCAGCATGGGAGGCTGGCACCAGCGCAAGGCCTGCAAGCAGCAAAGATAGAGACAGTAAATTGGGCTGTGTACGAATTTTCATGCCAACTCCATTAGCAACAGTTAATGACATTTTATACTATGAACATCATAGCAACTTTGAAAGCTTTATATTGATTATCAGAGACCTAATACGCTTGCTTTTAACTTTACGATCACTCTCTAGCTAAATTAATCACAACGGTAGGCACGTAAAAACATCGCAACAGTGTCACGAATATAGGTTTCTCTGTTAGCCACCAGATCATCCACAGGCAAACCCAACTCTAACTTTAGTCGCATTTCACCAAACAGCATCAAGCACAGTCGCACACCAGCATCACGGCAATCACCAAAACGATAGGTGTGGCGTTGTTCCACTTCAATAAAATAGCGCTCTAGTAAACCGAGTAAATGTTGTGGGCCTGCGTTAAAAAATAACTGAGAGATCTCAGGATGTGAATCTGACTGCGCTACGCACGTTTTAAATACGTCTAATGCCTCGGGCGAAATAATCATCTCACCAAAATAGCTACCAAACTGCATTAATGCCGACACGGGATCATCAGGATTTGTAAATAACTCATCGGTCACTTGGTGTACAACACACTTAGACTCTATCGATGCAATAAACAGATCGTCTTTACTGCCAAAGTGCGAGTAGACCGTCTGCTTAGACACTCCCGCCTTTTTAGCCACCTCATCCATACTCGTGTTAGGAAAACCTTGGCCACAAAACAGGTCGATTGCCGCGGTCAAAATCTGCGCTTTTTTCTGTTCGCTTCGGCTAATTGATGACTGGACCATTTACTCTCCACACATTAAGTGATTTGTTAATATCGACATATTTTTACACAAACTAGACTAGACAGTCTAGTTCACGCAAATTAGACTACCAAGTCTAGTTTAACGATTTTATTACCTACTGTTAACCATGGAAGCGTATCAGAATGAAAATGTTTAACGTCGCATCACGTCGTCGCGCCGCCCTACTCGTCTTAATCACTGGTACCTTGAGTGCGTGTCAACCAGGGCCCGTTACCGACGTTGGACAGATTCAAATTACCAAAGTGGCCAGCAACACCCTGATCGAAGCAAGCGCTTATGAAATCGAACAACAATTTACTGGTAACATTCGATCAGGAAACACCACCGCCATCGGTTTTGAACTCGCAGGTAAAATTAATCAATTAGCCGTTGATAGCGGTAACAGCGTCAAACAGGGCCAACTCCTCGCCCAGTTAGATACATCGTTACTCTTAGCTGAAAAACAAGAACTTGAAGCGAGCTTAGCGCAAAACAGTGCCGATCTTGATTTAGCCAAAAGCACGCTTAACCGCAGTCTGGAACTCAAAAAACAAGGTTACACCTCAGAGCAAACTTTAGATGAGCTAAAAGGACAGCTCAACAGTTTGAAAGCGGCAAGGCAACGACTCAGGGCATCGATTGCCGCTAATCAACTACGTATAGAAAAATCAACACTCATCGCCCCGTTTGATGGCGTCATCGCAAAACGTAATAACAACTTAGGCGAAGTGGTAGCACTTGGCTCCCCACTATTTACCCTTATCCAACTGAACAATCCACAAGCCATTATTGGCGTACCAGTGAATATTGCTCAAGCTCTTAACGATGGCCAAAAGCTGCCACTGCGCGTTAACGATACTAACT
Organism: Shewanella colwelliana; assembly: GCF_001735525.1. Lineage (NCBI taxonomy): Bacteria > Pseudomonadati > Pseudomonadota > Gammaproteobacteria > Alteromonadales > Shewanellaceae > Shewanella > Shewanella colwelliana. Next base: position 181,486 of record NZ_MCBT01000018.1, read on the forward strand.
ATAGCGCCACCGTTGCCGGTATAGGGGCAGAAGTCAACCCAGTCACGCGTACCGTACCTGTGCGTTTTACCCTGCCTACTGACGCTCCGGTAATCAATGGTGAGTTGGCGTACCTTAACTATGGTAAGCGTATCGAACAGTCAGGTTATTGGATCCCACTATCTTCATTAACAGACGGCCTGCGTGGACTTTGGAACATTTACGTATTGGTTGAAGAGGAGAAAGGCCAATACCGCATAGAACGTCGTGACATTGAGATCCTCTACACTCGCGGCGAGCAGGCTTACATCACCGGGGCTGTCAGGAACAACGAAATGTATGTGACCCATGGATTACATAAGCTAGTGGTCGGTGAAGTCGTGACACTTAATACAGATGTGGCATCGAGGTAATGATGATTAAAGCTCTGGTAGAAAATGGACGCTTAGCCAGCCTTGTCATCGCCCTGCTGATTGTCGCAGGGCTGGGTGCGATAAATAGTCTTCCTCGCATGGAAGACCCCAACATTACCAACCGTTTCGCCTCGGTAGTCACCCACTATCCAGGCGCATCGGCCGAACGTGTTGAAGCCTTGGTAACTGAAGTTTTAGAAAACCAATTGCGACGTTTAGAGGAGCTAAAGCTTATTCAATCAACGTCACGCCCAGGAATTTCAGTCATTCAACTTGAGCTAAAAGACAGCGTAACAGAAACCGATCCCGTGTGGTCTCGTGCACGCGACTTAGTCAGTGACGCCAAAGCCAAACTGCCACTGAGTGCACAAAATTCCTTGCTTGATGATCAACTTGGCTATGCCAACACTGCCATCCTTGGTTTAGTATGGGCAGGCAGTGGCAAGCCTCGGCTAGATATCATCAATCGTTATGCAAAAGAGCTGCAAAGCCAATTACGCCTTGTAAGCGGTACCGACTTTGTCAAACTCTACGGTGCCCCCACTGAAGAGATTTTAGTGCAACTGGACGGTAATCGCGTTAATCAATTAGGGCTGACTTCTGCTGCTATTGCACAAATTCTTGCCAATGCTGACACTAAAGTCTCCGCTGGCGAAATCAATAATGAGAATTTTCGCGCCTTGGTTGAAGTTTCAGGTGAACTCGACTCGGTAACTCGCATTAAGCAAGTCCCGCTAAAAGTGGACGCCTCAGGCCAAATAGTGCGTTTATCTGAAGTCGCTAAGGTATTGCGCCAACCCAAAACCCCAGAGAGCAGTATTGCCTTAATCAACCAACAACAAGGGGTAATGGTCTCTGCAAGAATGCTTAATAATACTCGTGTCGACTTATGGCTACAGCGGGTGCACAAAGTGGTTGAGCAGATGAATGGTGAACTATCGTCAAATATAAAAATTGAGTGGCTTTTTGACCAAGAGGGGTATACCACTCAGCGCTTAAGTGATCTAATCGGTAGCCTATTGCTAGGTTTTGTTATTATTCTTGCCGTATTAATGCTTACCTTAGGGCTTCGCAATGCAGTAATTGTGTCACTGTCACTGCCATTAACGGCGCTATTCACCCTTGCCTGTATGAAATACATTGGCTTACCAATACACCAAATGTCAGTAACTGGGCTAGTGGTTGCCTTGGGGATCATGGTCGACAATGCGATTGTTATTGTCGATGCTATTGCTCAGCGCCGCCAACAAGGCATTGATAAGCTCACTGCGGTCGCCGACACACTTAAGCACCTGTGGTTACCCTTAGCAGGCTCAACCATTACCACCATGCTCGCCTTTGCGCCTATTGTACTCATGCCTGGCGCTGCTGGGGAGTTTGTTGGCGGTATCGCTATCTCTGTGATGTTTGCGTTGTTAGGGTCTTACCTTATCTCCCATACCCTTATTGCAGGGCTCGCAGGTCGATTTGGCTCTACAGGTACGGCTAGTAAGTGGTATCAAAAAGGCATCAGTTTTCCTGCGCTCAGTCAGGCATTTACATTCACTTTACATCAAGCACTTAAACGCCCTCTTCTCGCGGGACTTATTATAGGTATATTGCCAATTTCAGGATTTATGGCTGCAGGGCAAATGACCGAGCAGTTTTTCCCGCCTTCTGACAGAGATATGTTTCAAATAGAGGTACATCTACCACCACAGTCAAGTATTCACTACACTCGAAAATTGGTTGAACGCATCGACGCTGAACTTAGACATACGGGCAAGATTGAACGACTTGACTGGGTGATCGGCGGTAATACTCCCTCCTTTTACTACAACCTTTTACAACGTCAGCAAGGTGCGAGTAACTACGCCCAAGCAATGGTCAAAGTGGCGGATTTTGACACCGCCAACATGTTGATCCCTCGATTGCAGCGCCAGTTTGATGAGACCTTTACCGAAGCCCAAATTTTAGTTAGAAAACTGGAACAAGGCCCGCCTTTTAATGCCCCTGTCGAATTGAGAATTTATGGGCCCAATTTAGATAAGTTGCGTGAACTAGGTGATGAGGTTCGCCGGGTACTGATCACCACCCATGATGTGATCCATACCCGCGCAACCTTAAGTGCTGGAGCACCGAAAGTCTGGTTTCAATTAAATGAGGATGCCAGTTTAATGAGTGGCCTATCACTCACCGATATTGCCAACCAGATCCAAATGGCCACAACGGGCATTAATGGCGGCAGTATACTCGAACAAGCCGAGTCGCTGCCCATCCGAGTCCGCACCCAAGATATTAACCGAGAGCAACAGTCTAAACTTTCTGAGATAAACCTCTTGTCACCTACGGGCAATGGCATTCCGCTATCAGCGCTATCAAGCAGCCGAATCGATGTCAGTTTAGGGGCGATTCCTAGACGAGATGGTCAACGAGTCAATACTGTCGAGGCCTACCTCACTAGCGGCGTATTGCCTCAACAAGTGCTCAACGATGCCAAAGCCAGAATTGACGCCATTAAGTTACCTGCAGGCTATCAGATTGAAGTAGGCGGTGAGAGCGCAAAACGCAATGAAGCTGTAGGGAATTTACTGTCAAATATCGTCTTGGTCGTCACCCTGTTACTGGCAACCGTGGTGCTATCATTCAACTCCTTTAGGCTGACAGGGATAATTCTGCTCAGCGCATTACAATCAGCAGGTTTGGGGCTATTAGCCGTCTATCTGTTTGGTTATCCATTCGGCTTTACCGTGATCATTGGTTTATTAGGACTCATGGGGTTAGCCATTAATGCAGCCATCGTGATTTTGGCCGAACTGGAAGATATGCCTAACGCTCGCGCTGAGACCACCGAGCAAATAGTCCGAGTGGTCAGCAGTTGTGGGCGCCATATTGGCTCAACCACCATCACCACTATCGGTGGTTTTCTCCCACTGATCATTGCAGGGGGCGGTTTCTGGCCTCCGTTCGCCATCGCCATCGCTGGCGGCACCCTATTGACCACTCTACTATCACTCATTTGGGTCCCCACTATGTATCAATTAGTCATGAAGGCTGCCCCCAAAGATAATGCGTTGCAACCCACACAGGTTTCAGCATAATCCTTGCTATGCTCATCACTTATCCCATGAGTGATGAGCGTCTGTTCTCAAACACAAACAAATAACCTACTAGTTTCTAACTTATTAATTTGAATTAGACCTATATCAAAACTTTCATCTTTCTATTTCGCTAGATTAAGCCAACTATAATAATGAGATGGACTAATAAGATGAATTATAAACATTGGCCAATCGCAAAACAGATTGGTGTGCTAGCCTTTGTCCTCACCGTTTTTGTCTTTGGTATTTTAAGCAGCGTATCCTACATTACCGCCGCCAAGGTCCTCGAAGAGAAAGGTAAGACAGCTATGCAAGCACAGATGCAAAGCACCGCTGATCTTATCGAACTGCAATACAATAGTCTGCTGATGCTAGCAAGGCGCAACGCCGATGTGTTACGCGCCATGTATCCGGGACAGTTTTTTAAGCCTGACAAGACGGTCAGAGTCTTAGGGAAACCCACCCCTGCACTGGTGCATGAAAAAGAGCAGATTAACGCTTCTAAGAGTAAGGTCGATCGCTATTCAAACTTAACTGGCGGCAATGCAACGGTTTTTGTTCGTGATGGTGATGACTTTATCCGTATCTCCACCTCGTTAAAAAAAGCCGACGGCAAACGAGCGCTTGGCACGTACCTAGGTAAATCACACCCTGGATATAACGCACTCATCAATGGCAAGGAGTATGAAGGTTACGCAAACCTGTTTGGTCGCGATTACATGACCGTTTACCGCCCAATCGAAGGGCCTCAAGGCGACACGATCGGTATTCTCTATATCGGTTTTGATATCTCCGACTCACTCACCGAACTGCAACGCTCGATGAATCAACTTCGCCTTGAAGAGTCAGGCTTCTTTACTCTGATACGCAACATCGATAACAGCATTATCGCCAATCCACACCAAGCGCCTGGCACCCAACTTACCGAACAACAACTCGATGGCCTTTCGTTGATTCAGGTAAAACAAGACAAAGGTTCATGGGAATACCTTAACGACAATAAAGAGCCAATGTATGCCTATACACTCACTATTCCGGGTTGGAAATGGACCTTACTGGGTCAAGCCAAAATGCGTGAGCTTAACGAGGAGAGTTTAAAGCTACTAAGTATCAATGCCGCTGTGGCCACCATTGGCGTATTCGTTATTACACTGCTGCTCTCTTTTGTACTGCTTAGAACCCTTAAGCCGCTGCGCGCATTACAACTACAGCTAACCCAACTTGGTCAAGGAGACCTCAGCCAGCAGTTCATTATGCCAAGCGAAAACAGCGATAATGAAGTCGATAAAATCACGATTAGTGCCTCACAAATGGCTGACAGTTTAAAAGCCTTAATTCACGCACTACAAAGTTCGGTCAACACATTAGAGAATCAAGCCCGAAGCGCCCAGGAAATTGCACGGCTCAACGGCGATGAAGCGCAAGCACTGATGGCGCAAACCGACCAAATCGCCACCGCGATAGAGGAGATGTCTACCTCAATTCGGGATGTAGCGACCCATGCAGGTGATGGTGCCCAAAAAAGCCAGCAAGTAGACATTGCATCGCGCGAGGGTCACCAAACCTTAGACAATGTGGTCAAAGGGCTAGCGACACTCAGCCAGCAGCTAGATGCCAGCCATGTCAGTGTCGAAAGCGTTAGCAAGCAAAGCGAAGCAATTAGCCAAGTGACCGAAGTCATTAATAGTATTGCAGAGCAAACCAACTTACTGGCACTCAATGCGGCCATTGAGGCGGCGAGAGCGGGTGAACAAGGCCGAGGGTTTGCAGTTGTTGCAGACGAAGTGCGCACCCTTGCCCAGCGCACTCAAACATCAATCTCTGAGATTGGTCAAACCATCACTGAGCTGCAGTCACAGATTAAAATTACCGCAGAGCAGATGGGACAAAGCCATCAACTCGGTGCGGCCTCCGCAGACCAAGGAGAGGAAGCCGCTACGCAACTCAATCAAATCACTATCAGCATTGGTGAGTTAGCCATTGCGTCGAGCAGCATTGCCAGTGCCACAGAACAGCAAAGTGCTGTAGCCGACGAGATCACCCGTAACTTGCATCAAATCACTGAGCTGGCACGTGATGGTGAACAGCGCGCCACCGATACCGTTGATGCGGCGCAAGGACTCTCTGACTTAGCCGCAGAGATAAAACAACAAATTGGCGTATTTAGAGCTTAATAGCTACTAGCTAAGCAACAATAAGCCAAACACAAAAAAGGCCAGCGATTTACATCGCTGGCCTTTTGGGACAGATAGTCGAAATAAAATTATTTCTTAGTATCTTTAATATGAGTCATCATACGCTTACGGCGACGCTCTTGGCTTACCGTTAGCTTCTTACTGTTCATACCCTCAAACGGGTTGCCACCCTCTTGGAAACGCACCTGAATTGGCGTTCCCATCACTTTTAGTGAACGACGGTAGTAGTTCATCATAAAGCGCTTGTATGAATCAGGCAGTTTCTTAACCTGGTTACCATGCACCACAACAATTGGTGGGTTGTAACCACCCGCATGAGCATATTTAAGCTTAACACGGCGACCATTAACCAATGGCGGTTGATGATCGTCTTGCGCCATCTGCATGATACGGGTCAGCATCGAGGTGCTGACGCGACGGGTTGCACTCTCATAGGCTTCTTGCACTGACTCAAACAGGTGACCAACACCCGTACCGTGTAATGCTGAGATAAAGTGAATACGCGCAAAGTCGATAAAACCAAGACGGCGGTCTAGTTCGCTCTTAACACGATCTTTCACCTCTTGGTCGATACCATCCCATTTGTTCACGGCAATCACCAACGCACGACCAGCGTTGAGGGCAAAACCTAATAGCCCTAAATCTTGCTCTGCAATACCTTCACGGGCATCAACAATAAGCAGTACCACGTTAGCATCTTCTACCGCTTTCAATGTCTTAATCACCGAGAACTTCTCGACGGTTTCATGCACTTTGCTGCGACGACGAACACCAGCGGTATCAATAATCACATACTCTTGACCATCACGCTCAAGGGGAATATAGATACTGTCACGGGTGGTACCTGGCTCATCATAAACCACCACTCGCTCTTCACCTAAGATGCGGTTAGTCAATGTTGACTTACCCACGTTCGGCTTACCAATAATCGCCAGTTTGATCGGTAGATCTTGTAGGCGCTTCTGCTCAGCTTCCGCTTCCTCTTCGGTGTATTCACGCTCCTCTTCAGGCTCGCCCTCTTCACCATCACGAGTTAAACCGAGAGCTTCGGCATAAGGTGCTAATGCATATTCAATCATGTTGGTGACACCACGACCTTGCGACGCAGCCATCTGATACACTTCGCCTAAGCCAAGGGCCCAAAACTCGCCACAAGCAGAATCGGCATCGATACCATCAACTTTGTTAGCCACCACAAAAGTGGTTTTTTCACGGCGACGTAAATGCGCTGCAATCGCTTCATCGGCTGAGGTTAATCCTGCACGAGCATCGGTCAAAAACAGTACCACATCGGCTTCTTCAATCGCCGCCAGCGACTGCTCAGCCATGCGTGTTTCGATACCCTCTTCGCTGCCATCAATACCACCGGTATCAACCACGATAAACTCATAACCAGAAAGGTGTGCACGGCCGTACTTACGATCCCGAGTCAATCCTGGGTAGTCAGCTACCAAGGCATCTCTGGTGCGCGTAAGACGATTGAATAGGGTCGACTTACCTACGTTTGGTCGGCCAACGAGGGCCACTACTGGAATCATTTTCTTGCCTCTAATCTACAAATCTTTCTGAAAATCTAAAATAAAAAGCCCCCAGCACTAACGTCCAGGGGCTCTATAAACTATTTAGTGCGCCTTATGGAAGCGTTATTCTAGCGACCTTGCCACCACGCGTCTGTACATAGATTTTATCATCTATTACTAGCGGCTGGCTAAATAATCCTGAACTATCCACTTGAACACGCCCAGCTATCTTACCATCTGCACGATTAATAAAGTGCAGATAACCTTCAAAGTCACCGACAACAATATAATCTTTATATACCGCGGGTGAAGTAAGGTTACGATTGGTCAGGTCACCATTGCTCCAAGACTCTAAACCACTGCGGCGATCTACTGAGTAGATTCGGCTGTGGTCATCGACTAAGAACAGGTTTAACCCTGATGACGCTAACTCATTAAAGCTAGAGTATTTACGGGTCCAAACGACACGGCCGCTGCGCAGTTCCATCGACACTAAGTTACCGTTGTAACTCACCGCATAAAGGTTTTCACCAATGATCAACGGTTGCATATCGACGTCGGCCATACGCGTAAACTCATTGCCACCGGTTGGAGTGTAAATCGCTTGCTCCCAGGCAGCTTGACCATTGCTCTTAATCACAACAGCCACTTTACCGTCAGCAGTACCCACGAAGAAGCCACCAGCTTCATATACGGCAGAGCCTGTACCTCGCAGTGTTAGCGTCGGTAGCTTACTCTCATAAGTCCATAGCTTCTCGCCGTCTTCCACACTGTAGGCTTCTAAGTTACCGGCACTGGTATTGACCACCACCACATCTTCACCCACAGTAGGCGAAGATAACAACTCGCCTCCCGCTACAACATGCCACTTGGCTTCGCCAGTTTCAGCATCTAACGCGCCAAACAAGCCACTTTCGCCACCAACAAAGACCATGTTACGCGCCGCTGTCACACCAGCAGCTAAACGGGCACCTTTGTTTTTAGACAGTAAACTCTGTTTAAACTCGCCACTGATGTCTTTTTTCCAAACTTCTTTGCCGGTTTCTTCGTCAAACGCGATGATCTCGCCATAACGATCGACAACATAAAGCTTACCGTAGCGCACAGTAGGACGCAGACCTGAGTAATAATCACCCACTCCGCTACCGACATTGGCACTCCAGCTTACTTGTGGAAAGACACTTGCCTCAATTTGCGGCAACGGACTAATCGGTTCTTCCTCTACATCACTAGAAGAACACGCCGACAGCAAACCAATGCTCAATCCACATGCGAGTAACGTTTTGCACCAAGACTTCATGGGCAGCATCCTTATGCCTTATTCAAATTATCAAGCTTCATTTGAAGTGCTGGGCTAGCCGTAGCGCCACCATTTTCAATGGCTGATTGGTAGGCACTCTTGGCCTTATCAGCCTCGCCTTGGCGCACTAAGAAGTCACCTTTTAGTTCATCACGTTGCACATTAAATGCTGGCACAGTGATTTGATCTAATGTCGCTATTGCTGTGGCAAATTGCCCTTGCTCAGCTTGAACACGAGCTAGACGCAATGTGGCTACCGCAACTAATCCTTCATCGGCTTTGGCAGCAATAACGCTGGTCAACGCTTGCTCTGCTTTAGCGAGATCACCGCTTTCAACAGCCGCTTTAGCCACGATAAGTTCAAGCAGTGCTTGATAACCTTGCTGGCTGCCATGATCTTTAGCAAAACTCTCAGCTGCCGCTAACATGCTGGTATCAGATTTAACTGAATTGCTCATGGCTTGAAAACTTTCAGAGGCCGCTTCCGATTGCGCGACTTTATAATCTGAATAGTAGTTCCAGCTATATAAACCACCTAAGCCGACGACGGCACCAATAACGATAGAGCTGCCATAGTCTTTCCAAAACTGTTTGATAGCATCAACTTGTTGTTCTTCTGTGCTATAAATTTCCACTGTAATTCTTCCTCTTTAAATCAGTTCCGCAATGTAAGTTGCTAATGAATCACGTGCAACCAATTCTTGTTCTTTATCTTCACGCAGATACTTTAAAGCAACTTGGTTATTAGCCAGTTCATTTTCGCCAATAACGATAGCAAGTTTTGCTCCGCTCTTATCGGCACGCTTCATCTGCTTTTTAAAGTTACCGCCACCGCAGTGACTCATGACCTTAAGTCCTGGCACGTCACGTAAAGTTTGAGCAATCTTAATCGCTTCAACGCGACAAGAGTCTCCCATAGCTGTGACATAGATGTCTACAGCGCCGGCAACATCTTCGGTTAACGCTAAGGTTTCTAGCATTAATACGATACGCTCAAGCCCCATGGCAAAACCAACAGCAGGCGTATCTTTACCGCCAAGCTGACCCACAAGGCCATCATAACGACCACCGGCCAATACCGTGCCTTGTGCACCGAGACTGTCTGTCACCCACTCGAAAACGGTACGGTTATAATAATCTAAACCACGCACTAAGCGAGGGTTAACCGTGTATTGGATACCCACAGCGTCAAGTAGTTCACATAAATGTGAAAAATGCGCCTTACTCTCATCACCTAAGTAATCCATTAACTCTGGCGCGTCAGCTAACAATGCCTGTACGTCTGGGTTTTTGGTGTCTAATACACGCAGCGGGTTAGTGTACATGCGGCGCTGAGAATCTTCATCAAGCTGCTCTTTAAACTGCTCTAAAAACGCAATAAGGGCATCACGGTAATTTGCACGTTCAGCAGGGTCACCTAAGGTGTTTAGCTCAAGTTTGACATGCTCAGTGATCCCAAGCTTTTGCCACAAACGTGCTGACATCATTAGCACTTCAGCATCGACATCGGCGCTGCCGATACCGTAAACCTCAACACCAAACTGGTGGAATTGACGGTAGCGGCCTTTTTGTGGACGTTCATGGCGAAACATAGGTCCCATGTACCACAAACGCTGCTCCTGGTTATAGAGCAAACCATGTTCGTTACCAGCACGTACCGTTGATGCAGTGCCCTCTGGGCGCAGCGTCAACAAGTCACCATTGCGATCGGCAAAAGTGTACATCTCTTTTTCAACGATATCGGTGACTTCACCAATAGAGCGTTTAAATAGATCCGTGCTTTCAACAATCGGCGTGCGAATTTCGCTGTATCCATAAGCGGCAACGGTATCACGTAGGACTGCTTCTAATTTTTGCCATAAAGGGCTTTGGGTTGGCAGAATGTCGTTCATTCCGCGTATTGCTTGGATCTGTTTTGCCACTGTGTCAACTCATTCGAATTAGGTATAAAAATAAAAAAAGCGCCTCGCATTATAGGCGCAACAAGAATAAACGCAAAACTGACGATTAGCGCCAGTGAACTGCACCACAACTTGGCTTATTAACCAGTTGAAATGGCGCAGTGGTTCACCCTTTTACTTTGTAATATCTTTGCTTGGGATTCTCGCTTCCATCACCGCCACCTTTGCGCGGATTCTGGCTTCGAGCTGTTCAACAATATGTTCATTATCGAAGCGTGCTTTTTGGCGCACGCCATCATCATAGTAACCACTCTTACGGTTGCCGCCTGTAAGGCCGATATCTGACACTAAGGCTTCACCGGGACCATTGACGACACAACCAATAATCGATACATCCATCGGGGTCACAACATCTTCTAATCGTTGCTCAAGTTCATTTACCGTTGAGATCACATCGAACTCTTGGCGCGAGCATGATGGGCAAGCGATAAAGTTAATCCCACGAGAACGAATACGTAGCGACTTTAAGATATCAAAACCCACTTTAATCTCTTCGACAGGATCGGCGGCTAGCGAGATGCGCAGTGTGTCACCAATCCCTTCAGCCAATAACATGCCCAATCCTACAGCTGACTTAACCGAGCCCGCACGCGCGCCACCAGCTTCAGTGATCCCCAAGTGCAGCGGTTGCTTAATCTGTTTCGCTAGCAAACGATAGGATTCGACCGCTAAAAAGACATCCGATGCCTTAACGCTCACTTTGAATTGATCGAAGTTCAAACGGTCAAGAATATCCACATGACGCATTGCAGACTCTAACAAAGCCTCTGGCGTAGGTTCCTTATATTTGTCCATTAGTTCTTTCTCTAATGAACCACCGTTAACCCCAATACGGATCGGGATATTGTTATCACGAGCACACTCGACCACACTACGGATACGCTCTTCATTACCAATATTACCTGGGTTAATCCGTAAACAATCCACCCCATATTCAGCCACTTTAAGGGCAATACGGTAGTCAAAATGGATATCGGCAATCAGGGGAATATTGGTTTGCTGTTTAATCAGTTTAAACGCTTCTGCTGCATCCATCGTTGGTACCGATACACGCACAAGATCGGCACCGACCTTTTCTAAAGCGCGGATCTGCGCAACGGTCGCTTCAACATCAGTAGTGCGAGTATTCGTCATCGATTGCACCGCAATCGGTGCGCCATCGCCAATGGGCACATCACCTACATAAATACGGGTCGATGGACGTCTAATAATGGGGGACTCGTTGTACATCTTAATTCACTCTTCTACTTCAAAGATTGACTGGACTTGATAGTGTCAGTCTGGCGACTTTGCCGCTGGGATACTTACCTAAATCGACATCTTGGCCATTGATAGACAACGCGACGGATTGAGGTGCTCCCAATATAACCTTAAATGGCTCCTGACCAAAGACATTGAGCTCTTTACCAGCCACCTTTAACCCATTCACTAAGGTCTTGCCGTCCGCATCTGTGACCTTTATCCAGCAGTCGCTGCTTAACCGGATAGCAATGGCTGTTTGCGCCGCGGCAGTATCCTCAGTTGTAACCTCGGTATCAGTAGCGGAGACTTGCGCTAATCTTGCCTCGGGAAGTTCTGTTGTAGTACTATCCTGCGGCGCACTGTCGGTATCAATTAATGATAATACTGAAGGGTTTACATTGGCACGTGACACAGGTTCAATACCCGTCGCAGCCTGCGCATCTGCGCTATGGATTGCAGCATTAGGGTCGCCGGCATTGACGTCCACATCCGAAGAAATGTCAGCCACCTCTTCCACTGTCAATGTCGACAAGTCAATCCCCGACATCAACTCAGACTTCTGAACCCACCACAACACCAGTAAAGCAAGCAAAGTGAAGACGATGAAATAAGTCACCATCATTAATCGACCATCACGCGCCTGACGCGTCGTTTTACGCGAAAAACTCTGCATGGTGGGTGAACTTGCCACCGGAAAATACTCGGTCAAACACCGCTCTACAATCGCCTTATCTAGCTCCACAACACGGGCATAATTTTTGATATAACCTTTGACGTAGGTGGCTGAGGCAATATTTTCAAAGTTGTCGGCTTCAATATCTTCAATAATGGATGGACGCAGGTGCAGTTGCTCAGCGATCTGCGCAATACTACTTCCCCGCTGCTCGCGAGCGTCTTTGAGTAACTGACCTAATTTAGGTGTAGGTGCCTCATCCTTGTTACTTGATGCTTCATCCTTGAGCATATCGGTTTGATTTTCAGTCATTAGTGCATACTTGCTCGATATTGCTTAGCCTCGTATGAAGCAGGAAACTTGGCGAGTAACAATATGCCAAACTTTCTTACTGCATCACTATCATTAAGACCTTGCTCAATTTTAATTCCCAACGCTAAACTTTGGGCTGATTCAGGCACCACTCTGTGATAACGTGCCAGGCCAGCTTTGGCTGCCGAATAGTTACCCAGTTCAAGTTCAATCTCAGAGATCTCAATTAATGAAGTCGCCCGTCGAGGGTCATAATTGAGGGCCATACCAAAATAGCGTTGTGCTTTTTGTAAGTCGCCCGATTTACGGCTACAAATACCTAGGTTTTCATAGCTCGATGCTGAGCGGGTGTATTTAGGCATCTTAACCGCTTTAAGAAACATCTCTTCGGCTTGGTCATACTTTTCTTGTTGACACAAAAACACACCAAAATTATTCATGGAATCGCCAGTGGCATCACTGGCATTAATCGCATCACGGTAGGATTTCTCTGTTAGCTCTATTTCGCCAACAGATTGATAATAATAAGCTAATGCGACATGTACATCTTCAAGATTTGGCGCAAATTCCAATGCCTTATCAAGGTTGTACTTTGCCTGCTCACTGTTACCTTTTTTCAAATAGGTCAAACCAAGCTGTACTCGCTGACGGGCAGCGGTAACATTATCGAAGGCACGCTCGGTCACAGGCACATCGGTGCCACTGTATGTTCGCTCGGTAACACACCCCGACACCATGATTGATGTCAGGATTAAAAGAATCGAAAATTTTGGCTTTTGGTGCATCATGGCAAGCCTATCTCGTAGCAGATACAATAAGTTACTTTATTGTGACTGAAATCTGGCTATCTTGCATGCGTTTTTTCGCTAAACGTTTTGTTCTGTCACGGATATCCCCTGCTAACTGGCCACAGGCGGCATCGATATCATCACCACGAGTCTTACGCACTATCACTGTAAGGCCATATTCCATCAACACTTTAGAGAATCTGTCGATACGCGAATTAGATGAACGCCCGTATGGTGAACCTGGGTATGGATTAAACGGGATAAGATTAACCTTGCAGGGTGTGTCTTTCATCAGCTTAGCCAACTCATGCGCCTGATCAGTACTGTCGTTGATGTGGTCAAGCATCACGTACTCAACCGTTACCCGGCCACGGTTAGCGTTAGACTTCGCAATATAACGACGTATGCCAGCCAAGAAATCTTCAAGCGGGTATTTCTTGTTTACTGGAACCAAGACATCACGCAGTTCATCATTTGGCGCATGGATACTGACCGCTAAGGCCACATCTAAACTGTCACCTAAAATATCTAGTGCTGGCACAACCCCAGAGGTAGACACAGTTACGCGGCGTTTCGATAGACTAAAACCAAAATCATCCAACATGATATCGATAGCGGGAATCACATTCTTTAGATTCAGCAGAGGCTCACCCATCCCCATCATCACCACATTGGTGATTGGACGATCGCCAGTCTCTTTTTGAAATCCAAGAAAATGAGAGACGCGCCATATTTGGCCGACAATCTCAGATACCGTTAGGTTGCGGTTAAAGCCTTGCTGCGCCGTAGAGCAGAAGGTACATTCCAGCGCACAACCCACTTGCGATGAGACACACAAAGTGGCTCTATCTTCTTCAGGAATATAAACCGTTTCAACTTCTTGCCCTTGGCCGACATTAATCGCGAACTTAATGGTGCCGTCGGTAGACTTTTGATAGCTGGAAATCTCTGGCGCGACAATTTCACAACGCGCCGCAAGTTTAGCTCGCAATGCTTTGTTTATATTTGTCATCTGTTCAAAGTCACTTACGCCAAAATGGTAAAGCCACTTCATCAATTGATCGGCACGAAATGGCTTTTCACCCATTTCGGAAAATAGCGCTCTTAACCCTTTACGGTCTAGATCCAATAAATTGATCTTTTTCTCACTCATTTTGACTAACCTCAACACCAAATCCTGCTACAGGGCGGCGAATTATACAGATATCAATAAATTTTAGCCAGCAACGAAATAGACTATGGTAGAATTCCTCCCGAGCTAATGTTGGCTCGTTACTCGGAGTTATTTTACCTCCCCCATGATAACCCTTATTGTTATTATCCTAGTCTCTATTGGTGTCTCGTTCCTGTGTAGTGTGTTTGAAGCCGTACTTCTATCGGTCACTCCAAGCTATATCGCTAATTTACAAGAAACTAATCCAGCTGCAGCAGATCGCCTGAGTCGACAAAAAGAGAATGTTGAATCACCTTTGGTGTCAATTCTTACCCTTAATACCATCGCTCATACTGTCGGTGCCGCCGTTGCTGGTGCGCAAGCCGCCAAAGTGTTTGGTGATGATATGTTGGGACTATTCTCCGGTGTTTTAACTTTCTTAATCCTATTCTTCTCGGAAATTATTCCGAAAACACTCGGTGCAAATTACTGGCGTAGCCTCGCCCCAACCGTATCGGTTGCACTAATGTGGATGGAGCGTCTTACTAAGCCATTAATCTGGATGTCACAACAGGTAACCAAAAAGTTAGGCAAAGGGGATGAAGGCCAATATATTCGCCAAGAGCTGAGTGCTATGGCAAAAATAGGTCATGAATCTGGCGAACTTGATGAGCAAGAATCTAAGATTCTAACGCAGATGTTATCGGTAAAAGAGATGCCCGTAACGGCCATCATGACACCGAGAACGGTCATGTTTAGCTTGCCTTGTGAATTAACTCAAGAAGAGTTTGCTAATAAACATAAGGGCACTCCCTTCACCCGAATTCCGATTTTCGAGCAAGATCGCGATAACATAATCGGTTACATCAACCGTAATGATATCTTGCTAGCCGAACGTAATACGCCGTTAGAGCCGATCCTCAAGCTTAAACGTAACTTAGTTATCGTCCCCGAAACAGCAAAAATATTACCCCTGTTTCAATTGATGATTAAGCGCAACACCAAGATCGCCATGGTGGTTGACGAATACGGTAGTAATCAAGGCGTTGTGACCCTTGAAGATATCATTGAGTCCTTACTTGGACTCGAAATTGTAGACAGTAACGACCCTGTCACCGATATGCAGCAGCTGGCCCGTAAGTTATGGCAGCGACGCATGACGCACAAAGGGATTCGTCTTTCTGATGAAGGTTCGGGTGATGACGAAACTGACTTACCAATCCCTGGAAGTGTCAGCCAATCGAGTGAGTCACACATCAAATAGGTGATGGAATGCGATTAAAAGGGAAGCGTCGGCTTCCCTTTTTCATTTCTGGCTACCAATGCTATACTCCTCGGTCGACGAAAGAGGCCTACATGACAGTCAGATATACCTTAAAACTTGCTCACATTAACGATACCCACTCACACTTCGAGCCGACACGCGTTCAATTTAAGCTCCAGCATCAAGGTAAAACCTATGACATTAATAGTCACAGTGGGGGTTATGCGCGTATCAGTTACCAGGTAGAACAAGCGCGGGCAGAAGCCGCTCAAAATGGGCAATCATTTCTGTTTCTCCATGGTGGCGACAGCTTTCAAGGGACGCTTTACTTCAGCGAGTTCAAAGGCGCAGCGAATGCAGACCTCCTTAACCGTTTAAAGCCTGACGCTATGGTATTAGGTAATCATGAGATAGATGCAGGCAATGAACCGGTTAAAAACTTTCTCGACAATATCGGTTTTCCGCTACTAGCGGGCAATATGGATCTCAGTCAAGAGATTGCCAACAAGCCAGGAAGACTAGCTGGACACCATAATCTTCTCGATTACAACAGTGACACTCAAACGGCAAAGGTATTGATAAAGTCTATCGGTGATAAACCCTTAGCGATTATTGGTATCACCTTAGAGCAGATGAAAGAGATTGCACGCCCTGATGATGACACTCATTTTGTCAATGCAGTGACCACGACTGCCAATACCATCCAGGCCCTGCACCAGCAAGGCGTTAGACATATAGTGGTACTCAGTCACCTAGGTTGGGAGATGGACAAACAACTGGCCCAGCAAGTGTCTGGTATCAGCGTCATCGTTGGCGGGCATTCACACACACTGCAAGGTGAATTCAATCACCTAGGCATGAGTGCCCTCCCCTATGGTGAAGCGGTCAATGGGACACCGATTTTACATGCAGGCAAATATGCCGAAACCATAGGGCTGTGTAACCTTGAGTTTACCGCAGATGGCAAGCTTATTTCGCTTGATGGTCACAACTACTTTATGCTCGACCAACACCTGCTGATTGAAACTAATGAGCCAATTGATGCGGCAACCTACCAGGCATTAACCCAAGCGATACATGCCCATAAAGGCATACTTGGCGATGAGCACGATGAAACAATTGCACAGGTTATCGAACATAAATATCATCCAGCTATCAAGGCCTTAGAACATCAAGTCTTGGCCTTTATTCCTAAAAACTTAGTACATACACGCTTGCCAAGCAAAGCGCTACCACACGGTAGCGAGATAGCCCCTTGGGTGTGTAAAAGCATTTACCACGAAACTAAACGCTTGCATGATAAGGTTGATTTTGCCCTGCACAACGCTGGCGGCGTGCGTCAGTCATTAAACAAAGGACCACTGACGATGGCCGATGTATTAGGGCGACTGCTACCGTTTGATCTGCCTTTGGTGAAATATCGTATCAAAGGTAAACACCTATACCAGGCCATTGAATCAGCCATCAACTCAGCGACCAATAACAGTATCACAGGTACAGGTGCAGGCAGTTTCCCCTATACCTACGGGCTTAAATATTACTATGATGGCCGTCAAAGTGTCGGCAAGCGAGTGATAAAACTCGAGGTCCTATCGCACCAGTCTGGTACAGAAGTTTGGCAACACGTTGAGTTAGAAAAGCACTATTTTGGTGTATCTTCAGCATATACAGCATCAGGAAAAGAGGGTTATCAAGCGCTACAGCAAGCCGATTGGCAGACCGCTATTGCCACGCTAACACTCCCACAGGCGTTTATTCGTTTTATGGAGCGAGAGCAGGGACTGATGGGCGATATTGAGCCACAAGTAAGTTATACCAGTCACTTATATTAATCAGCTTTCAGTGGCTGATAGTATCATCGCTTAATCGACAAGCGCTTTAGTCAGGTAGAAACTCTGAAGAATTTGGCCTCGTTTCTCCTGATAGCTCTTATGCTTGAGGGTAAAGCCATGAGTTAAAAAAAGTGATTTTGACAGCTTGGAGGCATCAACATAGAGGTGCGATATACCCTGCTTTTGTGCCCACGCCTCCATCGTTAAATAAAGCGATGTAGCTACCCTTTTGCCTTGATAGGCAGGCAATACATAGAGGCTATCGATATAGCCTCTATGTTGGAAATGCGTCTCGAGATTAATGAAGCCGACACATTTATCAAGGCCATTTAGCGACAGAGAATCATCAACGACTAACCAAGCTTGAGTGCGGCTCATGCGCTTATGCCAATGATACGCTGAGCGAGGTGCAAATGACCAAGCTTGCTTCTGCTCAATGGGATACATAGTCTCGGGAATATGCTCAATAGCATGATGAAATATCAGGCTTACCTGCGCTGCAAACTTTGACTCATATGGGATGACTGATAATATGCTGATGCACTTTCCTTAGGTGGTTACCAAGCCCAAAAACTAAAATAGCGCTGATAATGACTTATCAACGCTACATCTAACTTTACTCTTACCGTTAAAAAGACTAACAGGAGAGTAGCAGTTATTAAATCGATTACTTCTTATCGATACGACCAACAAATAGTAGCTCATCGAAAGTACGATCGAGTGTCTTGCTGGTAAAATCGTTCATCCACATCTGCTCTTGAACAACAACCGTATCGCCTTTTTTCACTTCCACTTGTGGGCCAGCAGCCCAAAATGTCTTATCTGACTCTTTGATTTGAACATAAGTGTACCCACCACCGTTCATCGTATCGACAACAGTACCCTCATGAACAACACCAGCAGCCCATGCACTAGAGATACCTAGCGCTAATGTGGCAACAGCGGCCAAGCGAACAAGTTTAGCTAACATTGCAAATCCTTAAGTATTTAACATTACCAGACCATTAAACCATGTGATCGACAATAAATCTTCAATGAATATCAGTAAATCTGCAACCAATGAAGCAGAGTTAGATCAAGCTCTCATAACTGAGTTTCTCCGCTAACCCTTGGGAACTAATAATGGTTTTAGCATCCCTTCTAGCCCGTTAAGCTTTATCTCGTACATCAATGCAAGTTGCTGACCCAACTTTCCCTGCGGAAACCCTTTGCTATGAAACCAAACTAAATAGGGTTCAGGAAGTTCTAACAGCTTACGACCGGCATATTTACCAAACGGCATCGTTTGATTAATAGCCTCAACCAAGAGTTTTTCATCCATTGCATTATCCAATTAATCTAGGCACTCACCTTAAGGCGACTATTGAAACATAAAGTAAAAATCAAGCCTAGTCATTCACACTCCCAAAGCGTCAGTGGCTGATGAACAATAAATATATATACGTAATTGAAATATAAAAAAACAAATATATACCCAAAGTAAATATAAATAGTGATAAAACCTAATTGATGACAAGCCTAATCCACCTAACTCATCATAAAAAACTAAATCACCAAACCTAAACCCATGATTAACAAGGCAATAACAACTTAAGCCTCACAAGATAGCCTCTAGCGTCAACAATCTGCCAAACTGGGCAAGAAGTCAATAAAATGACAAGTGCCACAATACAAAAAAACGTCAAAATTCATACGGTTGACTGACATATAATAAACACCTAAATTGAAGCTATGACCTATATCGGGTGAAAAGTTTCGGCGGTATTACACAAAACTTTCTGCCCAAAAAGATCGAATAGATAACATCGGCAATCACTACAGTCGAGAGGAATAACAATGATCATTCTAGTTGGCGGTGAAAAAGGGGGCAGTGGTAAAAGCTGTCTGGCTCAAAACATAGCAGTATTCTTGACTATCGAGTCTGGAGCATCGGTGATCATGGTCGACTGCGACCCACAACGTACCACGTCAGATTGGATTCAAGCTCGTAATAACAACAGCGCACTCGCAGGTATTAACTGTGTGCAGCTTTACGGAAAAATCCGCAATGACCTTTTAAGTCTAGAACAGCATTACGACTATGTGATTGTTGATTGTGGTGGCCAAGATAATCTCGCTCTGCGTGCAACCATGTCAGTCGCCTCACACGTATTGATGCCGCTTAGGCCTAAGCGTCGCGACCTAAAAACGGTCAGCCACATGGATGATATTGTTGCAACCTGTATGATGATTAATCCAAAAATGCGCGCATCTTTTGTGATTACTCAATGCCCAAGCTTGCCCAATCAGGTCAACCGTATCATTGAAGCAAAAGAGGTATGCAGAACCTACGATATCAATGTACTCGATGCCATCACTTATAGCCGTAACATCTACGATGACAGTGAAGAGTCGGGTTTATCAGTGATTGAAATCCAGCCCAAAGGGAAAGCCGCAGAAGAGATGCGTAATATCGCCTGTGAACTGCTCCAAGCTGCAAATGCCACAGAAATTCGTAATCGTCTTGCCGAAAAACAGATGAATCAGCTAAGGGGTAATTATGGGACTGGCCGATCTCAAGAAAAACTCTACGCAGTCTAGCGCACAACGCAGCGGCCAACGACCGCTGCAAATGTCGCTCGATGCGCTGATCGAAGACTTTATCGATGATGCTACCCACTATGCAGCGGGTCAATCTGAGCAGGTGCAAAGAATGGCACAGGTTATCGAACTGGAAACAGGATTTTCTGGCCTGTTCGATAAAGAAAGTACGCCTGTTAAGGCGCAACAAAAAGTGGTACCCAAAGGAAATATGCCTTATCGCAAGGCCACCTTTACCCTCAGTGAGTCTGCTATCGCTCATTTAGCTGAGTTGGCCAGTGGTTGCGATATTGCTAAATCAAAATTGATCAGGTTTTTAATTGAGCATCACTACTCGCTGTCTGATGCTGAACGATCACAGAAGGAACGCTCAATTTTAGTGGATTAAACCTATATGCGCGGTAGTGATATCCCCACTATCGCGTTCACATTATCAACACCCTTTCTCCCACCCTTTTACTGGCAGCAGATTGACCGTTTTCCCTTTATTTTTCGCTGCCAGATTTTTTCTATCACTCCCTAACCTCTTTCATCTGTGATAATAATCACACTATTGAGTTGAAAAAGAACTCGCGTCCCCTCATATAAAATATAAAGAGGAGCACCCTATGCTGGCTATTTTCATCGTAACCTTAGTAAGCCTTATAGCCATTGCCTATATCGGCTTTAAACCTCGCTATGTGCAATACAAACGTCGACAGATTGCCAAGCAAGCCTTTCCAAGCCAGTGGCGTCAAATCTTAAAGCGGCGCATGCCCTTCTTTCGCGCACTACCAACCGATCTACAAC
Organism: Shewanella colwelliana; assembly: GCF_001735525.1. Classification (NCBI taxonomy): domain Bacteria; kingdom Pseudomonadati; phylum Pseudomonadota; class Gammaproteobacteria; order Alteromonadales; family Shewanellaceae; genus Shewanella; species Shewanella colwelliana. The sequence goes on from NZ_MCBT01000018.1 coordinate 202,567, forward strand.
TGCAACTAAAAAAGCAGATAAAGATATTCCTAGCCGAAAAGCAGTTTATCGGTTGCCAAGGATTAACGATTACCGATGAGATCAGGGTCACCATCGCGGCGCAAGCGTGTTTGCTACTACTCAATCGCCACACCAACTATTACCCCAAGCTCAAACAGATTTTGGTCTATCCATCACTATTTATTGTTAACAACCAACAACAGAATGCTGATGGTGTGATTTGGGAACGCCAGCATCTGTTATCCGGTGAATCATGGGAATATGGTAAAGTGGTTTTGTCTTGGCACACCGCCGTCGAAGATGCCGCAGAGCCTTACGACGGTCACAATGTCGTCATTCATGAGTTTGCCCATCAACTCGACCAAGAAGATGGCCACTCGAATGGTGCTCCTATTTTAGAGAATCATAAGGACTATGCCGCTTGGTCAGCCGTGATGAACCAAGAGTTTGCCGCACTTCAAGCCTGCGCCAGGCAGCAACTGCCATCAATCTTTAACTACTATGGCGCCACCAACCCAGCCGAATTTTTTGCCGTGATCACCGAAACTTTTTTTGAAAAACCACATCAATTCTATGAGCACCACCAAGCGCTCTACCAGCAGATGAGTCACTTTTTTAAACTAGATCCAGTAAACTGGCAATAAAATGAGGAGTTTTCATGTCAGGATTAATAATTAAAAAATGGTTCACTGCCATCGTCGTAACCATGCTGTTGGGTCTCTCTAGTGTACATGCAGACGAGCAAGCACCCGCGGCTCAAGTACTCGACAACCTGCATCAATACGCTGCTGTTGCGGATTGGGATAACTATTTTGCACTCTATACAGAAGATGCCATTTTCATTGGTACCGATGCCACCGAATACTGGGATATGACGCAATTTGAAGCCTACTCTCGCCCCACCAAAGGGTGGAGATATGAGCTAGTAGATCGAAAAATCGTCCAGCATGGCAATGTCATCGTGTTCGACGAACTGCTAGACAATCGTGCATATGGGGTGAGTCGGGGGACGGGCACATTATTGCTAACTGAACAGGGCTGGAAGATAGCTCAATATCACCTGAGCTTTCCGATCCCCAATAAGATTGCAAAAAAGATCACTAATCAGATTAAAGCCGTAAAAAAAGACAAACCATAACAGGCGTCTACCCATCTCAATCAATGACTCACAGAGAGGCAAACATTCGTTAACTGAGAGAAATGGGTGAATCGCTCAAAGTCATCTGCACTAATGACTCGCTCTGAGCTATGTCTATCGGCGTAGAGTACGCCGATAACCTTGTTTTCAATAATCAGCGGCGCCAGCATAAACCCAGTTGATGAGGTATATTTTACGATATCGCTATCCAAATATAGACGCCACTTTTCAGAACTTGGTTTTTCAATAAAGAGTGGCTGTCTAAGCTCTATGGCTTCAGAAAATACAGTCTTGGCCGATTGTAGCTCGACAATAAACTCGTTTTTCATTATTTCACCGTTATCGCCTAACACAACCCTAGGCTGCAAGCGTTTACGATTAGGTGATAACAACATCACACCGCAGCGGTCCATGCCGATTCCATCAAGCACCCCCTCTAATGTAATGGTGATCACCTCATTGAAATTAGCCCGCTTAATGGCGCAATCCGTTAAGTCTCTGAGTTTTTTAAGTTGCAAAGTGACATTAGGGCTACGTATGGCAACAACCTCTTCAGGGGCAACCTCCAGCGTCAGTTTTTCAGTACTTGGAAGAAATGACACCAATACTTTAGCACCATAGGTGTCGGCAAGTGCTTTCGTTGCCTTACTACAGCGGATCATCTGCCCTTTGAATTCATCAACCTCAAGGCCCAACATATCTGCGGCTTGTTTTATCCGATGATTAAGCTCCACCACATCACAGGGCTCTTGCACCATCAGTTCACTAATTTTGTTGGCCAAAAATATTGAACGGATCTCTGGTGTTCGCTCATTCGGGTTAGACAGGGATTTGACCAGTACATCACCTAAGCCCCAGCTGCGTGCAATACCCATAGTTAACTGGGTAAAAGAAGCCCCTAACTGTTCACGAATAACACTATTGCCATCTTTACCATTATCTTCCCGTAAGCGGGCATCGAGTTGTTCTGTTGCCTCGCCGCCCATACTCCAAAAAGCACTTTCTCCTAGGTGATAGAGTAAAGCCGCGATGAAGACCTCTTCTTGCAAATCTTCATCATGATCTTTCAGCATCATCTTGGCTAACATCGCCGCTTGAAACGCCCTTGCCATAAGCGTCAGCAGTCGATGATAAACGCTTTCAGACAACCCTTTATTTTCAAGTAGGCTACTTAACAGTTTTGCAGTAATACAGATATTACGAATGGTATCAAAACCTAACACAACCGCTGCGCGGCTGACGGTAGTGACCTGTGAAATGCCTTTGTTATAAATGGCACTGTTAGCCACTTTAAGAATACGAGAGGTGAGCGCATTATCGTGCATAACACTGCGGCCTAATATGGCTAAGGATGACACGTCGTCCTTAGCCAGCTTTTCCAGTGACTTAACCGTTGAGCTTAATGCGGGCATCTCCTGTTCACTGATCCGTTTAGTCCAGTAATCTGCGCCCTTAGCCTGATTTGCAGCCTTCAAATTATTCTTTACTCTTAATGACAAAATGTTGTTAGACGTCAAGATTATAACGCCACACTTTAGCTGTAGTATAGGCAGAAAATTCGGCTACATAATCTAAAGTTCGCTCTATGCTCAAAATTAAAACCAAAGAGAAAGCGATTAGCAGCATTTTTGACGCCAAGGAATAGCTATGCTATCGGCGTCGTTAGCAAATACTAAACAAAAAAAAGCGGCTCAAGAGGGCCGCTAAGACAAGCAAAATTGATAATAACGCTAAAAGGAAAGAAAAACCTCGCATTGCACGTAGGAACACAATGCGAGGAACAACCGCTGCCAACACGCAGCAAGTCGAAAGGGTTTTACCAATCACCTAAGTCACATCATCAGCTAACTCATGTGATTGGTAGCAAACAAAACGGTGGATTAAAACTGCTCTTCTTCGGTTGAACCAGTCAGTGCAGTCACTGATGATTCACCGCCTTGAATCACATTAGTTACCTTATCGAAGTAACCTGTACCCACCTCTTGCTGGTGCGCCACAAAGGTATATCCTTTCTTGGCAGCAGCAAACTCAACTTCTTGAACTTTCTCGACATAATGCTTCATACCTTCGCCGCGAGCATAGTCGTAAGCCAAATCGAACATGTTGTACCACATGTTGTGAATACCCGCTAAGGTGATGAACTGGTACTTGTAGCCCATGTCAGACAAAGCTTGCTGGAAGCGTGCAATCGTCGCATCGTCCAAGTTCTTCTTCCAGTTAAATGAAGGTGAGCAGTTATATGCTAATAACTGATCTGGGTACTGAGCGTGGATAGCTTCAGCAAAGCGACGCGCTTCTTCTAGGTCAGGCTTAGCCGTTTCACACCAGATAAGATCCGCATATGGCGCGTAAGCTAGGCCGCGAGAGATGGCTTGGTCTAGACCAGCGTTAACACGGTAGAAGCCTTCTGAAGTGCGCTCTCCGGTAACAAAGTCACGGTCATATGGATCACAATCAGATGTCAGTAGGTCAGCTGCGTTCGCATCGGTACGTGCAATCACTAAGGTTTCAACACCACTGACGTCTGCCGCAAGACGCGCCGAGACCAACTTCTGAACCGCTTCTTGTGTTGGTACAAGTACTTTACCGCCCATATGGCCACACTTCTTAACCGACGCAAGCTGGTCTTCAAAGTGAACACCTGCAGCACCAGCGTCAATCATATTTTTCATTAGCTCATAGGCATTCAATACGCCACCAAAGCCCGCTTCAGCATCGGCAACGATTGGCAGGAAATAATCAGTGTAACCCTCATCTTCAGGATTGACTTCATTACTCCACTGAATTTGGTCTGCACGACGGAATGAGTTGTTAATGCGCTGCACAACCGCTGGAACTGAGTTGGCAGGGTAAAGCGACTGATCGGGGTACATGGTGCCAGCAAGGTTCGCGTCTGCTGCCACCTGCCATCCTGATAGGTACACAGCTTCGATACCGGCTTTAGCTTGCTGTACCGCTTGACCACCAGTTAGCGCGCCTAGGGAGTTAACATAGCCTTTTTTAGCGCCACCATTCACTAATTCCCATAACTTTGCAGCACCTTTGGTGGCAATCGTATTCTCAGGCACAATTGAACCGCGTAAGGCGACTACTTCTTCTGCCGAGTATGGACGGCGAACGCCAGCCCAACGTGGATTCTCAGCCCAATCCTTCTTAATCGCATCAATCTGCTCTTGACGTGAAATTTGTGTAGTTGCCTTAGTCATAATCATCTCCATCTGTGTGTTAGGATTCGGCGTCCCTAATTACCGCACGTCATTAAGGACACCAAATTTTACTGTGGGTAAACCTTTACCCTTAAAAATCAATAGGTGTAGTTGTTCAATACTGGGATTAATCTGCCTGAGTTAAAATCTCGTACCCAGGTAAGGTCAGGAAGTCAACCAGCTCATCAGAGGTGGTGATCTGCTCAAGCAAGACTGCTGCTCGGGTGTAACTTCCATGGGTAAACCTGTCTGGACCTACCTCAAGCTTCACGTTGGCAAGTTCTTCAACCAACATCTCTTTAAACAAGGCTTTAGTGACCAATTTACCATTTGAAAGCTTCTGTTCATGCTGTATCCACTGCCAGATAGACGTTCGTGAGATCTCAGCGGTCGCGGCATCTTCCATCAAGCCATAAATCGGTACGCAGCCATTGCCGTTAATCCATGCCTCGATATACTGCAGCGCAATACGGATATTCAGTCGCATGCCCGATTCAGTGCGCTCACCTTCACAAGGCATCAGCAGATCTCGAGCCAGTATCGGCGCATCAACATCACGAGTGATATGCAACTGATTGACATGGTCCTCACCGATATACTCGTTAAAAATTCCCATTGCCGTGTCGGCAAGGCCTGGATGAGCCACCCAAGTACCATCATGTCCATTACGCGCTTCAAGTTCCTTATCACCGCGTACTTTGGTCAATACCGCTTCGTTCTGCGCCGCGTCTTTAGCCGGAATAAAGGCCGCCATTCCGCCCATGGCTAACGCACCGCGCTTGTGACAGGTCTTCACTAATAAGCGTGAATAGGCACTCAAAAATGGCTTATCCATGGTAACCGCTTGCCTATCAGGTAAGATTCTGTCGTTATGCTTTTTCAAAGTTTTGATATAGCTAAAGATATAATCCCAGCGACCACAGTTAAGCGCGACGATATTTGAGCGTAATTCATAGAGGATCTCCTCCATCTCAAATACTGCAGGCAACGTCTCAATCAAGCAGGTACATTTAATCGTGCCAGGGGTTAGACAAAAACGCTCTTCCACAAAAGCAAACACCCTTGCCCACCAGCGCGCTTCAATATGGCTCTCTAACTTGGGAATATAAAAATAAGGTCCACTGCCTTTGGCAAGCAGCTGGCGATAGTTATGGTAAAAATAGATACAAAAATCGAACAGTGCGCCAGGTATCGTTTCACCATTAAACTCAACGTGCTTCTCTATAAGATGCAATCCACGAACCCGTGCAATCAACACCGCTGGGTCCTCGTTAAGCGCGTAGTGCTTACCCGTCCCAGGTGCCGTAAACTCAATGTCGCCACGTACAGCGTCACGTAGGTTATTTTGGCCTTCGATCACTTTTTCCCAGCTTGGCGCTAAAGAATCTTCAAAGTCAGCCATAAACACTTTTACATTGGCGTTAAGTGCATTGATGATCATCTTGCGATCAACCGGACCGGTTATCTCTACACGCCTATCGGTTAAATCCTCAGGAATGCCACGAATTTGCCAATCACCATCTCTAATTGCTCTGGTCTGTGGTAAAAAGTCAGGCAATGCGCCAGCATCAATCAATGCCTGCTTTGCCTTACGAGCCTCTAGTAGACTTGGGACTTCATGTGCGAACTCACGACATAAGACATCCAGTAAGCTGAGCGCACCTTCATTCAGCACAATATCTTGGCCAGCAATATATTCACCTGTTATGCGAATACCAGTATCAGTCTGGTCCTTATTTAGTACTTGTTCAGTCATCCTGATAACCCCCAAGGCTTTCCTACGTAATGTATCGATTCCGTCTTAGTTGCTCATTAACCACTAAGACTGAGTGTTGGTTTGTCTCTGCGGTACTGCTGATGCTTGCATGCCATATCGCTAAGCGTTCAGATGTACGTTTTGAACAAAACCTACTAACAAAAGATTGTATTTGCAACAATCCAACTGGTTAAACACTCGCCAACAAACAGCTGAAAACCACAGAAGAAATTGGTAATACCAACATATAAAACACATAATAAATAATTGAATTCAAACTGTTTAAATGCAAACCAAGCTGATAACCAAGGATGGAATATCAAAGTTGTCAGACAAATTGACCAAATAACTTGACGTGTAATTTATAACGATATTTAATTACACCACGTAAACTAAAAGTTACAGTAAAAACTGTCTTTTGATATCTAGTAAACTCAAGCTTACGTTTCGATTGACGCTCCACGTAAAGCTATTAATTGTTTAAAATACAATGCATTATAAGTACCTCAACAAACATCACTTTCAAACAACTGTTTTAATTTTACCTTTACGTAAAGGTAAGGCCGCTATACCAAAAGGCTGAGTAACAAATCGGTAACGTATCTCGATCAACATCACAAAAAATATTGGTTATAAGCAAAAATAAATGAAAAAAAATCGTTTTATTTGCATAGGTAACTGCAAAACAGCAAATTTCTTGGTTTGAAACGCATTTTGGATATCACAGCCAAAATTAACGCACTAGCGACTAAAGCAGTCATCAGCGCGCTATCAAATAACAGAAATCGGTCAGAGTGTCGCCAGCTAGCATCGAATGAACAGCGGTGATCGACAACCGAGGGGTCGGAGCCTTTGTAAGTTCAACAGTAAATAGAATGGCAGTAAGCAGTATAAGAGGCAGCTGCTAGGGATATCATCGCGTCGTGCCCTAGAATAGCCCTAGCAGAGAAGCTGTTGAGATATCTATGTCCATCAGTCTTAAAAGGTGATCGACCCAGTTATCCCCGCTATAAACCTATGGGTAAAACAATTGGGGGACAGATCATCTGAACAATAGCGAGCGACGCTCAGAATTGGGAGTACGCCTAGATTGCCGACGGCGAAACCAGTAAAGATATCCACCAGTTAGTGCTAACAATAGCGGCATCAGTCCCAGCAAGCACCATAGAATACGCGTTAACAGCCCACCAAAATAACCAAAGTGAAGTTTTCGAAAGCTGTCTAAGAATACCGTCAACCAATCAGCATCACGAATATCTTGTTTCTGTATCATCAGTCCGTTGGTCTTATCGAAACTTACCATACTGGCATATTCGCTGTGCAGCGGGTTACTACTCTGTACCTGGCCATAAAAAGTAATATCTCGCTCAGGCTCATGGGGCATCGCTAAATAGCCAGCCTGAAAACCGTCTATTTCGAGTGATGCTTGTTGACGCAAAACTTCAAAGGAGATATCTGGACGATATAACGGTGCACTGATCAGGTAATGCTCGCCGTCACCGTGCGCATCCATTTCATGTAGTATGCCGGCTATATTCCAATAAGCGCCCGTAAATGACACTATAATGAGCACTGGCGAACTAACGATACCAACTAACTTATGCAAATCACTGAACAACACTCGTTTAGCGGCGTGAAGTCGCAAAGTAAAGAGCTTACGCCAAAACTTACGATATAAAATGATCCCACTCACCCCAAGAAACAACATGATTAACGCACTAACGAAACCTATGGTGGCCCCCTTTACATGCCATAAAAATGAGTAATGAAGTTCTAGTAGCCAATCTGTTAAGTAGTGCCCCATCGGCACTGGCGAAGATAGCAGCTCTGCTGAGTACTGATTGATATAAACCTTGTACCAATCATCAGTCCCACGCTGAATTAAGTAAGCGGCATCTGATCGCTGTTTATCATCAAACAGCTCCCACCCTCCTAGCTCAAACTCGCTATTGGCGTTAAGTGTAGCGTGCATCAAGGTATCTAAGGCCAATCGAGGGGCTTGCGAAACGACATCCACTTGCATATGTTCAGGCCTAAGCCAACTATCTAGCTCCACCTTGAACACTAAAATGCTGCCAGTAATAGATATTAGCATCAATGGCAACATGGCAATTAAGGCACTATATGAATGCCATTTTATTAGTCTCTTTCTCATTATTTTTTCATCTGCAAACAGCCATAATCGCTGACCTAAAATTAACTAATCCTTTGCTAGCACTGCTCCCCAGAGGCAGGTCACAGTGCTATCAAGTCAATGTGTTACATCTTCAAGGTAATCGTGGCGCTATAATTAGCTGGTGCGCCATAGAAGCCCTGAGCCCAATATAAACTGGTGAGGTATTTCTCATCGGTCACATTGTTGGCGTTAACACTCACACCAAGGTTTTCGTTAAACTGGTACTTAGCCATCAGATCAATAATCCCATAGGCCTTTTGCTCGGTGACTATGGTTTCACCAGCATGGGCAAATCCATCGCCAACCACACCTTGTTCGCGAGAGATACTGTCTTGCCAGCGCATATTGACCCCAACACTGAAGCCATCGATAGCTCTAAAATCATAGGTCGCCGCCAGTTTAAACAGTTTATTCGGTGTATAGGCTGCCACCTTGTCATCCCCTTCTATATCGAAATCGGTGTAACCAATGCTGGCATTTAGGCCGGGATAGAGCTCACCTGCAATATCAATTTCAAACCCTTGGCTACTAATCCCCTCCGCCCCAATATAACGCTGTTCTGTGGGCGGTAATTCACTGGTACGCGGGTCAGGTTTGGCAAGGTTGGTCTGTTGTATGTCAAAATAGGCCAAACTAGCCAGCAACCTGCCGTCAAATAGCTCACTCTTAATGCCCACCTCACGACTTTCGCCAGTGACGGGATTAAGCATATTGTCATTAATATCCAACTCTTTTTGTGCCAAAAAGGTTTCGGTGTAGCTTGCATAGGCGACCAACTCTGGCATCAGACGATAGACCATTCCTAAATAGGGGATAAACTGGCTATCCTCAACATCTTGCTCCTTACCATAGGACTCCCCTTTTGCCTGCCAATGGTTGTACCGTCCCCCCGCAATGACATGCAGATCATCGACTAGATTAAATCGCCCTGTAACGTAGGCTGCCTTTTGTTCACGTTCTACATCGCTGCCGCGTAATCCATCTTTAAAGATGGGTTTAGGGGTGTTGCCATCCCACAGTTTAAGATCCGGCATTGCAGGAAAGCCATTACCTGTCGTGTTGTCATACAAAGAGCTGTCGGTATAGCGTAATTTGGCATAATTAACGCCCGTCACGATTTGATGTTCGCGGCCAAACAACTCGAAGTCACCGTTGATGTAGAGATCAGCCAAGTCATGCTTATCATCAAGATCATATTCGCTGCCATAACCTGTAGTCCCTAGGCCTGTTGCTCTGTCTGGCGTACCGTAAACATAGAAAAGTTCGGTATCTTCATCGGTAGTCTTATGGGAGTAGGTTGCACGCAGTCGCCAGTCATCGGCAAAGTAATGGCTTAATTCAAGCACTGTGTTGTTTTTTACCACTTTCCAGTTGGACCAATCAGCTGATGTATTGGTACTGCGGTCGTAGTCAGTCGCGCTACCATCAGTATAAAAGAGTGGCAAAGCGCCCCAGTTATTGCCTTTGGCGTCGTTATTAATGTAGCTATGGCTGAGTGATAAGCTGGTTTCGTCAGTTAAATTAGCCTCAACAAACAGGTAAAACACATTCTTATCTGTCGAATATCTGTCTAAGTATGCGTCTTTGCGCTGAGTGACAGCCACAGCCCTCGCGGCAAAGGTGTCATTGATACGCGCTGTTCCGTCGGCTTGTAAGCGCATATTATCAAAACTACCGTAACTAGCATTCAGACTTAGCGCGTTGCTGGCCATTGGTCGTTTACGAATAAAGTTGACCGTGGCTGAGGGGTTTCCTACCCCTGTCATCAGGCCGTTAGCCCCGCGAATGACCTCAATGCGGTCGTAAATAGCGGTATCCTCATCAGCGTGATTATTTCCCGATGTTAGCGGCAAGCCAATACCATCCACTTGGAAGTTAGTCACGTCAAAACCACGGGCGGTATAATAAGTACGGTCGGTTTCAATACGCTCAACATTGATACCGGTAGCACTGTCTAGTGCCGCATTGATATCCGTTAGTTGAAAGTCTCGTAGCTGAGCATCAGTGATCACTGAGACCGACTGAGGAATATCACTAATAGCTAAATCTAAACGAGATGCGCCGCTTACTGAATGGGCATTATAGCCGTCAATATAACGACCTCTCACCTCAATGGTTTCTATTTTTTGAGCACGTTCAGACTCAATAATATTGGTATCAGACTCGGCTAAAACCTTGTTATTGATATTTAGTGAGCATAATAATGCTACGCAGATTGGGCTAAGTTTTACGGTTTTCATATTCATCATCTTTAAAGCCAAGGTAAGCCTCAACGGCCTACGACCATTAGAAGTGCTGTGAACACAGGGGTTAATATCTGCTATGGATAATAAATAAAACACAACAAATGTAAATGAGAATAGATATCATTTACATTTGTTGTAATGTAAATGTTGAGACCGATATGGAGATAAGTAACATCCCCTCTCCATCATCAAGTGCAGAGACGAGCAAAGTCATCGAGATAGAGGTGGTACTCGGTCAATGATAGGGCAAGGTGTTTTCATGCCAACCTAAACGCTCACAGCACGACCACACGGTTATACTGATTGCGATAAAGTTAAATTTTGCCCTGCAATAGGTACCATCCTGCGGCCAAGTAAGGTATAACGGCGCAATGAAAACTCCCAAACGTATACAACCACTGGTTGATGATGGTCTCATTGACGAAGTGATTAGCCAGCTCATGAGTGGCAAAGAAGCTACCGTCTACATGGTTCGCAGCGGCAATGAGATCCGCTGTGCCAAAGTGTATAAAGAGGCAATTAAACGTAGCTTCAAAAAAGCGGCGCAATATCAAGAAGGTAGAAAAAGCCGCAATAGTCGTCGCAGTCGCGCTATGGAAAAAGGCTCAAGTTACGGCCGTGAGCAGCAAGAACACGCTTGGCAAAATGCTGAAGTTGACGCCCTGTACAAGTGCGCCAATGCGGGGATCCGAGTCCCTACTCCCTTTGGCTGCTTTGATGGCGTTCTGCTGATGGAGCTGATCACAGACAGCCAAGGTGATGTCGCACCGCGGCTAAATGATATCGAACTGAGCGCCGAACAAGCCCTAGCTGATCACGCCACTATGATGCGGTCTATAACAAAAATGCTTTGCGTCGGTATTGTTCATGGCGATCTGTCTGAGTTTAATGTACTACTCGATGAAAATGGCCCTGTCATTATCGACCTTCCCCAAGCCGTCGATGCCTCAGCCAACAACAATGCCAAAGCGATGCTCGCGCGGGATGTGAATAATATGACCCATTACTATGCGCAATTTGCTCCAGAGCTAAAACAGACTCACTATGCAAAAGAGATGTGGAGTCTGTATGAAAAAGGTAAGCTCTTTCCCGAGACCGAACTCACAGGTGAGTTTATCGAAGATACAACGAGCGCCGATGTTGTATCGATACTCGAAGAGATCCAGGCTGCATTTGATGAAGAACAAGAACGCCGTGAACGAATCAATGAAGCAAATGAGTTATGATATAAGCCCCAGATTATAGTAATCAGCCAGTAATATTGATGGAGTGTCCAATAAGGGCAACCTCCATCTATCTCCCTCCCTCCTCACAAGTTAGCCATGAGATTCTGCAGTCACCGCCTATATGTATTTTCGTTTCTTATCAATAAAAACAGCGCATAGGCTATCAAGCATGACACTATTTTAGTCTGCTATAACATCCCGTATAAAAATCAAAGCAGCACAGCCAAATGTCAGCTAAATTTAAGGTGTTAAGTGATTTAGCTAACAGACTCACATAGAGAGACACTGTGAAAAAACCTAAAAAATTCATGAATACACCAACCAGTATCAAAATGAGAAAACGCGCTTTATTTGATCTCATTATTGGTATCATTATCGTGAGTTTGCTGACCATCATCACCACAGTTTCAGATATGGAGCTGGTCGAAAATATCTACCTATTTACCCGCAGTCATGAAGACTGGGAGCTCGACGAAATCATCTTCGCCTTCTTTTGGCTTGCCATTGTCGCCACAGTTTACGGCCTTCGCCGTATCACTGATATTAAAGCCCTTAACAGAGAGATTGCCTACAGTGCCTACTACGACACTTTGACTGGGCAACCTAATCGAAATTTCGCCATGAGTTACCTCGAGGATATGCTGGAAAAGGCGCGGGCCAACAACAGTGAGCTAGCGGTGATCTTTTTAGATTTTGATAACTTTAAAGACGTTAATGATACCTATGGCCATGACGTCGGCGATGCGCTCATCAAGCAAGTCAGCGATAGGTTAAGTGAATGTATCTATGATACAGGTATGCTTGCTCGCATAGGCGGAGATGAGTTTTTGCTCATTATTGAACCACAACGACAAAGTAGTGAGTTAACCCGTTTAATTAACTCGATTCAGCAATGCCAGCATCGACACTTTGACATAGCGGGCCGATCGCTAACCACCAATTTTAGCATAGGCGTCGCCCTCTTTCCCTCAAACGCCACCAGCAGTAAAGACTTACTTATTGCCGCCGATACGGCTATGTATCAAGCAAAACGCTCTGGTACCGGCCAAGTGAGGTACTCCACCAGCGAACTGGACCAACAGAACATTGACATCAATCCAACCTAAAAAATAGCCCATTAAAAAGGAGAACCGCAGTTCTCCTTTTCAGTCTATCCGACGCTTTAGCCTCAATAACTCTGCGTAATAGTTATGTACTCAGCGATAAAACCCGTGACCTTTATTATTCACGCTTCGCTGCAGCCATTAATTCGCGCTGTACCGATTCAGGCACAATATCGTAGCGGCTAAATGCCATTGAGAATTGACCATCACCGCCCGTCATCGATTTAAGCCGCGTAGAATAATCATCAACGGTGGCCAGTGGTGCTTCCACTTCAACCTCCACTTTGCTATTGCCCAGTGCTTGCGTACCACAGATAATGCCGCGATTGGCACTGATATCACCCGTAATATCACCGACATGCTCTTGCGCTACGCGCACCTGCATCTCAACTATCGGCTCTAAGATAACCGCTTGGGCTTGATGTACCGCATCTAAGAAAGCTTTTTTGCCCGCCATCACAAAGGCGATCTCTTTGGAGTCGACACTATGATGCTTGCCATCGAGCAAAGATACCCGCACATCCTGCATGGGGTAACCTGCAAGCGCTCCGCCGCTCATCGCTTCTTTAATGCCTTTCTCTACCGCTGGAATATATTGACTGGGCACCGAGCCCCCAACAACTTTGCTGATAAACTCAAAACCCGCGCCCCGTGGCAAGGGTTCAACGGTTAGCTCAACCTCACCAAACTGACCAGACCCACCAGACTGCTTCTTATGGCGATAACGTGCCGTCGCTGCTGCAGTGATGGTTTCACGATAAGCCACTGCAGGCACGTCGGTATCCATATCGACATTAAACATGTCATGGGCTTTTTCCAGGGCTATTTGCAGATGCAAATCTCCTTGGCCTTGTAATATCGTCTGACCTTCAGCCTCATTCTTAGCTATCTGTAAGCTCGGATCTTCAACCACCAGTTTATTGAGCACCTCGGCAATTTTTTGCTCATCGCCACGGCGCTTAGCCGATACTGCGAGGCCAAATATAGGTTGTGGTAGTGTTAACGCAGGTAGCCTAAACTCATCTTCATCATGACTATCATGAAGCACAGCACCAACACTTAGCTCATCAACTTTAGATACCGCACAGATATCCCCCGGTACAGCTGAGGTGACGGACAGCTGTTTATCCCCTTGCAACTTAAATAAATTGGTCACCTTAAAGGGCTTACGGCCATCACCAATAAAGAGTTTCATACCAAGATTAATGGTTCCCTGATGGACACGGAACACGCCCATACGTCCAAAGAAGGGATCAATACCCACCCTAAAGACATGAGCGAGTACGTGATCATCAGCCCCTTGCGTCACATCCACTGGCAACGCACTGTCGCCTTCGCCTTTTAAAAACTGCGGCGGATTTGCCTCTAGCGGATTAGGACATAGCTTAATAATGCATTCGAGCAAGGCTGCAATACCCACCTGAGTTTCGGCACTGGTAAAGCAAACAGGCACCAAGTGTCCCATGCGTAAGGCGGCTTCGAGCGGCGCATGTAATTGCTCTGGATTAAGTGACTCTCCCTGTTCTAAATAGAGTGCCATCAAATCGTCATCTTCTTCCAGTACGGTATCAACCAGTTCATCGCGAGCGCTGGCGATATCATGAAAGAGCGCATCGCCCTGCAATTGAGGCTGTGGATGCAGATAACAATCAATCACATCATCGAGCGCAGCATTTGGTAAATTAACCGGCAAACAACGATGGCCAAATTTGGTTTGAATATCATCGAGCAATCGAGGCAAAGAGTCGGCATTGCCATCGATATGGTTAACGGCAATTAATACCACTTTTCCTTGGGCTCTAGCGGCTTCAAACGCTCGTTGAGTGATGGTTTCAATCCCTGTGGTCGCGTTAATCACCAACAACACAGTTTCCACTCCAGGAAGCGGCAACAAGGCACGACCAAAGAAGTCAGGTAGCCCAGGAGTATCGATAAAGTTGATGTGGTGGTTGTCGACGTCGAGATTAAGAAAGGAAGGTTCTAAGCTATGGCGATGATCTTTTTCTTGGGCAGTGAAATCGGCATGATTTGTGCCCTTATCCACCCTGCCTTTTTGCGTGATCGCCTTACCTTGGAACAGTAACGCCTCTAGCAGTGAGGATTTACCCGCACCTGTGTGCCCGAGCACCGCCAGATTCCTTATCTGCTCAGTTGTAAACTCAGCCATTTTGGCCTCCTTCATTTTATGTTGTCCAATACATAACAGCGTTACGATTTGGCTACACTGCAAACAAAACCGTGTGTGCTGCGAATAAGAAGAGAGAGTTGTTATCGGTTTATTAATGACCAGTATAGGCTTGTAATTGTGATGAACAATTGATCGAGATCACGGTTTAAAATCACTAGCATTTTTTATACAACACCCAAACAATTAGCGTACAAGCGTACGCTTAAACTGGTCTAAACAGGCAGTTTTAAGTCCCAGGTGATTGTATTGACCCCAAACCTACTGTAGTCTGCTGGGCAAATAGCTATAAATCACTGTCACATTGCCTTTATACCTGATGAGTCTGCAGCTCAAAAGGGCCGATATACAGCGGCAATGTCCCAGTAGATTATTCATGGAAACTTGCAATATCTATGGTTGAGCCTCAGAGCGGTAATGCTCGCGAAAATAGTGACAAGCCGGATGACTGTACGCAAAGTGTCACCGAGTCTAGGCATAAAAATGCCACCACAACCCCTGAGATGCGCCGATTCATCCAAGAATCAGACCTTCCGGTCAGCCAACTCTCCAAGGTACTCAACATCAGTGAAGCCACTGTGCGCAAGTGGCGTAAGCGCGACTCTGTCAACAATACGCCTAATACCCCCCATCACCTCAATACAACGCTCACGCCAATGCAAGAGTATGTCGTGGTTGGGCTAAGGTATCAGCTTAAGATGCCTCTAGACAGGCTATTGCAGGTCACTCAAATCTTTATCAATCCCCATGTGTCCCGCTCTGGACTGGCGCGTTGCCTTAAACGTTACGGTGTTTCCCGTGTTAGCGATATTGAAAGCCCTAACGTCCCTGAGCGCTACTTTAATCAGTTGCCTATCGCCCAAGGGAGTCATATTGCGACCTACACGCTCAACCCCAAAACTTTGGCCAACACCTTGGCGCTGCCGCAAGCCGATGGTGACACAGTGGTCCAAGTGGCATCACTAACCATTCCACCGCAACTGACCGACGCTACCCCAAGTTCGGTATTGCTGGGCATAGATCCTCACAGTGACTGGATCTATTTAGATATATATCAAGATGGCAACACCCAAGCCACAAGCCGTTATATCACCCATGTGTTAAAGCATGGGCCGTTTCATTTACGTAAGTTGCTCGTTCGTAACTATCACACTTTTTTACAGCGATTCCCTGGTGCCAAGCTTACTCATGGCACACAAGCAGACGCTGACACTAACAACAAGACGCCTGATAATCAGGCATCCACTGGAGACTCATAATGAGCCAGACCTCTAAACCTACCGCTAAACAAGCCGCCGACCAGACGCAGAGCGACACCCGTCTAAATAAGCGACTTAAAGATATGCCTGTTGCTATCGTTGGCATGGCCAGTATCTTTGCTAACTCTCGCTACCTGAATAAGTTTTGGGATTTAATCAGCGAAAAAATCGACGCCATTACTGAAGTACCAGACACCCATTGGAATACCGAAGATTACTTTGATAGCAACAAAAGTGCGCCAGATAAAAGCTACTGCAAACGCGGTGGTTTTATGCCAGAAGTTAACTTTAACCCAATGGAGTTTGGCCTGCCGCCAAATATCTTGGAGCTGACCGATACCTCACAACTGCTATCGCTGATTGTCGCCAAAGAAGTGTTAGCCGATGCCAACCTACCGGCTGATTATGACCGTGACAAAATCGGTATTACGCTAGGTGTCGGTGGCGGTCAGAAGATCAGCCAAAGCCTTAATTCACGTCTACAGTATCCAGTGCTAAAGAAAGTCTTTAAGAGCAGCGGTATCAGCGATGCTGACAGCGAGATGCTGATTAAGAAGTTCCAAGACCAATACATCCATTGGGAAGAAAACTCATTCCCTGGCTCTTTAGGTAACGTGATTGCAGGCCGTATTGCCAACCGTTTCGACCTAGGTGGTATGAACTGTGTTGTCGACGCCGCGTGTGCTGGTTCATTAGCCGCTATGCGTATGGCACTAAGCGAGCTCGTTGAAGGCCGCTCAGAGATGATGATCACTGGTGGTGTCTGTACCGACAACTCTCCTTCGATGTATATGAGCTTCTCAAAGACCCCCGCCTTTACCACCAATGAAACCATTCAGCCCTTTGATATCGACTCTAAAGGGATGATGATTGGCGAAGGCATCGGCATGATAGCGCTTAAGCGTCTTGAGGATGCGGAGCGTGATGGCGATCGTATCTACTCTGTCATAAAAGGTATCGGCTCTTCATCTGATGGTAAATTTAAATCTATCTATGCGCCGCGCCCTGAAGGTCAAGCTAAAGCACTAAAACGCGCCTATGATGATGCAGGCTTTGCACCCCACACCCTAGGACTCATCGAAGCCCACGGTACCGGTACTGCGGCGGGTGATGCGGCTGAATTTAGAGGCTTAAGCTCTGTGTTTTCAGAAGAGAACGACAGTAAACAACATATCGCGCTGGGTTCGGTGAAATCGCAAATTGGTCACACTAAATCAACCGCAGGGACTGCTGGATTGATCAAAGCGGCGCTAGCGCTTCACCACAAAGTGTTGCCAGCAACCATTAACGTCAGCGAGCCAAATCCAAAGCTGGATATCGAAAATTCGCCGTTTTATCTCAATACTGAAACCCGCCCATGGCTGCCTCGTCCCGATGGCACGCCGCGCCGCGCTGGGATCAGCTCATTTGGTTTTGGTGGCACTAACTTCCACTTTGTATTGGAAGAGTACAACAGTGACCATGCACGCACTGATAGCAAGCTAACCCAATACCGTCAGCGCAGCGTTGCTCAAAGCCTGCTCTTTAGTGGCGCGAATAACGCTGAGTTAATCGCAAGCCTCAATAGCGCCCTCAGCGCAGCGAATAATGGCACTCGCTTAACTGACATCGCCAGCGATTATGACGTTCGTAAACTTGAATCGAATGCACCGCGGCTCGGATTGGTTGCTAGCAGCAATGACGAACTCATCAAGCTGATTAATCAAGCGCTGACTAAACTACAAAATAGTGATGAGGTTCACTGGTCACTGCCAGGTGGTATTCATTACCGCGCCACAGCAATGACAGAGGGTAAAGTGGCCGCCCTCTTTGCAGGCCAAGGCTCACAGTACCTCAATATGGGCCGTGAACTCGCTTGCCACTTCCCAGAGATACGCCAGCAATTTGTACGCGCTGACAAGGTGTTTGATGCCCACAACAAGACACCATTGTCTCAGGTTGTTTACCCTATTCCAGTGTTTAGCACTGAGGCTAAAAAAGCACAAGAAGCACTATTAACCAACACAGCTAACGCACAAAGTGCGATTGGTGCCATCTCAATGGGCCAATACGCGTTATTGACCGCCGCAGGTTTTGAAGCTGACATGGTCGCTGGCCACAGCTTTGGTGAACTCAGTGCGCTTTGTGCCGCAGGGGTTATCAGCAGTGACGATTACTACAAGCTCACCTTTGCCCGCGGCGATGCCATGGCGACTAAGCTTGATGACGGTGTGGATAGCGGCGCAATGTATGCCATTATCACCAAAGCTGCCAGTGATCTTGAATTACTTGAATCAACTATCGCCAAATTTGATGACGTAAAAGTGGCAAACTACAACGCGCCAACTCAGCTAGTGATTGCCGGACCGACTGCCGCAACTTCAGAGGCAGCAAAAGCCTTAAGTGACATCGGCTTTAAAGCGATCTCACTGCCGGTTTCGGGGGCGTTCCATACGCCATTGGTTGGCCATGCTCAAGCTCCGTTTGCTAAGGCTATCGATGCGGCGAAATTCACTAAGCCACAACGCCCGATCTACTCAAATGCCACAGGCCAACAGTATAACTCGGCCGCGAAGACCATTAAGAGCGAGTTTAAGCAACATATGCTGCAATCGGTTCGTTTTAGCGAGCAGTTGCAAGCCATGTATGATGCGGGTGCCCGTGTATTTGTTGAGTTCGGTCCTAAAAACATCTTACAAAAACTGGTTGAAAACACCCTTAGCGACAAGATGAGCGAACTGTGCACTGTCAGCATCAACCCAAACCCTAAAGGCAATAGCGATCTGCAACTGCGTCAAGCGGCAGTTCAACTTGCTGTTAATGGCATTGCATTAGAAAACCTTGATCCTTATGCGGCGCCAATAGCGGCCGAAGAGCAGCCATCGGCAATGAACATTAAGCTGACAGCGACCAACCATATTAGCCCAGCAACTCAGGCTAAGATGGCCAAATCGTTACAAACAGGTGCGATCTCGAGTCAAATAGTTGAAAAATTAGTTGAAGTTGAGAAAGTGGTCGAAGTCGAGAAAATTGTAGAAGTAGAGAAGATTGTGGAAGTTGAGAAAGTTGTAGAAAAAGTCGTAGAAAACAACGGTGCGGTAAACCGTTCGCCTGTAAACAATACCCCAGCACAAGCGGCTGCGCCCCAAATGGCTACCACCACGCCCACGCCAGTGAGCAACGATGCCCTAAGCCAGTTCTTTGCCGCGCAAAACCAAGCGGCGGCATTGCATCAGCAGTTCTTATCCATTCCTCAGCAATATGGTGAAACCTTCACTAGTTTGATGACCGCGCAAGCACAGATGGCAGCCTCTGGAATGACTATTCCAGAAAGTCTGCAACGCTCAATGGAGCAGTTCCATCAGCATCAGGCGCAAACGCTGCAAAGCCATACACAGTTCCTTGAACTGCAAGCACAAAGCAATACTGCTGCGCTTGAACTGTTAAATCATGGTGCAATCGCTACAACTCCGCCAACGCCAGTACAAGCAGCGCCAACCCAGTCAGCCACAGTCGTTACCGCTGCACCATTGGCTAGCACTGCGGCAACCTCAATGACAAAGGCAGCACCTACCGTTGCCCCTGCGGTAGCACCAAAAGCTGTAGCGCCTGCCGTTAGCGCACCTGTCGTGGCAGTTACTGCACCAGCCGTTATAACGCCAGTTGTTGCAAGCCCAGTCATTGAACCAGCGCCAAGCAACGCGCTTTCTGCTGATAAAGTGCAAGCGACCATGATGTCGGTAGTGGCTGAAAAAACCGGTTACCCAACCGAGATGCTTGAACTTGAGATGGATATGGAAGCCGACTTAGGCATCGACTCTATCAAGCGCGTTGAAATTTTAGGCACTGTGCAAGATGAGCTACCAGGTTTGCCAGAGCTCAGCCCAGAAGACTTAGCTGAGTGTCGCACCTTAGGTGAAATCGTTGCTTACATGAACAGTAAACTGCCAGCCGTTGGCAGTGCACCCGTTACAACAAGCGCGTCGGCTCCAAGCGGTCTAACTAACGAGCAAGTGCATAGCACCATGATGAACGTGGTAGCCGAGAAAACCGGTTACCCAACTGAGATGCTTGAGCTTGAGATGGATATGGAAGCTGACTTAGGCATCGACTCTATCAAGCGCGTCGAAATTTTAGGCACAGTGCAAGATGAGCTACCAGGGCTACCAGAGCTCAGCCCAGAAGACTTAGCCGAGTGTCGCACCTTAGGTGAAATCGTTGCTTACATGAACAGTAAACTGCCAGCCGTTGGCAGTGCACCCGTTACAACAAGCGCGTCGGCTCCAAGCGGTCTAACTAACGAGCAAGTGCATAGCACCATGATGAGTGTCGTGGCCGAGAAAACCGGTTACCCAACTGAGATGCTCGCCCTAGAGATGGATATGGAAGCCGATTTAGGCATCGACTCTATCAAGCGCGTTGAAATTTTAGGCACAGTGCAAGACGAGCTACCAGGGCTACCAGAGCTCAGCCCAGAAGATTTAGCTGAATGTCGTACCTTAGGCGAAATCGTGGCCTATATGAACAGCAAGTTACCAGCGACAGCCGCTGCGCCCGCTGCTGCAAATGCGCCAGCTGCCCTCACTCCTGCCACGACTGCTGCGCCTGTTCAAGGCGGCCTGACTAACGAGCAAGTGCACAACACCATGATGAACGTGGTGGCCGAGAAAACCGGTTACCCAACAGAGATGCTCGCCCTAGAGATGGATATGGAAGCTGATTTAGGCATCGACTCTATCAAGCGCGTTGAAATTTTGGGCACAGTGCAAGACGAGCTACCAGGGCTACCTGAGTTAAACCCAGAAGATTTAGCCGAGTGTCGTACCTTAGGTGAAATTGTTGCCTATATGAACAGCAAGTTACCAGCGATAGCCGCTGCGCCTGTTGCCCTCACTCCTGCCACGACTGCTGCGCCTGTTCAAGGCGGCCTGACTAACGAGCAAGTGCACAACACCATGATGAACGTGGTGGCCGAGAAAACCGGTTACCCAACAGAGATGCTCGCCCTAGAGATGGATATGGAAGCCGATTTAGGTATCGACTCTATCAAGCGCGTTGAAATTTTAGGCACAGTGCAAGACCAGCTACTGGGTCTACCTGAGTTAAACCCAGAAGATTTAGCCGAGTGTCGTACCTTAGGTGAAATTGTTAGCTATATGAACAGTAAGCTCGGCGCTTCATCAATCGCTGCGCCTGTAAAGGCTGAGCCCTTAAATGATAAGCCTGCTGCGATCTCAAGCGAGCCGAGTGTTGAACTGCCACCTCACAGCGAGGTAGCGCTAAAAAAGCTTGATGCGGCGGAGTTAGTTAACAACTGTTTCGCCGCTAACACTCACGTTGTGATCAATGATGATGGCCATAATGCAGGTGTGCTAGCCGAGAAACTGGTTAAACAGGGCTTAAACGTGGCTGTAGTGCGTTTACCGAAAGGTCAACCACAGTCACCGCTAAACAGTGATATCAAAAGCTTTCAAGCTGACAGTGTAGATGAAACTGGCATCGCTGCTGTAATTGCCCAGATTGAAAAGCAGTTAGGCACTATCAGCGGCTTTGTTCACTTGCACCCGCAAGAGGCGCAAGCAACAGATAATAGCAGCGTGCAGCTTAGCGACGACAGCTTCAATCACTTGAGCCAAGCCTTCTTGTGGGCCAAGTTGTTGCAAGCTAAATTAACCCAAGATACCGGTGCGCGACGCGCATTCATCAGCGTCAGTCGTATTGACGGTGGCTTCGGTTATTTAGACCTTGAACAGTTAAAAACTGCAGAGCTCAACCAAGCCGCACTGGCTGGTCTCACCAAGACATTAAGTCACGAGTGGCCAAGCGTATTTTGCCGTGCATTAGACATCGCACCAGCATTGGATGCCAGCCGCTTAAGTGATGCCATCGCCAACGAGCTGTTTGATAGCAATGCAACATTGAACGAAGTAGGTTTAAGCCTCAATGAGCAAGGTCAACTGCAGCGCACAGCCCTGATTGCAGGCGATGCGAGCATAAAAACAGCAAAAAGTGAGCTGAACAGCGCAGATAAAATACTGGTGACCGGGGGTGCAAAAGGCGTAACCTTTGAGTGTGCCCTAGCCCTAGCTAAGCGTTGTCAATCTCACTTTATCTTGGCGGGTCGTAGCCAACATGTGACCCTCAATAATCTGCCAAGCTGGGCTCAAGGTAAATCTGCCTCTGAGCTCAAATCAGCCGCTATTGCCCACATTATTGCCTCGGGTGAAAAACCAACACCTAAGCAAGTGGACGCCTTAGTGTGGCCGGTACAGAGCAGTTTAGAGATCAATGCCGCGCTGGATGCGTTTAACGCCGTAGGCGCGAGCGCCGAATACATCAGCATGGATGTGAGCAATACAGACTCGGTTAACAGCGCACTGAGCGCTATCACTCAGATAACGCCAATCACAGGCCTTATCCATGGTGCAGGTGTCTTGGCTGACAAACATATCCAAGACAAAACGTTAGATGAACTGGCACGGGTTTATGGCACTAAAGTCAACGGACTCAAGGCGCTGCTTTCTGTCATTGATACCAGCCAGCTAAAACTGGTTGCCATGTTCTCCTCGGCGGCGGGTTTCTATGGCAATACAGGCCAAAGCGACTATGCCATGTCGAACGACATCCTTAACAAAGCGGCACTGCAACTGTCGGCAAAGCACCCAAGTGCCAAAGTGATGAGCTTTAACTGGGGACCTTGGGATGGCGGCATGGTTAACCCGGCGCTGAAAAAGATGTTTACTGACCGAGGCGTGTACGTGATCCCACTGCAAGCTGGCGCTGAGTTATTTGCAACCCAACTACTCACAGAGAGTGGTGTACAACTGCTCGTCGGCACCGATATGCAGGGAAATAGTAAAAGTAACACCGCCGCTAAGGAAGCAACTGTAAAAAAGCTTAATGCGGGTGAGGTGCAAGTTGCACAGCGCCCGCAGCGTGACGTCACCGCATTGACTGAAGTGACACTTAAGCGAGTGCTAAAGCCTGAGGCATTGGCCTTTGTTCAAGATCACCGCATTGGTGGCAATCCCGTATTGCCAACGGTCTGTGCTATCCAATGGATGCGCGAAGCGGCGCTTGAGCAGTATGGGCTAACGCTCATGGTGCAAGACTACAAGTTACTCAAAGGCATAGTGTTCGACTCAGGCGAGAGCCAAACCTTAATGATGATCTTAACCCCGCAATATGAAGCGGGGGCACTCAAAGGCATTAAGGCGTTGATCAGCTGTGAAGGTCGGCCTCAGTATCAGGCACTATTAGTCAAAGCAGGCGACGTGCAACATAGCACTAAGCAGTTTGATGAGCTCAGCCAAGTCGTGCCTGTAACTGATAAATCCAGGCTTTACAGCGACGGCACCCTGTTCCATGGTCCGCGTTTACAAGGCTTAGATAAGGTGCTGCGCTTTAATGAGCACGGCTTAGTGGTTAGCTGTCAGCTGCCTAATGTGGCCAAGCAAGATTGTGGTGACTTTACCCCAAGCTTAACGGCTAAAGGGTGTCAGCCTTTTGCGGAAGATCTGCTACTGCAAGCGATGCTAGTTTGGGCAAGATTAACCTATGGCGTGGCCAGCCTACCCTCCACCATTGGCGAGTTCGTCAGTGTGCT
Organism: Shewanella colwelliana; assembly: GCF_001735525.1. Taxonomy (NCBI): domain Bacteria; kingdom Pseudomonadati; phylum Pseudomonadota; class Gammaproteobacteria; order Alteromonadales; family Shewanellaceae; genus Shewanella; species Shewanella colwelliana. The sequence goes on from NZ_MCBT01000018.1 coordinate 226,447, forward strand.
ACCTATGGGCTTTGGCGAGCAGGGCTATATCGAACTAACCGTTGTAAAAGCCAGTGGTCGACAGCTCGTCGCTGATGTCGCCCTGTATCATCAAAATGGTGAGCTCAGCTGCTCGATGACATCAGCAAAAGTGACCATTAGTAAAAACCTAAACAGTGCATTTGTTGCCGACCAAATTAAAGAGGGCAATGTGTGAATAGCCCCTCTTCATTGTCGGTAACCAACACTCCAGCACAAAACAAGGGAGCGATGCCACTGCGCATCGCCACCTTGGCACTGCATCATGGCGAGGGCTTGCCGCTTGAGTTAGCTCAAGAGCAGCCCATTGAGCTCTTGCTGGAGCAGTTTGGTCCAACCCTTGAAAAAGCCATCGATCTGGTCACCATTGGCGAGATGGTTTGGCTAAAGTCACCCTCAGACTCACTATTACTGTTACCCGCTATCGATGCGGCTAAGCGCAAATTGCACCCTCATGCTTACATGGCGGGGCTGCAATTTGCCAGTACGGCACAGACGTCACTCAACATGGCGATGGCACAAGCAAAACGCGCTGTTGCTGCATTAGGTCAACACTTAACTGTTGACAACAATGATAGCCAAGCGCAATTTACCGCACTATTTCAACTGGTGCATGACATAGGCCGGCGTAACCTACGTCGCCTATCGGGTGACAACACTTACAAGCAGCATTATTGGTTTAATCCTCCTCACCAAGCGCGTGTCGCAGCATTGAGTCTAACCGACGAGCAGCAACGCGACGCGGTTACCAACATGACCTTGGTACTGACCCAAGGGACGGGACGAATTAAGGCACGCTCACTGTTAAATGCCAGCCAACTATTTTTCCCACTGACCGGCACCAGTGAAGCAGAGCTCAATCAACAGCTGTGGACCTTAGCGGCAAAGCTCGATGCCATCAGTTCTGTTCAGCAACTGCTCACCTTGATGCAAACTAACCTCAATCATTTTGCTGAAAATCGCGCAGGTCGTTTTGCCATGGTATTACAAGCCAATGGCATCGCAGCGATGCAGCAAGAGATTGCCGCCATGAGCGATGCGTTAAGCAAACTATTTAGCACTCAAGGCCAATATAAAACCCCCGCAGGGAGCTATTTTAGTGCCGCCCCACTGGGACAGTCTCAGTTAGCATTTGTCTACCCAGGGGTGGGAACGGTTTATCAAGGTATGCTCAGCGAGCTTCACCTCTACTTCCCAGCGCTCTATGCCCGTCTAGAACAGCAAGGGGAGCTGCAGGCAATGTTGCAAAGTCATGCTATCTACCACAGCGATAAATCAGTGGCAGCCAATATGTCACTCGATGCCTTAGCTATCGCAGGCGTTGGTGCCAGCTATTTGCTGACAAAACTGTTAGTTGATGAGTTTGATATTAAACCGAAGTTTGCTTTGGGTTACTCCATGGGTGAAGCCGCCATGTGGGCGAGCTTAGATGTTTGGCGTGATCCACATCAGCTGATCACCAAAACACAAACCGATCCGCTATTTACCTCTGTCATATCTGGTGACCTAACCGCAGTGCGTCAAGCCTGGCAGCTCTCGAACGACGAGTCTATAGAGTGGAACAGTTTTGTTGTTCGTAGCACACCAGAGCCGATAACAGCTCTGCTCGACCGTTACCCAAGGGTCTACTTAGCCATTACCCAAGGCGACACTTGCGTCATCGCCGGATGCCAGCACAGCTGCCAAGCCCTGTTAAAAGAGCTAGGTAAGCGCGGCATTGCCGCCAACCGCGTCACCGCCATGCACACTCCCCCCGCCTTAACGCAACATCAAGCGGTTATCGAATTTTATCGGCAGCCATTGCTCGATGAAGCCACCAGTCATGAAGTGAAATTTATCAGTGCTGCCGATACGGGAAAAGGCAAGGATTGCTGCGTTGCAGCAACATCAGGCCAGTTGGATAGCCAATGCATTGCCGAGTCGATTGCCGATACGTTCTGCAATACCTTAGATTTTACAGGGCTTATCCATAGCGCCAAGCGCCAAGGTGCCAAGCTGTTTGTTGAAGTTGGCGCCGACCGCCAGAACTGCACCTTGATCGATAAGATCCTCAAAGACGACAGTCAAACGACCCACTGCTGCACCGTACCAGTCAATGCCAAAGGGGGCAGCGATACAAGCACTCTGCTAAAGGCGATTGGCCAGTTAATCAGTCACCGAGTTCCCGTAAGCCTAACGGTGCTGCAACTTGGTCTTAAACGTGAGCTAGACAAACTGCCCAACGACAGCGCGCCGAGCCACCACGCTAACCCATTATTACAAGGAGAAGCATAATGCCTTCGAACGAAGCGCCTTCTCAACCATGCAAAATAGCAATTGTCGGATTAGCCACCCTCTATCCCGACGCCAAAACACCTAAACAGTTTTGGCAAAACTTGCTCGATAAACGCGACTCACGCACCACATTAAGCGACGCCAAACTCGGTGCTAACAGCGCTGACTATCAAGGTGTGCAGGGACAATCTGACCGTTTCTACTGCGATAAAGGTGGCTATATTGAAGATTTTAACTTCAACGCTAATGGCTACCGTATTGCCGCGGATCAGCTTAATGGTCTCGATGACAGTTTCTTATGGGCACTGGACACCAGCCGCAATGCGCTGCTTGATGCGGGGGTAACTCTTGACTCGCCGCTGCTTGAACGCACTGGCATCATCATGGGCGCGCTGTCATTCCCCACGGCTAAATCAAATGAGCTGTTTTTGCCGCTTTATCACAATGTGGTAGAGAAGGCGCTGCAAACCAAATTAGGTAGCCGCGATTTCCGCCTGCAATCCTTTAACGCGCAAACCCAACACACTGCATCGATTGATTGTGCCAACGGGACTATCGCCCATAACGCCTCAAAGATTGTGGCCGACGCACTGGGTCTAGGTCGCGTCCAGTTAAGCCTGGATGCCGCGTGCGCCAGCTCAGTTTATTCACTTAAATTAGCCTGTGATTACCTAGCAACGGGCAAAGCCGATTTAATGTTGGCGGGCGCCGTATCGGGTGCCGATCCATTCTTTATCAATATGGGTTTTTCCATTTTCCATGCCTACCCAGATCATGGATTCTCTGCACCCTTTGATAAAAACAGCAAAGGCTTGTTTGCCGGTGAAGGCGCTGGCGTATTAGCGCTCAAACGTCTCGACGATGCCGAGCGCGACGGTGATAAGATCTACGCAGTAGTCAGCGGGATCGGTCTGTCTAACGACGGTAAAGGCCAGTTTGTACTGAGCCCAAACAGCAAAGGACAGGTAAAAGCTTTTGAGCGAGCTTACCGAGGCAGCGACATTGCCCCTGAAAACATCGAAGTTATCGAATGTCATGCCACCGGCACACCGTTAGGGGATAAAGTTGAACTGGCCTCAATGGAGCAGTTTTTCACCCCACGTCTCAATGGCTCGGCCGCCCCTCTGATTGGTTCGGCCAAATCTAACTTGGGTCATCTGTTAACCGCTGCTGGTATGCCGGGGATCATGAAAATGATCTTCGCGATGCAGGAGGGCATACTCCCCCCAAGTATCAATATCAGCGACGCCATTGGCTCGCCAAATGGTCTGTTTGGCGCTAACACCCTGCCTAACCAAGTCACTCCTTGGCCTGTAAAATCAGGTAACCAAGAGCGTCTTGCTGGGGTATCGGTGTTTGGCTTTGGCGGGTGTAATGCTCACCTATTATTAGAGTCTTACACCGCTAAACAGCCAAGCGCTGCAAGCGCACCTTCACAGGCCTGCAGTAACGGCTCAACTCCCGCATTTGCCATTAGCGGTATCGCCAGCCACATTGGTCCGTTAAGCACCATTAATCAACTCGATACCGCGCTACAGCAGGGCGAAAATGCCTTTATTTCCCTTCCTGCGAAGCGCTGGAAAGGACTCGACAAGCACCCAGAGCTATTAGCCAAGTTTGGTATAAGCACCATTCCCCAAGGGGCTTATGTAGACAGTTTTGAGCTGGATTTTTTACGCTTTAAACTCCCACCTAATGAAGATGATCGCTTGATCTGTCAGCAACTGATGTTAATGAAGGTGACCGACGAAGCCATTCGCGATGCCAAGCTAAAACCCGGCCAAAAAGTCGCGGTGTTAGTGGCGATGGAAACTGAACTAGAACTGCACCAGTTCCGCGGCCGCGTCAATCTGCATACCCAATTAAAACAGAGCCTCGCAGCCATGGGCGTGACACTCACAGACAGTGAATATCACGCCCTTGAAACCATCGCCATGGATAGCGTCCTCGATGCCGCCAAGCTCAACCAGTACACCAGCTTTATTGGCAACATCATGGCATCGCGTATCGCATCCCTTTGGGACTTTAACGGCCCAGCATTCACCATCTCAGCAGGTGAGCAATCGGTGAGTCGTGCACTCGATGTGGCCGAAAATATGATGAGACAAGAACAGCTTGATGCGGTGGTGATTGCCGCGGTCGACTTGTCTGGCAGTGTCGAGCAAGTGATGCTAAAGAATGCCATCGCGCCAATGGCTGCCACGCCAAATGATCCTGGCTGGAAACTGGCTGAAGGCGCAGGGGCGATAGTCCTCGAACCACTTGCCCAAGCCAAGCAAAATTATGCCACCATTGAGAGCTTGAACTTTGGTGCCACCAGCAGAGTTAGCCGTGTTATTGATGAGCTACTCACGCTCACGGGAACCCATAGCGAACAGATAAGCCTAGTGGAACAAAGCATAGCACCAAGCAGCGCACTGACCCCAAACCAGTTGCAACAAGCATTGCCGCTAACCCATGCACGTTATGAGCAGGGCCAACAACAGCTTGGACACAGCTTTGCCGCTGCAGGTATAACAAGCCTTATCTATGGATTGCTACGCCTTAATCAGCAAGGTGCTCAAGGCGCAAGCCAGCATGCTGTGATTGCTAACATCAGTGAAAATCAGTGTGCGCTAACCCACATCAGTCAGAGTGCTGCACAGCGCAGCGCTCTGACTCAACGCTTAGCCCATACTTTAGGCACTCATGCTGAACGTAGCCTAGTGAAAGAGGTTAGTTTAGGTGGACGCAATATCTATCGCCATATTGTCGACACGCCAGTGCTTCAACTTGACACAATTAAGGCTAAAGTGGCCGCAGCGCGCGTTGCGCCGCCAAGCTCAAATGCGCCTGCGCTGATCAGCTACCCACTGCAAGAAAGTGAACCGTCAGCGAATATCCCCTCTTCAGCCACAGCGCCCTCACCGGCACAGATTGCTAAAGCAATAGGTACCCAGAACATCATGACAAGTAAAACACCCAGCGCATTCAATGCGAGCCACTTAAACCTGCCCCAAGGCGAGTTAGCGGCATTTCAACATAACCAGCAACTCGCACAGCAGGCGCATATCGCCTTCCTAAAAAGCCGCGAAACAGGCCTTAAAGTGGCTGACCAACTGCTAAAGCAGCAGCTTGCACAAGCCACTGGCGCAGCGCCGACTGAGACGCAAGTACAGACTCACTCTCAAGTGCTGGTAGAGGCGCAGCCAATATTGAAGCCACAGCATGACAAAGTAGAGCCTTATCGCGCCCCAGTGCCTGCGCACCAGCCATGCATCTGGGATTACCACGACCTCGTTGAGTATGCTGAAGGCGACATCGCCAAAGTATTTGGCCCAGAATATGCCTCAATCGATAACTATTCGCGCCGCGTTCGCCTACCGACCACCGACTATCTGTTGGTGTCGCGGGTGACGAAACTCGACGCCAACATTAATGAATACAAGCCAAGTTCAATGACCACTGAGTATGACATCCCAGAGGATGCGCCTTACTTAGTCGATGGCCAAATTCCTTGGGCAGTTGCCGTTGAATCGGGTCAGTGTGACTTAATGCTAATCAGCTACTTAGGTATTGATTTTGAAAACAAGGGTGAACGCGTTTACCGTCTACTGGACTGTACCCTCACCTTCTTAGGCGACCTGCCACGGGGCGGTGACACATTAAGATACGATATTAAGATCAACCACTATGCCCGTAACGGCGATACCCTGCTGTTCTTCTTCTCTTATGAGTGTTTCGTTGGCGATACCATGATCCTCAAGATGGATGGTGGCTGTGCTGGCTTCTTTACCGATGCTGAACTGGCGGACGGCAAGGGTGTCATTCGCACAGAAGATGAAATTAAGGCCCGTAATAACGCAACTAAGCTGCGCTTTAATCCGCTACTGGATTGCCCGCAGACTCAGTTCGATTACACTGCGATTCATAAGCTATTATCGGCCGACATTGCAGGCTGTTTTGGTCCGTCACACGCAGGTTCACCTCAACCGTCACTGTGTTTTGCCTCTGAGAAGTTCTTGATGATCGAACAGGTCAGTAAGGTCGACAGAACGGGCGGTGCATGGGGACTTGGGTTAATCGAAGGTCATAAGCAACTGGAACCTAACCATTGGTACTTCCCTTGTCACTTTAAAGATGATCAGGTGATGGCAGGCTCCTTGATGGCAGAAGGCTGTGGCCAGTTACTACAGTTCTACATGCTGCACCTAGGGATGCACACCCAAACGAAAAATGGTCGTTTCCAACCACTGGAAAATGCCTCACAAAAGGTACGTTGTCGTGGTCAGGTTATTCCGCAATCGGCCCAGCTCACCTATCGTATGGAAGTGACCGAGATTGGCTTCAGCCCACGTCCTTATGCCAAAGCCAACATCGACATTCTGCTCAATGGCAAAGTGGTGGTGGATTTCCAAAACCTCGGCGTGATGATCAAAGAGGAAGATGAGTGCACCCGCTATGAGGCACCATTGGCGGTTAGCAGCACAGTGCCTGCTGACTCAGTAAGTGTTAAAAAGAGCTATCAAGGTGCGTCAATCAATGCACCGTTAATGGCACAAGTGCCTGATTTGAGCGCTGCGCCTAACAAAGGCGTGATCCCGCTGTCACATGTAGAGGCACCACTCACACCAGATTATCCCAATCGCGTGCCTGACACCGTCCCGTTTACGCCGTACCACATGTTTGAATTTGCCACAGGTAATATCGAAAACTGCTTTGGCTCTGAGTTTTCAATTTATCGCGGAATGATCCCGCCACGTACCCCATGCGGCGATCTGCAGTTAACCACCCGCGTAGTAGAAGTTAACGGTAAACGTGGGGAATTTAAAAAGCCGTCAAGCTGTATTGCCGAATATGAAGTGCCTACGGATGCGTGGTATTTCGATAAAAATAGCCACCATGCTGTCATGCCCTATTCGGTGCTGATGGAGATATCTTTGCAGCCTAATGGCTTCATCTCTGGTTACATGGGCACCACATTAGGCTTCCCGGGGCTTGAGCTGTTTTTCCGTAACCTAGATGGTAGTGGCGAGCTACTACGCGATGTCGACCTGCGCGGTAAAACCATTGTCAACGACTCGCGTCTGTTGTCGACGGTGATGGCTGGCACTAATATTATTCAAAGTTTCAGCTTTGAGTTGAGCACCGACGGTGAACCCTTCTATCGCGGCACCGCAGTATTTGGCTACTTCAAAGGCGATGCGCTTAAAGACCAGCTGGGCTTAGACAATGGCAAAGTGACTCAGCCTTGGCATGTGGCCAAAGGCATTAGTGCCGACACAAAAGTGAACTTATTAGATAAAGCTGGGCGCCACTTTAATGCACCGGCAAATCAGCCTCACTATCGCCTTGCTGGCGGACAACTCAACTTTATCGATAGCGTCGAGATTGTCGATAACGGCGGCACAGAAGGCTTAGGTTATCTCTACGCTGAGCGCACTATCGATCCTAGCGACTGGTTCTTCCAGTTCCATTTCCACCAAGATCCTGTGATGCCAGGTTCGTTAGGCGTTGAAGCCATTATCGAAACCATGCAAACTTACGCCATCAGTAAAGATTTGGGCGCTGGATTTAAAAACCCTAAGTTTGGCCAGATTTTGTCAAACATTAAGTGGAAATATCGCGGTCAGATCAACCCACTCAATAAGCAGATGTCGATGGATGTCAGTATTACCTCGATAAAAGATGAAGGTGGTAAGAAGGTGATCACAGGTAACGCTAGCCTAAGTAAAGATGGGCTTCGTATCTATGAAGTCACCGACATTGCTATCTGTATCGAAGAAGCTCTTTAAACGAATTGCTTGAGGCATTGGCGTACCCGCTAATGCCTCAAGTTAGACAACCGAATAAAGCATAAAAATGATAAGGGTCTTATTTAAATGAATCCTACGACAACCAACGACAAGTTATCGCCATGGCCTTGGCAAGTAAATGATGCCGACATCAGTTTTGATACGGCTGCCATGGCCGCGCAACTGAAAGATTTCAGCCGTGCCTGCTACGTCATCAATGACAGCGACAAAGGCGTTGGCATCGCGACCGAAGCCAACTTAATCACAGAAGGTAAAGCCAAAGGCCATCCTGTCAGTGCTTTCACCCCGGCACTGGGCACTGAGAGCCTTGGCGACAGCAACTTTCGCCGCGTTCACGGCGTAAAGTATGCCTACTATGCTGGCGCCATGGCGAACGGCATCTCCTCAGAAGAACTGGTTATCGCCTTAGGTAAAGCGGGCATTCTCTGCTCATTTGGCGCTGCGGGCCTGATCCCAAGCCGGGTAGAAGCCGCCATTAACCGCATTCAAGCGGCGCTGCCCAATGGCCCTTACATGTTTAACCTTATCCATAGCCCAAGCGAACCTGCACTAGAGCGTGGCAGCGTCGAGCTATTTCTTAAGCATAAGGTTCGTACCGTTGAAGCATCAGCTTTCTTAGGCCTCACACCACAGATTGTTTACTACCGCGCAGCAGGTCTTAGTCGCGACGCCCATGGCAACATTGTTGTTGGCAATAAGGTGATCGCCAAAGTGAGCCGCACCGAAGTGGCAGAGAAGTTCATGATGCCAGCACCGGCTAAGATGCTACAGAAACTCCTTGATGAAGGGTTGATCAGCGTCGACCAGATGGCGATGGCGCAGCAGATCCCCATGGCTGATGATATTACGGCCGAAGCCGATTCTGGCGGCCATACCGATAACCGTCCTTTGGTTACATTGTTGCCGACGATTCTAGCGCTGAAAGAGGAGATCCAAGCCAAGTACCAATACCCAACGCCACTTCGCGTAGGTTGTGGCGGCGGTGTGGGCACCCCAGATGCGGCATTAGCGACCTTTAATATGGGCGCAGCTTATATCGTTACCGGTTCAATCAACCAAGCCTGTGTCGAAGCCGGGGCCAGTGAGCATACCCGCAAGCTTCTGGCCACCACAGAGATGGCCGATGTCACCATGGCACCTGCCGCCGACATGTTTGAGATGGGCGTTAAGCTTCAGGTGGTTAAGCGTGGCACCCTATTCCCGATGCGCGCTAACAAGTTGTATGAGATCTACAGCCGTTATGACGCTATTGAGTCCATTCCTGCCGATGAGCGTGAAAAACTTGAGAAGCAAGTGTTTCGCTCAAGTCTCGACGATATCTGGGCAGGCACTGTTGCCCACTTTAACGAGCGCGATCCTAAACAGATTGAGCGCGCCGAAGGTAACCCAAAACGTAAGATGGCACTGATTTTTCGCTGGTATTTGGGACTATCGAGCCGCTGGTCAAATTCTGGCGAAGTGGGGCGTGAGATGGATTACCAAATTTGGGCTGGCCCTGCACTTGGCGCCTTTAACCAGTGGGCAAAAGGCAGTTATTTAGATGACTACCAAAACCGTAATGCGGTAGATTTGGCTAAGCACTTGATGTACGGCGCGGCTTATCTCAATCGTATTAACAGCATCACCGCCCAAGGCGTAAAATTGCCTGGTGAGCTACTGCGCTGGAAACCCGTTGAGCGCATGGCATAGTGTACTAGATGCTAGAAACTAGGTGCTAATTGCTAAACTCATAAAAAAACCAGCTTACGCTGGTTTTTTTATATTCAGGTTTTATCAAACTCGCGATTAATTCACCTTAGTCACAGTTAAGGTCGGCGAGCTTGCATCAGGCCCCATCACGCTAAAACGATACGTACCATCGACGGGTACATTAAAATGCATGTTAGCGCCTTTTGAGGCCAAAGTTTTCATCTCCCCTTCCACCACAGTCTCTTCACCTGCAATGGCACCAAAATCCACGGTCGACCAATCGCCAGTGGCGATCTTAAACTCATTATCTCCCGCACTTAGAGCAATATCGACACTGTAGAGGGATGAGCCTTGATAACTGAGCGCATCCACTTCGCCCCAACCGTTCATGCCACCGCGAATATAAACCGTGTTTTCACCAAACATCTCTGTCTTATGCACGGTTAATACCGGGGCGTTGCGGTCTGACATATCGAACGTGAAGGTGTAAGTATCATCGCTATCGACATCGATACTGAGGTTGCCACCTTTAACCGCCAGCAGTTTCTCAACGCCTAAGGTCACCACACCATCTGCTTCACCACTGCCGTAATCCACCGTTGACCAGTCGCTTGATGCAACCTTAAAGCCTTTATTGCCAGCACTGAGCGCTATCTCGGCGCGATAGATGCTGCCGCCCATATAGACTAACTCATTGTCAGTTCCCCAAGCGTTAATGTCGCCACGTAAGTATACTTGAGTCCCCACAAAAGGCTCTTCGTTGTAAACGGTTAACACTGGGTTTTCTTTATCTGATGCATCGAGTGAGAATAGATAGGTTGCATCGATAGCGGCATTAAACTTAAGGTTTGCCCCTTTCGCAGCAAGCTGCTCTGCCACATCTTGCACCACGTCGGCATCAGCAGCTGAAACGCCACCAAAGTCAACGCTGCTCCAATCGGCTGAGGCAATCTTAAACTCGTAGTCACCCGCAGCCAGCGTAATAGCAACGCGGTATTCACCGCCGCCTAAATAGACAAACTTATCCTCTTCACCCCAGCCATTCATGCCGCCGCGCACAAACACCTCAGTGCTGCCATAAGGCACTACATCTGGTGCGCCCGCCGTTGCTGTGGCGCTCAAGCCTTCGCCCTGCATGCTGCCTTGCTGTTTCACAAACACAGCCGTGGTATAAGCAGGCACAGTGAAGGTGCCCTCATCGGTACCTTGGCTAAAACTTGCGCCGCGCACTGTGTTGTCAATCGATTGAGCCAGCGTTGGGTGCAAGCTAAAACCTGTGGCCGTTGGCACTGTATGTGATTGCTCTGCATTGCTGCCATTGACCATCACCACCATGGCATCGACACTGGGGTCGAGATCAAGCAGCTCCACACCGTCATCGACACTCATGACTATCACGCCTTGGGTCTGGTTTTTACCTATATTGTGGAAACCGACTCTGTCTAAAATCGCTTGCTCAGAGGTTAATTGCAGCAGCGGGCTGTCGCGACGAATACTCAAGAACTCATTGAATACCATTGAGGCAAACTCAATCTCAGACGTTGATGCCGCCGCATTGGGGTTTGCCGAGATCCCAGCGATCTGCTGCCACTTGCTGCCGTTATCTTGCGCCAACGGCAGACCTACGTTCCAGTTGTTACTGGCTTTGGTGAAGTCAACCCAGTTAAACCAGTCGCCGGAATCATAACTGTTTCTGTCCATCGATTTAGAGCGAAGCATATCGCCGCCCATCTGCAAGAACGGAATCCCCTGGCTCATCAGTGGAATGGTTGCTGCGATATTTTGCACCCGCACACGATTTTCTAGGCTGAGCCCCACATCATGCTTGGTCTGTAAAATATCCCACAGCGTTTCGTTATCATGCTTTGAGACATAATTGATGCTGTCGGCAGGGTCAAGCGCATAAGCCGTTGGCTGCGAGTTCCAGCTAAAGCTGCTGCCTGTTGCCGTATTGCCATTAAAATCTTTTAACAGGTAGTTTTGCAGATTGCCGGCCATGGAAAGACGCAGCGTATCTTGGTCACGCAGGTAGTCATCCTTTTGCTCTAGCGCAAACAGCGCGCCGCCACGCACCGCTTCACGGATCCGGTCGTTGAAGGTGCCAACCTCTGAGCCTGCCATATTGGCCTGAGTCGCTTGCTCAAACAGCCGATTATCTGCCACCTCACCAAAGTTCCAGCCTTCACCATAAAAGTAGTTATCGGCATCGACCGTTTGCACGGCTGTGCGAGCATCGATAATACTCTGTTTAGGCATGTGCCCCATCACATCGAAACGGAAGCCGTCGAAGCCATACTCTTTGGCTAAGATAACCAGTGAATCAGTAACAAATTTGTCCATCATGCGATGCTCTGTGGCCGTATTGTCACAGCAGGTAGATGACTCTATGGCGCCCGTCACTTCGTTGTACCTGTGATAATAACCGGGCACCACTTTATCGAGCACTGAGTTGTCCCACAGTCCTGATGCACTGGTGTGGTTATAGACTACATCCAGTACCACTCTAAGCCCCATCTCATGCAGTGCTTGGTTCATGGCGCGTAGCTCTTTGATACGCGCCGTGCCATCTGCCTCACTGGCATAGCTGCCTTCTGGTGCAATAAAATGCTGTGGATCGTAGCCCCAATTAAAGCCATCAACACCACGCATCGTGTTGACTAGATCCTGTGCATCGCCAGAACCTGGCAGGCTGTCAGCCAAAATAGACGCTATGCTTGCTGACTTATCTTGAGTCTTACAGGCGTTGGCATTGTCTTCAATCTTGGCACACAGCGTGGCTAAGGTATCGGTTATCTCAATGCGCTCATCGCTGTTTTCATTGATGGTGGCAATATCCGTCACGGGTAACATATGAAAGTGAGTGACACCACTTTCGGCCAAGGCTTTTAGATGAGTAACGGGTGCGCTGTCTGTTTCGGTAAAGGCTAAATACTTGCCACGATTGGCCGCAGAGGTGCTCTCATCACGAATACTAAAGTCACGAATATGGCCTTCATAAATCACCGTTTCCTCAGGATTTGCAACCGTCGGTACGCTATGTTCATCCCACCCTTCAGGTTTGAGCGCGTCGCTACTCAAGTTAACAAATTGGCTGTAGCGGCCATTACTTGAAACGTTAAGCGAATAGGGATCGGTGGATTCAATCACCTCGATTTGCTTAGTCACTGGGTGATAAACCGTCAGCGCAAAGCGATAGAACTGCATATCCAGTGACATATCACCGGCATAAGACCAGATACCTGTGGTGCTATCTAATGTCATCGCCTTGGTATCAGTGAGGTTTTTTCCGCTGTCATACAGCTTTAACTCAACCTTTTGCGCGGTTGGCGCCCATACCTTGGTTGTAATCTCTGCATCGCTGTAAAGCACACCAAGCGTGGCTTCATCGGCATCGTTTTCGGCGTTAGTGTACAAGTCATCGAGTACCTTAGCCGCTTGCACAAAGGTAGCAGCAACAGGCTTGTCGTCACTGTCATAGGCCGCTAGCACTAACTGCTCCTTTGCGATCGCTTTGGCTTGATCTGCGGACAACTCAATATGATAAGCAGGCCACGCGGCCAAGTGTGGCACCAGCGCTTTTTGCTCATCGCTGAGTTCGCTAGAGGTTACTGTCACTTGGGTGCCAGAAATCACATTGTTGTCATCGGCCTCAATGCCCGCATTAGCCGAGTGATGCAGTGCAAATTTAGCGATGCCATCTGGGTCTTCATTCCACACTAAGGTATTTCTATCTAGCCAATGAGCGCTTGCTCCGCCAATAGAGAATCCCACCTCTAAAATAGGAAAATCATAGACATCGCTCTCACCATGAATAGTAAAATTAATGCGATCAAACTGCGCTTCAGGCGCGGCACTGTCATCGAATGGCTTAAGGTTCATGGTCAGATCACCGTCACCTAACGCCTTACCCGATCCTTCAGTGCCTTCATGAACAATAAAGTTGGCGCACTCACTGTGGCCCGCTTTCAGGTTTAAGATCCAGTAAGCCCCGTAGTTAGGGTCTATGCCATCAAAGGAGTGACCATTAGCCCAGTCAGTTGAATCAAATGGCGGCGCAAAAGCATCACAGGTGTCGTTATTCCATGTGTGCAATTTAAAGCCAGGGTAATTAGGATTACTCCCTGAATTATCTTTGTCTTTGATGCGGTTGTAATAGAGCACCGCCTGCTCTACCGTCGGTGTCGCTATCGGCAATGGCAGGTCAGGGTTATAACCGACGATACAACTTTCATTGTTGGCATCGGGAAATTTAGGTGCCTTACAACTGATGGGTGGCGGCGCAACACAGCTAGTGCCCGTGGCGTCGGGCACCATAGGTACATCACAGGTCAATAATACTTGGCCGGGCTCAGACGAGTCCCCACCGCAGCCAGATAGCGCACCCACACTGACGGCGACGGCCGTCAGTTGCATGATTCTAGAAAACCTCATCATGAGTGATTTCTCCCTACAAATTTAGTTATTGTTATGGCTAGGTCGGCGTAGCGAGCCAACGACTGATAATGGCCAAGGCCTTGCTGGGTAAGTAACAGTTGATTGCGATTACATGACATAAGTGAACCCCAGATAGAACTCGCGACCAAAATACTGCAAGGTGCCCGTCTTTTGCTCGGTACCGAAATAGCTCTTGGTGGGCTCATCGGTCAGGTTGTTCACTTGGAACAGCACGCCAAAGCTATCCGTCATCTGATAGGAGGCTTGATAATCGACAACGGTTTCGGCGGCAAAATTGACCACTTGCTCATTAATCGCGACCTGCTCAGAGACAAACTCATCGCGATAACGGGCACTAACACGGGTCTCAAATCCTTCATAGGAGTAAAACAGAGTCGCACTTAGGACGTTATTAGACAGACCGGGTAAATCTTGGGTCACGCTGTCGCCACCTAGGCTGGTGATCGACTGCACCTCACTTTCGGTATAGGAGTAACTGGCATTAAAACCTAGGCCAGACCATGCCTCAGGCAGTGAAGCAAACACTTGGGTATAAGCCAGCTCTAACCCGCGAATATAACCTCCTTCGGAGTTATTAACTGCAGTGGTATAAGTGCCATTAGTGGTTTCAATCTGCTCACCACTGACCGGATCAACAATATAATCAGGCACGTTAAAGCCATTACCTTTAAAGTCGAAATCATCTATCGCAACGGTGTCGATAAAGGAGTCGATATTCTTGTAGAACAGCGCAGCAACAAAAGCCCCCTCGTCAAAATAACGCTCATATGAGAGATCAAACTGATCGGCATAGAAGGGCATCAAGAATGGGTTGTTGGTACTCGATCCGTTGATAATGCCATCATCACTCACACTGGCACTGGCATCGCCGGCAAGACGGTTAATAGGCGGGCGCGACATCACTTTGGCCGCCGCAAAACGAATTTGCGAATCGTCGGTGATCTTAAAGTTTAAGTTTAGTGATGGCAGGTAATCGGTGTAAGTGATCCCCTTAATCGTTGGCGCATAGTAGTTATTGATGATGCCCACTTCATCGATAATATTTTGTGCACCAAGCGCGGGATCACCCGCCACATTTTCAAGCAAGGTAGCAGATTGATCGGTATTGACGATGCGCACACCAAAGTTACCCGTTACGGGTATATCACCGATCTCAGTGTCGATATTGAGCATCACATAACCTGCTAGTACCTTCTCGAACACCTCACCACTTTGCAGCACCGACCAAGAGTAGTTGCTGGTGTAACCTTGAGGGTCTAACACGCCAGCGGCATTCCCCCAAGTTTGCACTGGCTGCGGCACACCATCAGGGAACCAAGCGCTCAGTGCGGCGTCGAGATCGATAGCCAAATAGGAGGGGAAATAGCTAAAATCACCTTCCCAATCGACAACATTGACCATATCGTTAGTCAGTTTAAGTGGCGGCTCACTTTTAGAGAACGCGCCATCATTGCCATACTCAAATACCGAGCGGTTGTTAGAGTAGTTGCGATCAGAATAACGTGCACCCACCTCAACAGAGGCGATGTAATCGTTGTCTAAAAGATAGGTAAAGTCTAAACGGTAAGCTTTAACTTCATCCTCATTTTCAAAAGGATAAATACCATATTTACTCACCATAACCCGATCGATATCGGAAAAGGCTCCAGCTTGATTAAAGCCAACATCAGGCAGATTTAAACCATTTAACTGGTAACTGATAGAGACATTCTCATCAAACACTGGGCTGTCTGCATTGGCATCAACGGCGACATTTGACCACAACAGGCCGTTACGAAAATCGCTTTTTGCCGACGAATAGGAGACATCCGCAGAGACATTAAGGTCATCGGTGAGCTGCCAATCGGCATTCACACCAAAGCTGTTGACCTCATCAAAATCTTGGTTGTCATCGTTGACAATTTCAACCCGAGTGTAGCTCTTTGAATTGCGATTAAACGTACCACCAATTACCGCATTACCATCAAGCACAGGGTTGGCCACACTGGCCGAGGGTCCGCCTAATTTGACTCGGTAGCCTCTAGCAAACGCCTCACTGTCAAAGCGCGACACAAAGGCGTCAGCCTTTAAGGTAAAATTATCGACTGGCGTCCATTCAATCGCCCCCATGTAACCGTTCCGCGTCTCTACGCCGCCGAGATGTTGGACCTCAAATCCTTCGCTGATGTACTCATTGGCAGGGTTATCTATGGGGCCATTGGTATCACCTGCCACACCATCGACATCTTTGTTATCGTTGTAAGCAAGACCAATGAACTGAGTTGCTACGCTCGGCTGTTCAAGCCGAGCAAAACCTAGGGCAACCCCCAAGGTTTCATCTAAAAACTTGCCCTGATAGGAGAAGCTCAAGCGGTGGCCATACTCTTTTGCACCATACACTTCACTGGCGCGGTCGTTATACATGCCCCGCGCGTTAACCATAAAATTATGAGTATCGGATGCACTCAGAGGGCTGGCGGTTTCCAGCTCAACAGTCCCTGCAACGCCCCCCTCAATCAGCGAGGCCTTAGGGGATTTATAAACGGCGGCGGAGCTGATTAACTCTGAAGGATATTGATCAAACTCGATACTGCGTGTGCCACTGGTCGATACCTGTTCGCGACCATTTAAGGTGGAAAATACAAAGCCACCCGACATACCACGAATATTGATTTCCGCTGCTTGTCCGCCGGTACGCACGGCCGATATGCCGGGGAGACGGGTCAATGCATCGGCCATAGAGACATCAGGCAAAGCCCCTAAGTCATCGGCAGAGAGCTGTTCAGAGACTGTATCACTAAAACGCTTGGCATTAAGCGAGTCAATGAGGCTGCGACTGTATCCAGTCACCTCTATACGCTCAATATTTGATAGATCTAACTCGGTTTCCTCTACTGGTGCCTGCGTCGGTACCAGCACCTCTGCCGGTGTTTTATCTTCCACATTTTCGGCGGCACCAACAGTCACTGGCGCAAACATAACGCTCACCCCAGCAGCCGCCAACGCCAAGCTTAAAATACTTGGTTTACATTTGAGCATCGATAATCCCCTCACCTTTTTGGACTTTTTGTCACCCAACGCTCAGTTATACGACTCAGATTAATGCAAACATTGGGTATTTTTTATCCCGCTATACTAGGCATGGCAACATTCTAGCAACAACACACTACATACGTATTCATAACAAATTGGCAACAGGCCGAGGTCGGGATAGCTATTTAATCAACTGAAAAATATACAGAATTCAGAATGACTGAGGAGATGAGATATAGTGAATGGCTAGTCGGCCATTCACCATGATTATCGTAAAGCGCGTTAATTAATCGGTTGTAGGGTGAGCTTGGCTTCTATTTGGCTTGGCAACAAAGGCGTTGAGGCTGCCGCGGCATACTCGTTAAATCCGGCGCGATAATATTTAGACAAGGGATGACCTGATTGTCCGCCAGGGATGGTGAGCACAGCTTGAGACTCTAACCCAGGCTGAACGATAAAACGCTGCGAGGCACCAAAACTTGAGCGCTGCACGGCTGGCATGAACGTATCACCAAACCCGGTCACCAGAGGCATATCGAGCCAACGGCTCAAAAGCGGTATTTGCTTACTAAAGGGATGCTGAATATGTAACGTATTCACCTTACCCCATGCTAAATCTTCGTACTCACCACCTTCGCTATACTTAGCCATAAGATGCTCTGTGGAGCGAACGTAGGCATCAATGGTAAAGGCTTGCCAGTTATCGAAACCGTCAGGTAACCAAGTGGTTGGTTGCTCAGCCAATAACTGCCACATCGCGGGTTCAAGGTAGCGTTTAAGCACAGACAAACTCATCGTATGCTTATTGAGACTCGCTTCAATTGGCGCAAAGCTGGCATCGATTAAACGACTACGAAAGTGTTTTACCAGCGTAAAACCGACAGAGTCTGCACAGGCACATTGACCCCAATCTCTCAGGTACTGAATATCTTTTGCAAATCGCTTAGGTTGCGTCATCAATGCCTTGACCAAGTACTCATGCCATGGCGCATAAAACTTCGCCTCATTATCGAGCTGAATCCGATAAAAATCCGCTTCATCAAAGCTATCTTGTGCAAGCAATCTATCGCGGATCTGCATCCCTCTGGCGCCCAGCGCATAGCCACCATCACCGAATCGCTCTGCCTCTTGTACTGACATCACCCGTGCATTAGCCGTCCAAATTCGTTGGCTAGTGGGGTTTTTAACTTGCGGTAACTCAAGTTCATCTTGCAACCAGTTATTCCACTGAACTTCATCATGTTGCTGAGCAATATCGGCACTGTTGGTTCGGGCTGGTACGGCGCCAGCAGGCTGCCAAGCCGCATTACCCTTATCATCAACAATCAGCAAATTTTGTACTGGTATACCAAAGTGTTTCGCTATCGCTAAGCCCTCATCGACACTGTCGACCGTCTCTAGCCCCATCAGCTCCATGTCAACCGCATAATCTCTATGAGCTACCCAACTTAGCGCATATTGATGCCCAGCTAACTGCTTAACTGGACCAAAGCGCGACATAGGAAACTTATACGCCACCTCAGATGCCGGTAGCTTTATCACTTCCTTTTCAGTGGTTAACATTTCACTGTTGTCGATAGCTATCCAATCTGCGGTGTCGATATAAGCGTTGGTAAATCCCCAAGCCACTTTGCCATTTGTGCCGACCACAATCGCGGGAGCCCCCGGCAGCGACACACCTGTCACCTGTACCTTATCGCCAGTGGCATCGGGGTAATTGAGCTGGGCACGATACCAAATAATCGGTACGGCAAAAGAGAGGTGCATATCGTCGGACAACATAGCTCGGCCCGACTCAGTCAGCGCCCCAGTTACTGCCCAGTTGTTACTGCCCACTTCGGCTAACTCTTCTATAGGTAGTTCTCGTCGATGCGCCATCAA
Source organism: Shewanella colwelliana (assembly GCF_001735525.1). Lineage (NCBI taxonomy): Bacteria > Pseudomonadati > Pseudomonadota > Gammaproteobacteria > Alteromonadales > Shewanellaceae > Shewanella > Shewanella colwelliana. The sequence goes on from NZ_MCBT01000018.1 coordinate 245,571, forward strand.
GTGCTCGTCAAGCATAGGGATCGCCGTACCTTGATTAGCAATGATACTGCCATCGAGCGGTGCCTGATAATTGGATGCTTGGGTGATAAACTGCCGCATCGGCGTACCGAAAAGATGATCAATCAAGGTTAAGGTCATATCACGTTTAATGGTGTTACCCTGCAGATCTAAGTACATGCTATAGATGACCAGCAGACTATCACTACTCACCCAGGGTTTTGGCGACGAGCGAGTGAGTAGGTATTCAAAAGAGTTAAGCGACTGTTCGGCCAACGCTTGATTGACACCATCGGCATAACGCTCGAGTAGCTGCTTCTGCGCTGCGGGTAATTGAGCAACGATCTGTTCGGCGCGTTTTCTCAGCTGATGAAAACGACGGCTTTTATCTAAATTTAGCGCCGCAGGTCCAAATATCTCAGCTAACTCACCCGCCGAATTGCGCCGCAGCAGATCCATCTGAAAGAAGCGGTCTTGCCCATGGGCAAACCCTAGCGCAAAGGCGACATCTTGACGGTTTTTGCCACTGATCACAGCAGTGCCTAAGCGATCCCGTTCGATTGTGACAGGCCCACTCACCTTAATGGTTTTCACTTCGCCAGTGAGTTTAGGTAAACTAAGATGTAAGCCAATGTAGACCGCCACTATCAAAATAAAGATTAGAGATAGCAGAGATATAACGCTCATTTTTATAATTTTATTCATGGTGTAGGGCAATGATAGGTAAACGACTTTGCTCACTATAACCAAGTTGCTTAAATGTTAACAGTCATTAAGCTCTGTTGAGTATTAGTGGCTTTTTCTGACAGATGACACACTAATTCGGCAAGGGAAGTCGATGCTGCTTAAGTATTCTCTATTCTAGTAACATCACCTCAAAGGAGCATGAGTCAGCCATGGCAAAACCCAATAAAAAGGCCCTACTCGCACTGTTGATATTTTTTGCAGCCAATGCAAAACTCAACTGTTTAAATATCGAAAAGGCGGCAAAGGCGCACTAATTAAGTGCTTTAAGGAACGTATAGTCGACGATTTCACCCAAAATGCCGGTGTCTGTCCTAGCTGCCAGCAACATTTTGCCCGAGAAACCTTAATCAGAGGTGTGCCAGCATTAAAGTTTGTCGGCAGCAAAGTCTTCATGAAATGAGTCGCTAAAAAGGAGCCCAGGCAATAGAGCAATGCCATCATTCACTCACGATTTTGCTTTGATAAACTTCGCCGAAATTGACATTTCCAACCATAATGACTGCAGCATGTCCTAAACAAAAATATCGGTGACCTTTGAATAGTGGAAAAGAACTGCTTATCAAGCTAATACTTGCGTTGCTCACAACCATGCAGCTGAGCAGCAGTGTCTACGGCTGTGAGATCACCATGGGATATCGCACAAGTGAACGCCAACCCTATATACAAGCCGCACCCAATAATGAAGGTTTGTATCAAGCATTATATAGCGCTGCAGCGCAGCGTATTGGCTGTAAACTCAGTATCGTTCGCCAGCCCAAACACCGCATACTCAGACAGATTATGCTAGGCACAGTAGATTTCTACCCAGGCCTAGGTTTCAACACTGAACGGGATACCTTTGCGCAGTTTATTCCTAATGGATTGACTGAGCGATACATTGGCATTAGTCATCGTTTTCAACCGCAAATTAGCTCATTAGACGAGCTAGTTGGTAGTGAGGCGATATTACTCATTTCACCTGGTGGCTATGAAGTCACCGGCATTCCCGATGGGGTCCTATTGCGCAAGCCAGCGGATATGGATGTAGAGCAAGCCCTCGATTTACTGAGCGCACGTAAAGGAGATTTTTTTACCTATGACGAAGCCACTTTACGCTACATTTTAGATCATGGTCGGCATAGTGATTTAACGCTGCACCCACAATGCTGTGAAGCTGAACATGATATGTACATGGGGTTTTCCCGTAAGAGTCAGCACTTTGCACAGCAAGCAAACCTCAATTACGATGCGAAACGCCCTGTATCGGCCATGAACAGTCAGTTTGCGCCCCATAAAGATTCCATCGCCTATGCGATGTCTATGGCGTTAACGGCAATGAAATTAAGCGGTGAAACCGAACAGCTCAGGGCGAAATATTTCGACAACTAAACACCAAAAATGACCGCATCACTTGTTCGTTAAGCGTCGTTACCATGACCATCAGAGCGCCACTAAATGGGGACAAAAAGTGTTACAGGTGTACGCTCACAGTATGAGTGTAAAAATTAAACTTAATGCTTTCTATCAATCTTGATTCCGACTAAACTTAATCATGAGCATACCTCGATGCCGCTTAGTTATCAGTAAAAATGTCACAGCTCAACGACCGTCAGGGAGATGGATTATCGTATGGAAACATTAATGAAAGTTTGGAATTCAACCCCAGAGCTGGCTAAACCTCTTTTGGCCTTAGCCATGATCTTTTTGCTTGGCCTTATCGCTTTTTTCATTGGCAAAGGTGTGGGTGTATTAATTTACATGTAAGTGCCATCGTCACCCAAGAAAATGCCGCATAACAGTCTTAGTCAGACAATGACGCGGCATTGACACTAAACCGCTAGTGATTACTCTTTATGTTCCATAAAATCGTCACTGAAATCGGTTGGCCAATATTTATAACCTTGTACAGTTGCCTGCGCAGCAGCGCCCATCAAGTTGACTTGGTAAGTTTTAACGCCATCAAGATCGGCTGATTGGTTGGCTGATGCTTGATCGCCGCTCTCTTCATATTTAGCACTGGCTTCCGCTTGCGCTTGGCCCTCATAACCAGACTCTTTAAAACGTTTTACTGCATCGGCTTTCATAAATGCTTGCACAAATGCTACCTGTTTCCAGCCAATGCCGGCACCGACGCCACCTGTAGCAAATCGGTAATAGGAGGTTGCCCCCTTTTCGCTGAGCACGCAAACCCCGCCTCCAGTCGATAAGGCAAATAGGTAACTGTTGCTACCCGTGCACACGACATGCGCCACAGCCTCCGCTACCGCAGTCTTTGCAGCAGGTTGTTCTTTATAGATTTCTTGTAGCGCCTCTTGCGTCTCTTTACGCGCATTGGCTTTTTTCGATTCTGGTGTGTCACCCGTAGCGCAGCCCAATAAAACCATTGGAACCAGGGCACACGTAACCGCCAATCTGTTTATCTTTAACATGCAATGTCCTCACTATGTATTGCCTATATAAAGGCTGATCATCTGATAAATTTTGAATTACTGAGCTAGAGATAAATATAGCTAACAATAGTTAATGCACAAAATTGAGCTAGCTGAGTCTTTAAATCTTGATATGAATATCGAAAGTTACTGAGAGGCAGAGTTAATTTTATGATCAAAAGTAGACAATTTGTCTCAGTCTCTTTAATACTTTACCGATCTCTGTAGCAAGTCTGAACATTGACTCTCAACAAGCATTGCAGCCCAAAATGAACTGCGCTTTTATAGCCCGTATCAAAACCATTTCATCATTAAAATAGGGAAATCAAATGCACTGCAAAGTAATGTTCTTCGCGCTCACCCTCATCGCTTTATCAGGCACCAGTCACGCAGCGCCAATAGAATTTCGCGCTGCTGGCAGCTTAAAGACAGCGATGACAGAGGTGATCGAGGCGTACCAAACACAAGGTCATGCTCAAGTCGCTCCCCAGTTTGCGCCATCTGGCTTACTGAGGAAGCGTATCGAACAAGGTGAAAATGTTGACCTATTTGCCTCGGCAAATATGAAACACCCAAGAGCCTTAAATAAAGAGGGAAAAAGTGGATCAGTAGTGATGTTTGCCCGCAATAAACTCTGCGCATTAACGCAACCCACTATCAACGTAACCTCTGAGAGTCTATTGGCTCACATGTTAAACAATAAAATTCGTTTAGGTACATCAACCCCAAAAGCCGATCCCGCTGGTGACTATGCATTTAAGGTTTTTGATCGCGCAGAGGCCGTATCAGCAGGCGCACAAATGACACTCAGTAATAAAGCACTGCAACTAACTGGTGGGCCAAAAAGTGCGAAATCACCAGATGGACGCAACCCTTATGGCTGGGTGATGGAAAACAACCAAGCGGATATATTCTTAACATACTGTACTAATGCGGTACTTGCGCAAAAAGAGGTGAGTCAATTGAAGATAGTACAACTACCTGACAACCTTAGTGTCGGGGCAAATTACGGCTTGACCGTCATCGAAGGCGCACAAGTAGATTCAACAGAATTAGCCCTATTTATCTTATCGCCCCAAGGGCAAACCATTTTAGCCAAATATGGTTTCGACGCACCGACACTGCCGTAATAGCAGCTTATCTTTAGCGCAACAGCGCGCCATAAGCCGCGCTGTTAATTTATCTAAAACCTCGAACATTCTTGGGCATCAACAATCATAGGTTAACGTTTTCAGGGCATAACTCCGACCACTAGTAGGTGCCACATATTCCAAATGACATTTAAAATTACCACTTTTAATATCAGCAACTTTATCTTTAAATTTCATCGGAATAATTCCACTCGCGTGACTATTTATATATGGCTCAACTAACCAGTCATCATCGCTCAATCCCATCACGGTTTTATAGTTTTTTTGCACCACAGGATCAAACTGTGTTGCCATAGGATAGCCGTTATACACGTAAAGACGAGTACCGGAGATATCAACAAAATAATAACCGACCAATACATCCTAGTGTGGATCACCACCACATGAATAGGAACAGTCTCCCTTATCAGCAATCCCAACGACTTGGTTTTTGGAGTTCACCATTTGATTCATTGAAGCTATGGTACCGCCAACGGATTTAATCATTGCCGTTTGAGACTCACTTGACAGCGATAGCAACTTTGGTGCAACAATGACACTAATTATAGCCAGGAAAAGAATCACCATCACTAGCTCAATAAGCGTAAAACCTTTCTGTTGCTTCATTTACCACCCCGCCGTTACAAGTGTTGCGAAACTTACACAAACACTCAGGCGCTAGCAAGGTAAAACACCATTGAAACGACATGTCACACCAACCAATTAACGCATTGTAAAACAATGATAAACAACAATCACAACCCAGACTTACTACAATAAGAGACACAACAAGAGACACACCGATATCTCAATAGCAAACAGGATAGGTAAACACAGATCTATGATCGACATCGTCTAATGGTTAACAATTAACAACCCAAAAACTAGGGTTTAAACAGATCAATTGTTGCCTGACTCATGGCATGTACCCCCGTACTAATTGCAAGGGGGTAATCAGGCGCAAACTGACTCGAATGCAACGAGGGCAAAGTATCACCACTTTTAAGACTTAATTCATATACCTTGGGTGGTACTGCCCCCAACCAAAAAAGCGTTATCGGACGTTGATGCGCTGTCAATCCATATAAACCAAAATCTTCCCCCGCCATCACAGGGGCAGACTCAAGCACATTATCATTGCCAAGTACTTGTTCAATACTCGCCTGCACTCGCAGAGTTTGCTCAGGGTTATTATAGGTTGATGGAATCGATTGGGTTTCATCGACTACCACGACAGGCATTAATGCATTAGGCAACCCGGCACTCATCGCGATCCCTTTTGTTATCCGCTTTATGGCAGCGATTTGCTGTAAACGCACCTCGGGGTTATAGGAGCGCAGCGTCAACTGCAGTTTGACCTCATTGCCGATAATATTATGTTTTGAGCCTCCATGAATTGACCCCACTGTTATCACATTTGGCTCAAGGGGCGACACCTCTCGGCTTGAAATGGTTTGCAGTGCAAGCACGGTCCTTGATGCCAACACCACGGGGTCAATAGTGGTATGTGGGTAAGCGCCATGCCCGCCCTTGCCCTTTATAGTTATGTCCACTGAATCGACGTTCGCTAAGGCATAACCAGGAGCAATCGCCACTTTCCCAGCAGGTACAGATGCGCTGACATGCAGCCCTAAAATATGATCAGGTATCGGAAACTGAGTAAACAATCCCTGCTTTAACATGGCTTTCGCACCGCCGCCTACCTCTTCAGCGGGTTGCGCTACCATCATCAAAGTGCCTTGCCAGCTATCTTTATTGATCAGTAGTTGCTGAGCCGTACCGACTAATGTTGTCATGTGGACATCAGGCCGCACCCATGCATCACCCCTACGCTATTATTATTCGCGTCTAGCGTTTTGACTTTTGATGCATACACTTTGCCCGTTTGCTCGGTAATAGGCAGCCCATCGGTATCGGCACGCACCATGACTGTCGGCCCTGCGCCATTTTTGTAAATCGCCACCACTCCATACCCACCAAAATTACTGGTCACATCAAAGCCCAGCTTAGTGAATTCCATCGCGAGTCGTGCACTGGTAGCTTTCTCTTGATAGCTCAGTTCAGGGTATTGGTGCAGATGGAGATACAGCGATTCCAGTTCAGGCATAGCCACTTTAATAGAGTCTTGCAATTTTGTGGCATGCACAGAGGATGTGACCAACAGCCCAGCCATCGCTAGTGTGAAGAGTTTTCTATCAATAGTCATAGTGTCGTCATCTGTTAAAAGATTATTTTTTAACCTAACACAGAGTCAATGAAAACATAAATCGTCCCTGTATACGGGAAAAGCACAATATTGAATAACCCCAGTTACGTAAATAAAAAATGCAGCCAATTGGCTGCATTTTTTATACGGCATCAATTATAAACGATAGGTAAAGGTTAGCTTGGCATTCCTCTCCTCGCCTGGCATACCGCCAAGGAACATGGCCTTTGAATAGTAAGCTTCGTTGAAGAGATTGTTCACGTTAAGTTGAACCCGCCAATCATCAGTATCATAACCAATGGCAGTATCCACTACGCTATAGCTTGCTACATAGCCATCAGGAATACCGAATGAACTAGAGTTAGTGCTGCGTTCATCAACATATTTAGCCCCCATGCTGATGCTTAGCGGACTCGACAGATTGAACCACTGAGCACCATAGGTCACCCATGCGCTCGCGGTAACATAGGGAACGCCTTTTTGACGAGTATCAAAGCTACCACTATTGGGATCTTTTTTGTCTCTGGCGTCTTGATAAACGCCGTTTAAGTTAATCGACCATTGATCGTTTAAATGGGCATTGAGATCCAGTTCGACACCTGAAGTCTCTTCGCTACCATCATAATAATACTGCGGTATACCAGGTGCAGAAACGCCAGTCTCATAATCTTTATTGTTGTACTGCAGGTTGGTGCGAGAACTTTTAAACAGCACCAAGGATGCTAACATCTGATCATCAAAGGCTTTAAATCGCATGCCAAGATCATTACTAATTGATTCAGAGTCGAGCCTATCTTGACCATCCCCTTTCACACTGCCTAAGATGCTATAAGCGGTTCGTCCCTTAGAGTGATTAACAAAGAATGAGAGATCATCGCTCGGCATATAAGTTAGACCAAGATTATAGGTAATACCGTCATCAGAGGTATCAGCCTCTGGCGTAGGCTGCGCTCGGCTTGCACTATAGCGAGAGTCCACACCAAAGTGTTGATAGCTTTGTGAAATATCATTAAATGCAACACCGATGCGGCTAGTCAACCCATAACCAAAGTAACCCACATGCTGTATACCGACTCCCCATGCACTCACTTTCTTATCATAGTTACTGGTAAGTAGCGGGTCATAATCGCTAAATTGGCCTTGAGCCCAGTTAGGCTTTCTAATATCAAAAATGTACGGCAAACGCCCTTGATAGATCTGTTCACCCGCTTTGTTTTTAATCACCTTATCGGCATCATAAATAGAGTACTGCTTGAAACGAATGTTGCGATCTTCATAGTTGGCATTCACTAACAGTTCGTTATCTATATTTCCAATTTGAAAATCATAGCGCAAGTCCGCAAAGTATTGCCATGAGGTCTCATCGGCCGAAACTTGGCGATATTCCTGTCGACGCGCAGCGAAGGGATATAACACATCATCGACAACCAGTGGCGCACGCGGATCCGCATTAATGGTTCCACTTCGATTCCAGTACACATAGTTATAGGCGCCTGTTTGGCGCGCAAACCCTGACTGGTAATCGCGATACTGTAACTGTTGATTAAGAAACAGATTATCCGTTAAAAACAGATTGTGAGTTAATTTAAACCTTAGCTCTTCACCTTCATTGTCTTTCGCCATGGGCGAAATAATGCCCGCATGACCAAATGCATAAGGTGTTAATCCATCATTTGATGATAACGAATTTGCTAATTGCTGGCGTTGCTCGTCAGTCAGTTGAATCCCAATGCCGTTAGGGTCATTGGTCAAGTCTTCCCAGCTCACATCACCGGCAGTTTTCCCGCCAACCGAATCTGCGTTATAGATACGAATAGGATGACCAATCGAATCAACCGCAATGGCGTCCTTAATGTACGCAACGCTTAACATGAGGTCTTGATCGTCATCAAATTGATACTTAAGTGACCCATACACCTCATCACGGTCGGTACCTATTTCACGATAACCATCACTGCGAGCCGATTTAGCCACCAAACGATAAGCAAGGTTTTCGGTTAACCCCGCAGTGGTGTCCAACGCTAAAGAGTAGGTTTGCCACTGACCCACCTCAGCGGTAAACTCGTGATTGGCTTCAAACTGTGGTTTTTTCTCAATAAGATTAATCACCCCTCCAGCACTGCCCATGCCATACAATCCGGTAGCAGGCCCTTTTAATACTTCAACAGATTCGACATTGGTTAACGAGCGTGTTGGATTGAAGGTATTGCCAAGTCCAGCTCCACCATACATGCCATCATAGGTATAGTTGGCCCCCAGACCGCGGATAACAATATTGTCGCCAATACCATAGTTGTTACCTGCCTGCGTCACACCACTAATATTGCGAAGTAAGTCTTGCAAATTGCCAGCACCTTGAGTCGTGATCAGCTCTTCATCGACAATCACTACCGCAGCCGGCGTTTCCATTAATGACATATCTGATTTAGTGGCTAACCCTGAATTCATCACCACTTGATTTTGGCGACCATAAACCGTTATCCGTTCAACATTACTGGCTGTTTCTTGTTGCGCATACGATACGCTCGACAACCATGGTGCTGCGCAGGCAAGCGCAAGTACTGAAAAACCCATTTGCTTCATTTGTTATAATCTCCCCCTCTCGATAATGCGCGAATGATAACTATTATCATTAATATCACAACAGGTGTTTCAGGCGATGATACAAACGTTGAGGGGTTTGCCTTTGTTTTACATACTTTTTTCACCACCGACTTTTACAATGTAAATACATGAAATAGTAGAATAAATAGCCAAAACAAAAAGCGACATAAAAAAAATGCAACCACTTGGCTGCATTTTTTCATAATTAAGTAGGGTCTAGAACTGGTAATGAATCCCCAGGTACACATTACCTAGGTCGCTCTCAACGCGCTCATCCACACCATTGGTATCAAGGTCGGTATAAAGCATCTCATAAGCTAAGCGGACATTAATATTATTGCTAAAAGCCATGTTTAAACCGGCTCCCCATAGCCAACCGACACCATCATAATCCGCATCGGATTTCACCTTAGTCGATGCCGCTCCCGCTTTAATAAACATCGAGTAGGTATTACTAAAGTAGTGATGAAATTTAGCAGCAAAAGAGAGGTGATTTGCGGTCACATCGCCGACATCAACATAGTTGTCAGTCATCACGTAGGCCGTTTCAACAGCAAAGTTTTTGCTAAAATAGTAGCCGCCATACACACCGTAGCTTATCGCTGACTCATCAAACGCCCCAGCCTCTAGCTGGGAATAACCTCCCAATGCACCAAGGTAGTAGCCCTTGATATCTTTCACTACGATTGCCGAAGCCGAACTAGCAACTAAACTACAAACTAATGAGAGCACAACTAGCCATGATCGCTTCATTTATCCCCCGACCTATGTGTTAACAAGTATCTAACATCATAGACTAAAACTTTCGGGATATTAAGTCTTTAATCATGTCTTGGGGCAATTATTACCGCGCTCAACTTTATAGCGAGTAAAGGCGCAATTGAGGCATTAGGCACAAGCAATAAAAATGCAGCCTAAGCTGCATTATTTGTATATCCAATCCTTAAAAACATCTTAGAACTGATAGTGAACGCCTAACGAGATATTGCTCAATTCACTGTCAATCTCTTCATTAAAATGGTTATGCTCCAAATCTGCATTGATCATCTCATAGCTAACACGGACATTCAGCTTATCTGTAACCGCAGCGTTAAGTCCTAAGCCCCACACCCAACCAATACCAGAGAAGTCATTATTGACGCCATCTTCATCAGCAGCAACCGCTGTTGCCGTTAGGCCAACTTTAGCAAACATAGAAATACTATCATTGAAATAGTACGAAAATTTAGGCGCAGCAGTAAATGAAGCGGCGCGAATATCACCGTAGTCACCTAAGTCACCAGTGGTAAACAAGGTACCTTCTAAGCCAAAGTTTTCAGTGAAATTATAACCACCGTAAGCACCAACACTTACAGCTGACTCATCAAACTGATTAACCGTTAAATTAGCCGAGCCAATGTTACCACCCACATAGAAACCAGTTTTGTCGGTCTCAGCCATAGCCGTAGCACTGCTTAATAATGCCGTAATCGATAACGCGACTAGTGTAAGTCCCTTTTTCATTTTCTACTCCAATAACAAAATACGATTTAAAAACCACGGCATCCTAACCTATTAGCAGATAAAGGAAAAGCGACAAATTTTGAGTTCGCTAGTTAACTTATCATTTTTAGGGTTAACGGTGGAAAACTAGTTATATGGCAACTAAATGAACCAGCTGAAAAGTAGTCGAATAGTATAAAAAGAGGGCGTAAACAGTTTTAGCAGCCAAAGTCGTATCAGTCGCCCAAACCGACCATGGCTGCTCGATAGGTCAAAAGAGGCTAATCTTCAGGTGGTCGAGTTAAGCGTTTTTTACCCGATATCATTGCCGATACTAAACCAGGTTGATGCTTAACCTCAGCTAAAATCACCCCGGCTATATGTAAGGCAATAATGAGCATGAGCAGGTAAACACCATAAACATGTACAGTACCGGCTAACGATTTCAACGGCTTTAACTGCGCTACTTTTTGCTTATCGACACCGGTTTCATCATAGGGTTTTAATGATGCGCCCGCTACACCCGGCTGAGCTAAATAATCACTCACCACACCGCCTAAAGGAGGATAGTAGATATCTGTTCCAGCGCGAACTAACCCCGTAAGCATGATAATAACCAGCAACAACATCATCGCAAACACGGCAATATTACCCAGAGGATTATGGTGTAAATACTGTGGTGATGCCCCCTGTTTGAGCTGAGCCTTATACCGGCGAACCGCAGCAAAATTGGGTAACATCTTAGATAGGCGCGCACCGCTTGACCCCATCACTCCCCATAACAACCTGATGCTCAAATTAATGGCAAACAGATAACCAACCCACACATGAAGCGTTTTAAGTTTTATCTTAGCCTCTAGGCCTGTTATGCCTAGGTCACCTCTAAATAGCATTAAAAAACCAATGAATATCAGCGTAGTAACACAAAACACATTGAACCAATGAAACACGCGGGTCGGCCTATCCCACACTCGATAGACCTTAGCTTGCTCAGTTACACCTTGACCGTCTTGATCCATAATCTGCCCCCACAGCATTGAACAATCTCATCAGTGAACAATATACGCCTTTAATAGGAAATTTTATGTGAAATTTGCTTCATAGAAGAGAAAGCCAAAGGCGAGCAACCGCTCACCTTTAACTGGAAGATGGCCAATATAAGGTCGTACTCCCGTTAACCAAAGCGTCGCCTAAGCCCTGCTAGGCCAGAGAGGAAAAACAGACCTAAAGTTGAAAGCGAGCCACCAACAATCACCTCAGTGGTCACCTCCTCATAGGGGTCACGATCGGCACTCTCAAGCGGCAAAGCATATAGATCATCCACATCATCACTACTGATCGTCGCCACAATATCGCTGTAACCCACCTCATAGAGATCGATCAGCACATCATAATGATCCGTTGGGTATCCGCTATGCAAGGTTGTGAGTACCTCAAAGTCATCATCACTGGCATCGTCGACAATAGTGAAGGTATCTGTGGTATGAAACAGCTCCCAAGGACCGCCATTTCGACTCAAATAAAGATCAGCATAAACATCGACAGCTTGGTTAAAATAACTGGTGTGCAGATCTGCATCAAAGGTCACACTAAAAGTGCGATAAAAGCCATCATAGTCAACATCTTCAAACAGCCGACTGCTGGCTTCATAAATGGCAAACTCATAGTAAACGCCCGCTGCTAAACGCTCGGCAGAGGAGCGCAACGCTGTGGATTTGTCACTTTTTTGCTGGCGCTGGGCAATGACCTGATCACGTGTCAGTCTCTCAACTGGCGTCACAGCCATCTGCTTCAGCGCCTGCGCACCTTTTAACTGCTGCGCATTCATCTCTTGGGTACTGCGACTAAAATATTGTGGTGCGGCACCGCTTCGCTGCTCAATCGCAACCGATGATGCGCTAGCCATGGTACCAATAACCGCTTCATCGGCACTTGCACTCAATGACACACCCAATGCTAGCAACAGTGGCAGCTTAGTCAGCACACCGTTTAGATACGTAACCTTAGGTTGTTTTGCCTTAATGATTGATTTCATCATCACTCTCCATCTTAAGCTGTTATGTAACCGTTGCAGCCATTAAAGCCCAATTAAAATGAACACAAGCTGAACGCGAAAAACACACAGATTCAATAGGATGGAGAGCACTGCACATTCAGCTAATGTTCATCTTGGTCGATGGATACTTTCAATGTAATGGGCGTAATGAGACAACAAAACACCCCTTACTTGCTAGATATGTTTCTTATTTTTATAGGATCTTTTACACTGAGCAGATGATTAGAATACAGGTGCTTTTGATGAAAAAAGGTATGATTTTGATAACAACAGCGTGTTTACTGCTACCCATTACGGGTAAAGCAGCACAGCTTGAGTTATCGACATTTGCCAGCAGCAGTATGTTGATGGCAGCTCAAAAGAGCAGCCAGCAAAATCTACGCGTCAAAAGTCGTCAACAAGCGACCCAAATGGTTAAAAGCCAATATGGTGGCAAAGTTCTCAGTGTGCAATCAAGCAAGATCAACGGCAACCCCGGCTACCGAGCCAAGCTACTCAGCGCCGACGGAGTAGTGTTTTATGTCTCTATTGATGCCGTAACAGGACAGATGAGCAGGCGATAAGCCCAGCTTAAACGCAAAGGAGAGAGGCATGCGACTACTATTAGTTGAAGATGATTTGGCACTGCAAAGCAATTTGAAGCAGCATTTAGTGGACGCCAACTACACCATAGATGTTGCCAGCGATGGCGAAGAGGGGCTGTTTCAGGGGCAAGAATATCCCTATGATGCCGCCATTATCGATGTCGGACTACCAAAGCTCGACGGCATAGCCTTAATCACCACACTGCGTGAACAAGCGATTGACTACCCTATCTTAATCCTCACCGCCCGTGATAGCTGGCAAGATAAAGTCGAAGGCTTAGATGCGGGGGCAGACGACTACCTGACTAAACCTTTTCACCCTGAAGAGTTAGTCGCTCGTCTCAAAGCACTTATCAGGCGATCGGCCGGCAAGTCTAGCCCGCTTATCCAAAATGGCCCGGTTAGCCTTAATACCAGTAGCCATGAAATTAAAGTGGCTGAGAAACAGATAAACTTAAGTGGCTCAGAATACAAACTATTTGAATACTTCATGCTGCATATCGGCGAGGTCAAATCGAAAAGCGTGTTGATTGAGCATATCTACGATCAAGACTTTGACTTGGACTCCAATGTTATTGAGGTCTTTATTCGTCGCCTACGTAAAAAGCTCGATCCCGAAGGGCGATACGGCCTTATCGAAACTCTACGCGGCCAAGGGTATCGACTCAACTCATTGTCTGCGAAATAGGTAAGCTAATGCGCACGCCCAATACCTCAGGCAAACGACTCAATTCACTGCGTACTCGCTTAATTTTAAGCGCAGTGCTGCTAACAGTCATCGTGTTACCCACCATTGGTGTCGCCCTCAACAATGCCTTTAAACAACAAGTACTGAGCAATGTTGAAGAGCAACTTACCGCCTACCTCTATTCAGTGCTGGCGGTCACAGAGGTGGAGAATAAGCAACTCTTGATGCCAGAAAGCCTACTAGAAAATCAGTTTAACGTGATTAATTCAGGCCTATATGCACTGATAACCAGCACAGATGCCAATGCAACCTCACCGCAATCAGCCAGTGCAGTGCAATGGGCGTCAAACTCCTTTTTAGGTCTAAATGCCCCAGAAAGGCTACCAACACCTGACGTAGGCCAAAGTGAGTATGGGCAGATCACTATCGACAGCCGCCCCCATCTTATCTATAGCTTTAGCGTACGTTTCGCCACGCCGGGCACCAAACATGATACCTCGCCACTGACGTTACATATCATCAAAGATTTCACCAGCGTGTCCAAGCAGCTAAGCGCCTTTAGCCAACACCTGTGGACTTGGCTATTACTGCTTATGTTAGTGCTTATCGCCATTCAATTTGCTTGGCTAGCCTGGACACTTAAGCCGCTTGCTCGCTTTAAACAGGAGCTAAAGTCGGTTCAGCAGGGCGAGTCACAGCAATTAACTGGGCAATACCCTAATGAGTTACAGGCAGTGGCAAGACAGCTCAATACGCTACTGACGACAGAACAGCGTCAGCGCAGCCGCTATCGCAACGCATTATCGGATTTAGCACATAGCTTAAAGACGCCTTTGGCAGTAATACAAAGCCAAAAAGGTCTTAGCCCTACCTCAATTGAACAAGTCATTCAGATTAACCGCACCATAGGTCATCAGCTTAAACGCGCTCAAACGGCGGCTGGTACGGCATGGCATCTGGGGGTTAAGGTCGTCCTTATCTCTGATAAGCTTTTGCGCACCTTAACCAAAATACACCCAGGCATTAAGCTAGATTATGCGCACCAACCCAGTGAAGCGTGCGTCTTTTTCGGTGACCAAACCGACCTAACGGAGATCTTAGGCAACCTGCTCGATAACGCCTGCAAAGCCGCAAAAGCTGAAGTGAACTTGAGTATTACTGAGTCCAGCGACAAATTGGTCATCTGTATTGAAGATGATGGCTTAGGGGTTAACCCTGAACTTCGACAAGCCATACTCGAACGAGGAAGACGTGCAGACACCTATGAAAAAGGCCACGGGATCGGTCTTGCGATTGTGCGCGATCTAGTAGAAAGCTATCAGGGCGAACTGACTATCGGTCAATCTGACGCACTTGGTGGCGCTCGCTTTCAAGTGAGCTTTAAGCAGCAAAGTTAGCTAAAGCCGCTACACAGCAATAATAAAGATATGTCCCATAGGCCGCCTTCTCGACACCAAATTATCAATCGCTTTGATTGGCCTTGTTGGGAGTTTTAGAACACATTAAGTCGACCTTCGAATGAAGGTGTTGGCATTTTTGGCTTATAACATTTGGCTGTGTTGGAATTGGGATTTGTGTTTAAAGTCGAATCTTCATTGTAGTTAAAAGCCTGCGGCGGTGATGTATATGGATATACGAATGTCGTGATCACATGGATGTGACAGAACGGCCATGTGTAGATACTGCTTCGGGACGCTATACGTCATCCTTGACCGCTTAACGAAAACATCTGACCTACATGGAAGTAGGGAATGCCGCAAAATGTCGGGAACATTTTCGGCCATGTTTTCGATACCCTCAGCCGCACCTACACGGGGTGATTTTATCTATCCGATTTAGCCTTTCGGGTATCAATCTGACAATCAAAAGTTAACTCGTTTTTGGACAAAAGTGTGTTTGCCTTGGAATGAAGGTGTTGGCATTTTTTGTGGTTTAACATTTGGCTGTGTTGGTTTTTATTTCGCTGACGGTAGCGTTGACTTTCATTGTTTTGAATTGCTTGCAGCAGGCCCCACGTGCAAACACATTTGTGACACGCTACGAGCACTTCCATGTGAGCTCTACCTCGGCATCCATGCCTCAGAAGGTCACAACTGTGTTCGCACCGAGTTTTCTATCTCTTCGATTTGACCTTGCTGCTACCACTTGGGCAATCACAAGTTAAATCGTTTCTGGACACTTCCGAGTTAAAGTCTTAACTCTAACCAGTCAGTTTCGGATAAAAATTTCTATTGGTTAACGCCTTACTAAGCAGCGCGAAATTGTTGGCTAAAATTGCGAGGAACGAGCGCTAGCCAATTGTTTAGCGTCCGTTTGAGTAACTTGTTGAACGAAGCCGCTATGCGGCAGAAGAGATAAAAAGCCTGTTTACTTTTCCATCCTAAATACTTTCTAGAGGCGACCGGCCTTGGTCGTAAATCTAGGAGTATTGTCATGAACACATCCGAACAACAACGCTTTGATTCTCTTTATGAACAACATCTTACCAACTTAACACTGCAAGGCAAGC
>NZ_MCBT01000019.1:0-5733 GCF_001735525.1 Shewanella colwelliana
TAAGACTCGTTGCGATTAAGCTACGATCTCAGCTACAACACCAGCACCAACTGTACGGCCACCTTCACGGATTGCGAAGCGTAAACCTTCGTCCATCGCGATTGGGCAGATTAGTGTTACAGTCATTGCTACGTTGTCACCAGGCATTACCATCTCTACGCCTTCTGGCAATTCGATAGTACCGGTTACGTCAGTTGTACGGAAGTAGAACTGTGGACGGTAGCCTTTGAAGAATGGAGTGTGACGTCCGCCTTCTTCTTTAGACAGAACATAGATTTCTGACTTGAAAGTTGTGTGTGGAGTGATTGAACCAGGCTTAGCCAATACTTGACCACGCTCAACTTCGTCACGCTTAGTACCACGTAGTAGTACACCACAGTTCTCACCTGCACGACCTTCGTCAAGCAGTTTACGGAACATTTCAACACCAGTACAAGTAGTCTTAGTTGTATCTTTGATACCAACGATTTCTACTTCTTCACCTACTTTGATGATACCGCGCTCTACACGACCAGTAACAACAGTACCACGACCAGCGATTGAGAATACATCTTCGATTGGAAGAATGAATGCACCATCGATAGCACGCTCTGGCTCAGGAATATAAGTGTCTAGTGCTTCAGCTAGTTCAATGATCTTAGCTTCCCACTCTGGCTCGCCTTCAAGGGCTTTAAGCGCAGAACCTTGGATAACTGGTAGGTCATCACCTGGGAAGTCATATTCGCTAAGAAGTTCACGAACTTCCATTTCTACTAGCTCTAGAAGCTCTTCGTCATCAACCATGTCACACTTGTTCATGAATACGATGATGAATGGTACACCAACCTGACGTGAAAGCAGGATGTGCTCACGAGTTTGTGGCATTGGACCATCTGTAGAAGCAACTACTAGGATTGCGCCGTCCATCTGTGCAGCACCAGTGATCATGTTTTTAACATAATCCGCGTGACCTGGGCAGTCTACGTGTGCGTAGTGACGTGATGGAGTGTCATATTCGATGTGAGAAGTATTAATTGTAATACCGCGCTCACGCTCTTCTGGAGCGTTATCGATCTGTGCGAAGTTTTTAAGTTCACCACCGTAAGTCTTCGTTAGTACCGAAGAGATAGCTGCGGTTAGAGTTGTTTTACCATGGTCAACGTGACCGATGGTGCCCACGTTTACGTGAGGTTTGCTACGTTCAAATTTTTCTTTAGCCATGGTAATGCCCCAATTAGAGATACTTGGTGATGAAATCTACATACAACAAAAAATCCGATGCCAAATGTCATCGAATCGATTTAATTAAGATAATAAGGAAGCTTAGTAGGAGGCTGAGGGCAGTTTATCGAGAACGTAACCCACAAGGGGAGCTCTTAGATATGGGCACAGTCAGCGAAAATTGGAGCGGATGGCGGGAATCGAACCCGCGTTATCAGCTTGGAAGGCTGGAGTAATACCATTATACGACATCCGCGCAACCTAACTAAGGTTACCTAACTACCTAGAAAAATGGTGGAGGGAGAAGGATTCGAACCTTCGAAGGCTGAGCCGTCAGATTTACAGTCTGATCCCTTTGGCCACTCGGGAACCCCTCCAGAGAAATGGTGCCGGCACCAAGAGTCGAACTCGGGACCTACTGATTACAAGTCAGTTGCTCTACCAACTGAGCTATGCCGGCGTGTCATTTCGGTAGCGGATATTAGGTAATAGTGACGACAAGTGCAATAGCTAATTTTAAATATTTGCAAAAAAATTGGTTAAATGGCGGAATTTCATGCATTCACATCCATAAGCGCGCACTATTTGCCCAGATATTTACCAATTCATTACATAGACCAAAGGAAAGTAATTTTTGCAGTTGTTCCACTTATACCTATGGTGTACTGTGCGATGCCTAAGGGGAGATTTACACCATGCAATTAGACAGTCACATTCATAATGCGCTTTACTTGGCGTTTGAGCGCCAACAATGGGCCGAACTCAGAAAATCAGTGCCACTGACACTGAGTGAAAGTGAACTAGAAAATTTGCGAGGAATAAACGAGTCGATATCATTAGATGAAGTCACTGACATCTACTTGCCGCTTAGCCGTTTACTTAACCTAATTGTAGAAGCCAGACAACAACGTGGGTTAGTACTGAATCAGTTTTTAGGGCGAGTGCCACCTAAACGTCCTTATATCATCAGTATTGCTGGCAGCGTCGCGGTGGGGAAAAGTACCACCGCACGTATTATGCAAGCGCTGTTACAACAGTGGCCTGAACATCCAAAAGTTGATCTCGTCACTACCGACGGCTTCTTATATCCATTGGCGGAATTAAAACGTCGCGGCCTGCTTCAACGTAAAGGCTTTCCTGAAAGTTACGATATGAAGATGTTAGTGGAGTTCATTTCGAAAATTAAGGCCGGTGACAGCGTCGTTAAAGCGCCTATCTACTCGCACATTAGTTACGATAGAATTACTGACACCAATCAAGTCATTCAACAGCCTGATATTTTAATTATTGAAGGACTTAATGTTTTACAAACAGGACAAGATACTCACGTTGCTATCCAGCAGCCTTTTGTCTCTGATTTCGTTGACTTTTCCATCTATGTTGATGCAGAAGAGTCTCTGCTAAAAGATTGGTATGTTTCGCGGTTCTTGCAATTTAGAAGTGGCGCATTTAGCGACCCAAACTCCTATTTCCACCATTACTCAAGCTTGACCGACGATGAAGCAACAAAAATAGCCGCTAATATCTGGGATAGTATTAACGGCCCTAATCTTAACCTAAACATCCTACCAACGAGAGATAGAGCTCACCTGATCCTCCGTAAAGGTACTGATCATTTGATGAACCAGGTGTTACTAAGAAAATAATTTCTTATTGCGCGCGCAGCGATATTTCACCGCCGATATAAGCTTGAATCCCCAGTTCATTCTGCAGTAAAACCGCACCTTGATCATCAATACCACAGCAGGTGCCTTCAACGATATTATCGCCCATTAAGAGTTTAATGGGCTGACCATCGAATAGATCTACGTCTCGCCAAAGTTGTTTAAAGGCTTTAAGACCATCAACTTCAAATTGCTCCAGATCCTTCACAAGCTGTTGCTGCAACTTAATCATCAACATCGTTTTATCAGGCATTTGGGCCAATTCAGATAGATCACTCCAAGGCTGATCTATCTTTTGTGATTGTTGCTCAGACATTGACATGTTAACCCCAATGCCAATCACAACGTCACACACACTATCTGCCTGACCACTCATTTCGATTAACACGCCGGCCAGCTTCTTATGGTTTAAATAGATATCGTTCGGCCATTTCACTCCTACACCGGCAACGCCCATATTACGCAGCACAGTAACCAGTGAACAGGCAACAACAAGGCTTAGCCCCATAGCTTGTGCCATCCCCTGAGAAAACTGCCAATAAAGCGATGCATACAAGTGCCCGCCATAGGGCGATACCCAAGTGCGCCCACGACGCCCTCGACCAGCCGATTGATACTCTGCAACGCAAAGATCACCGCTGGTTAGCTCATTGACATGACCCAATAAAAACGCATTCGTTGAAGGTATATCATCGAAATAAAAACAGCGACTGCTTAATCCGCTCTTCAACACCTTCTCGTCAATTAAGCTAAGTGGTGTCGCCAACTTGTAACCCTTTCCCTTCACGCTAAACACGTCAACGCCAAACTCTTCTAAGCTTGCAATATGCTTGCTGACTGCAGCGCGAGAAATGCCAAGGTTTGTTGCTAACACCTCTCCAGAGATGAAACCTCCGCGACTTAGTTCTGCAATTATTGCGCGTTTACGCTGCCACTGATCATGCATTATCAATCTCCTTTTGCCCTGAGGCACCAATAATTCGAGGTTCGACTTCTAATGTGACGCCAAAAAGCTTATGTATCTTTGCTATAATATTGCGTGCTAACTGACACACGTCATCACCGGTTGCTTGATTTTTATTTACTAGCACGAGCGCCTGCTGCAAATGAACTGAAGCACCACCTACTGACGATCCTTTTAGACCCGCTTGCTCTATCAACCAACCTGCTGCAAGTTTCACGTCATGATCGCTCACTACATAACCGACAATATCAGGATAGCTTTCTTGCAACGATTCGAACTGTGATTTGCTGACAATGGGATTCTTAAAAAAGCTTCCTACATTACCTAATACCTTTGGATCCGGTAACTTCTGTTGCCGTATTGCACAAATACAATCAAACACAGCCTTAGGGGTGACACTTTCTCGGCTAAACCCTTTCAATGGTCCGTAACTAAGATTTGGACTCCATTGCTTATCGAGCCGTAATGCGACACTTAAAATAACTGCTCTTTGCTTTAGTTTTTGCTTAAATATAGAATCCCGATACCCAAAAAGGCATTCACTTGCATTGAGACGCTGACACTTACCTGTTTCTAAATCTAAGTATTCTACCCACTCACAGTATTGGGCAAGCTCTGCTCCGTATGCACCAATATTCTGTATCGGTGCCGCTCCAACAGACCCAGGTATTAAGGCAAGGTTTTCTAATCCTGGCATCTTATTTTCTAGGCAAAACTTAACTAAATCGTGCCAATTTTCGCCCGCTTCAACCACCAAATGATAGGCGTTATCATCTTCTTTAATAGCTATACCTTTACTTTCAAGCACGACTACAGTGCCTTGGAAATGACATGTCAGTACAATATTACTGCCACCTCCGAGTACCAATAACGGCGTATGCTCTAGCCTCTCATCTAAACAGGCTTTAACTATCTGCTGACGATTAGTAGCATGAATGAGTTTTTCACAAGTAGCATCGACGCCTAGCGTATTAAGGCCAGACAGTGAATTGTATGTATTGGTATTCATAAGATCTGTTTAGCGATTCAAAAAGTCATTGTAACGCATCGACTGTCTAGTGCATAAACCAAATACTTATCGCGCAAAAGTTCAGCTTATTTGGCTAAGGTTTGCGTAGAAATCAATAAGCAAAGCAGCTCTAATATTGAGTGCGAGCCAAAACTTGACAGCGACTAGGTACCTTTCACAGGTAGCAATTCAAAATGTGTAACATGCAAAGTGTACTTTTCAGGAGGGATAAAACTGAAAGACTATAAAGACTATAAACACCTACTATTGTGCATCGTATGCACGCCTAAAATTGATGATTGATAGTGGAAACCCACAATTAGCGGCCAATCGATATCGAAATAACTTTTTCGCGCGGCCGATATAGTTACAAGGTGGCCCCCAATTACCACCAACGATTTAGGTGAGTCTGGTTTATCACTCTCACCCTTGGCTCACGCGGATCTAAGCCATGCCGAAAAGGTCGGGACTATTTTCTACCAAGCCAACATCAAGTTTAGCCTTAAAACCACAGAGCCTTATCCCTATGAACTAATGTTGGAAGTAGAGTCAGTGCAGACGCTATCTAATGCCCATCACACAGATAGCAGCCTTGTATAACATGCACAATAGCTCCCCCTTGCTCGTGTAATTATTTCACAAGCGGGCTTTATCGACTCTCTTTACGAGAAATTAGGCACTAGAAATGAGCGACTCTTTATTATCTCCGAAGAGGACACATGGGCGTGCCAACAACCGAGACGCATAAATGCAGCGTCTTGGGCGAGGTAGGAGTTGGTATGACACTAATGGGTAAGACACGCACATGCTAAAGTCGATAAGTAACCCGTCTCACTTAAGGGCTGTCTCACGCTAATGATCTATTATTTTAAAAGGCCCAAACGCAAAAAAGCCAC
>NZ_MCBT01000020.1:0-17841 GCF_001735525.1 Shewanella colwelliana
TTCGCACAGATCGATAACGCTCCAGAAGAGCGTGAGCGCGGTATTACAATTAATACTTCTCACATCGAATATGACACTCCATCACGTCACTACGCACACGTAGACTGCCCAGGTCACGCGGATTATGTTAAAAACATGATCACTGGTGCTGCACAGATGGACGGCGCAATCCTAGTAGTTGCTTCTACAGATGGTCCAATGCCACAAACTCGTGAGCACATCCTGCTTTCACGTCAGGTTGGTGTACCATTCATCATCGTATTCATGAACAAGTGTGACATGGTTGATGACGAAGAGCTTCTAGAGCTAGTAGAAATGGAAGTTCGTGAACTTCTTAGCGAATATGACTTCCCAGGTGATGACCTACCAGTTATCCAAGGTTCTGCGCTTAAAGCCCTTGAAGGCGAGCCAGAGTGGGAAGCTAAGATCATTGAACTAGCTGAAGCACTAGACACTTATATTCCTGAGCCAGAGCGTGCTATCGATGGTGCATTCATTCTTCCAATCGAAGATGTATTCTCAATCGCTGGTCGTGGTACTGTTGTTACTGGTCGTGTAGAGCGCGGTATCATCAAAGTAGGTGAAGAAGTAGAAATCGTTGGTATCAAAGATACAACTAAGACTACTTGTACTGGTGTTGAAATGTTCCGTAAACTGCTTGACGAAGGTCGTGCAGGTGAGAACTGTGGTGTACTACTACGTGGTACTAAGCGTGACGAAGTTGAGCGTGGTCAAGTATTGGCTAAGCCTGGTTCAATCACTCCACACACAACTTTCAAGTCAGAAATCTATGTTCTGTCTAAAGAAGAAGGCGGACGTCACACTCCATTCTTCAAAGGCTACCGTCCACAGTTCTACTTCCGTACAACTGACGTAACCGGTACTATCGAATTGCCAGAAGGCGTAGAGATGGTAATGCCTGGTGACAACGTAGCAATGACTGTAACACTAATCTGCCCAATCGCGATGGACGAAGGTTTACGCTTCGCAATCCGTGAAGGTGGCCGTACAGTTGGTGCTGGTGTTGTAGCTGAGATCGTAGCTTAATCGCAACGAGTCTTAACAGACACTAAAAAGGGCAGCTTAGGCTGCCTTTTTTGTTTTTGGCGGCAGATATTTGTGAGTAACAATGCGTGTGCCGCCTTGCCAATCGCTCTGAATAAGAATACAATCTATGGCCGATTTTTGACCCTCTGGGCTTACTTTTTGCTCTGGGAGTGAGTAAGTTCGGGTAAATAGTAAGGTGGTTGGATGGTCTTTTACAAAAAAGGCGATTCAAGCTATCGAAACTTAAGCTCAGGTCGTAGTGAGTAACGGAATCAACCGATGACAACAAATACTGAAAGCCAGGGTAACTCTCTGGATATCGTAAAATGGGGCGTAGTAGTTATTCTGCTAGCTGCTGCCATTATTGCTAATCAAATGTATAGCGAAGCTAGCGTATTAGTTCGTGCTATCGGTGTCGTAGTGGCATTCGCGGTAGCGGGCTTTATCGCTCTACAAACCGAGAAAGGTAAGCAAGCCTTAACTTTTGCTCGTGAGTCGCACATTGAAGTTCGTAAGGTTGTTTGGCCAACACGTCAAGAAGCCCTTAATACGACATTCATCGTTCTAGCGGCAACCGGTATACTTGCATTAATCCTTTGGGGTATGGATGCAGTATTGCTGAGAATTGTTAATTTTATTACAGGCGTATAGGCATTTCGTATGACTGAAGCTAAAAAAAGATGGTATGTGGTTCAGGCCTTTTCTGGTTATGAAGGTCGTGTTTGCAAATCATTGCTTGAACACATCAAAATGCACGAAATGGAGCACCACTTTGGCGAGGTTTTAGTACCGACTGAAGAAGTGGTTGAAATGCGCGCTGGTCAACGTCGTAAAAGCGAACGTAAATTCTTTCCTGGCTACGTACTCGTACAGATGGATATGAATGATGAAAGCTGGCATTTAGTGAAAAGCATCCCACGTGTGATGGGTTTCATTGGTGGAACTTCAGATCGTCCTGCACCGATTTCAGATAAAGAAGCTGATGCAATTTTGCAACGCCTTCAAGAGACCACTGAGTCTCCAACGCATCGCGTTATATTTGAACCAGGTGAAGTTGTTCGTGTTACTGATGGTCCTTTCGCAGACTTTAACGGTACTGTGGAAGAGGTTGATTATGAGAAGAACCGAGTGAAAGTATCGGTGATGATCTTCGGTCGTTCAACGCCTGTAGAACTTGATTTTGGTCAGATTGAAAAAAGCTGATTAAATAAAGCACAAAACGTATTGGAAATGGGTGCGGATTTTTGTATAATCCGCACCCATTATTTTCGGGGAGCTAACCGACATGTTGTCGCTAGCGTTTGTACCCATACTTGAGGAAAATGTCTCATGGCAAAGAAAGTTGATGGTTACATCAAACTACAAGTAGCAGCCGGTGCTGCAAATCCGTCGCCACCAGTTGGTCCAGCATTGGGTCAGAAAGGTGTTAACATCATGGAATTCTGTAAAGCATTCAACGCTCGTACTGAAAAGTTCGACAAAGGTATGCCAATTCCTGTAGTTATCACTGTTTACACTGATCGCTCTTTCACTTTTGAAACTAAGACTCCACCTGCTTCATTCCTACTGCTTAAAGCAGCTGGTCTTAAGTCTGGTTCTGGCCGTCCTAACACTGAAAAAGTGGGAACTATCAAGCGTAGCGCTGTCCAGGAAATCGCTGAGACTAAAGCCGCTGATATGACTGGTGCTGATATTGATGCGATGACTCGCACAATTGAAGGTACTGCGCGTTCAATGGGTTTGGTAGTAGAGGATTAATATAATGGCAAAGCTAACTAAACGCGCGCGTTTGATCCGCGAAAAAGTAGAAGTAACTAAAAGCTACGATATCAACGAAGCTGTTGCACTACTAAAAGAACTAGCTACTGCTAAGTTCGTTGAAAGTGTAGACGTAGCGGTTAACCTAGGTGTTGACCCACGTAAATCTGACCAAAACGTGCGTGGTGCTACTGTACTACCACACGGTACTGGTCGTGACGTACGTGTTGCTGTGTTCACTCAAGGTGCTAACGCTGACGCTGCTAAAGAAGCAGGCGCTGAGCTAGTTGGTATGGACGAGCTTGCTGCACAAGTTAAAGCCGGTGAAATGAACTTTGACGTAGTAATTGCATCACCAGACGCTATGCGCGTTGTTGGTCAGTTAGGTCAAATCTTAGGCCCACGTGGTCTAATGCCTAACCCAAAAACTGGTACAGTAACGCCTAACGTTGCCGAAGCAGTTAAGAATGCAAAAGCTGGTCAAGTGCGTTACCGCAATGACAAGAACGGTATCATCCACACTACTATTGGTAAAGTGGACTTTGAAGCTGTTCAACTACAAGAAAACCTTGAAGCTCTACTTGGCGCGCTTATCAAAGCTAAGCCAGCAGCCGCTAAAGGCGTTTTCGTTAAGAAAGTTAGCATCTCTACCACTATGGGTGCAGGTGTTGCAGTAGATCAGGCTACCCTGACTCCAGCTGCTTAATTTCTTAGCTTGTTTTACAAAGTGGGTGTATTAGTCTATAATGCGCGCACTTTGTGGGTTGAGGTCTATTTTCTAACGCTTTATTGCGCGACGAGATAGGCCCTCGTCCAAGACCGTAGGTGTTAGCGTATTACGATAACTTAATTTCCTACGTAGACGGTGTCGGACCCCAGTTAGATTTTATTCTGCCTGGATATTCGCGCCGTAAGTAACTAAGTCAGTAGATTTAGTTTGGTAATTGCTAGGGAATTCCCTAGATAGAATCCAGGAGTAAAGCCAATGGCATTAAGACTCGAAGACAAAAAAGCGATTGTTGCTGAAGTCAACGAAGCTGCCAAAGGTGCTTTATCTGCAGTTGTTGCCGATTCACGCGGTGTAACTGTAGGTGATATGACCGGTCTTCGTAAAGCCGCTCGTGACGCTGGTGTGTACGTTAAAGTTGTACGTAACACTCTAGTTAAACGCGCTGTTGAAGGTACTGATTTTGAGTGCCTAAGCGATACGTTTACTGGTCCTACTTTGATTGCATTCTCTAATGAGCACCCAGGTGCAGCTGCGCGTCTTCTAAAAGATTTCGCTAAAGCGCAAGAGAAGTTTGAGATCAAAGCAGCAGCCTTTGAAGGGGAATTAATCCCTGCAGACAACATTGATCGTTTAGCAAAACTACCAACATACGAAGAAGCACTAGCTCAGTTCATGATGACTCTAAAAGAAGCATCTGCTGGCAAGTTCGTTCGTACATTGGCCGCTCTACGCGATCAGAAAGAAGCTGCTTAATTTTACAAGCCGCTTAATTAAATTGAATTCAGTACAATTAGGAATTTTTTGTTATGTCTATCACTAAAGACCAAATCTTAGAAGCCCTTGCAGAAATGTCTGTAATGGAAGTTGTTGAACTAATCGAAGCAATGGAAGAGAAGTTCGGCGTTTCTGCCGCTGCTGCTGTTGTTTCTGGTGGTGGCGATGCCGCTGCTGCTGAAGAGAAAACAGAATTCGACGTAATTCTTACTTCTCACGGCGACAACAAAGTTGCAGTAATTAAAGCTCTTCGTGGCGCTACAGGTCTAGGCCTGAAAGAAGCTAAAGGCATGGCTGAATCTGCTCCAGTAGCAGTTAAAGAAGCTATCTCTAAAGAAGAAGCTGAAGCTCTTAAGACTGATCTAGAAGCGGCTGGTGCTGCTGTTGAGATCAAGTAAGTTATAATATAACTTACAACCTCCCGAGTCATCGGGTGGAGGCTGGCGGTTTTTTAACCGTCGGCCTTTTTTGCGCTGTAAGCGTAGGCGATTTTTTATTCACCGTTTGTCGCCAGATTTCGCAGTTCCGAGCAGAGATTACTGGCTGGGTTCTTGCTATCAACGGTGATGGGCAAACGTGCTGTTACGACCGAATGTGTTGTTTCAGTCTTGGTCACATCTCGCAATCAGAGGAAACCCATGGTTTACTCCTATTCTGAAAAGAAGCGTATTCGCAAAGACTTTGGTAAGCGTCCACAAGTTTTGGATATCCCTTACCTATTGTCAATCCAGTTGGACTCCTTTAAGAAGTTCACCGATCAAGATCCTACAGGCGAGCGTGGTTTAGAAGCCGCTTTCCGTAGCGTTTTTCCCATCAAGAGCTTTTCTGGTAATTCAGAGCTGCAATATGTCAGCTACAAGCTAGGCGAGCCAGTTTTTGATGTGAAAGAGTGTCAAATTCGCGGTGTTACATACTCTGCGCCACTACGTGTTAAGTTGCGTATGGTTCTGTATGATCGTGAAGCTGCACCAGGCACAGTAAAAGACATTAAAGAACAAGAAGTCTATATGGGGGATATCCCTCTGATGACTGACAACGGTACCTTTGTTATCAATGGTACTGAGCGTGTTATCGTTTCTCAGTTGCACCGTAGTCCTGGTGTATTCTTCGATCACGATCGTGGTAAGACCCACTCTTCTGGTAAGGTGCTTTATAACGCACGTATTATTCCTTACCGTGGTTCTTGGTTGGATTTTGAATTCGATCCGAAAGATGCACTATTTGTACGTATTGACCGTCGTCGTAAACTTGCGGCTTCAATCATTCTGCGTGCACTAGACTACTCTACTCAAGATATCCTTGATCTGTTCTTTGAACGCGTTCAATACAAGATTAAGAAAGATACCTTGGTAATGGAGCTAGTCGCTGACCGTCTTCGCGGTGAAACAGCAAGCTACGACATTAAAGATGCTGAAGGTACTATCTTAGTTGAGAAAGGACGTCGTATTACTGCGCGCCATATTAAGCAACTAGAGAAAACCAACACGACTGAGCTTGAAGTACCAGTTGAATACATCTCAGGCAAGATTTCTGCACAAGATTATATCGACCCAGATACGGGCGAAGTGTTGGTGTCTGCAAACGCAGAGATCAGCTTAGAAGATCTTGCTAAGTTATCTATGGCTGGCATTAAAGAGATCGATACACTGTTTATCAACGAGCTTGATCACGGTGCATATATCTCTGACACATTGCGTATCGATTCTACAACTAACCGTCTAGAAGCGTTGGTTGAGATCTACCGCATGATGCGTCCTGGTGAGCCACCAACCAAAGATGCTGCAGAAGCACTATTCCAGAACTTGTTCTTCAGTGAAGAGCGTTATGATCTATCTAAAGTAGGTCGTATGAAGTTCAACCGTCGTCTAAGCATTGATGATGACGAAGGTACTGGCATTCTTACCAAAGAAGATATCGTTGCTGTAATGCAAAACATCATCAAAATCCGTAACGGTAATGATGAAGTCGATGATATCGATCACTTGGGTAACCGTCGTATCCGTAGTGTTGGTGAAATGGCTGAAAACCAGTTCCGTGTAGGTCTTGTTCGTGTAGAACGTGCCGTACGTGAGCGTTTGAGCCTTGGTGATCTTAACGAGCTTATGCCGCAAGATCTGATCAACGCTAAGCCTATTTCTGCAGCAGTGAAAGAGTTCTTCGGTTCTTCTCAGCTGTCTCAGTTCATGGACCAAAACAACCCACTATCAGAAGTGACTCATAAGCGTCGTATTTCGGCTCTTGGTCCTGGTGGTTTGACTCGTGAGCGTGCAGGTTTCGAAGTTCGAGACGTTCACCCAACTCACTATGGTCGCCTATGTCCAATTGAGACCCCTGAAGGTCCAAACATTGGTCTAATTAACTCGTTAGCAAGCTTTGCGCGCACTAACTCTTATGGCTTCTTAGAAACACCATACCGCAAGGTTGTTGATGGTGTGATTACTGATGATATCGATTACTTGTCAGCTATCGAAGAAGGCCGTTATGTGATTGCACAGGCTAACATCGAAGTTGATGCCAGTGGCCGTATGATGGAAGAGCAGATTGCTTGTCGTCATAAAGGTGAGTCTACCTTTATGCGTGCTGCAGACGTTCAGTATATGGATGTATCTCCACAGCAGATTATTTCTGTTGCGGCATCGCTTATTCCATTCCTAGAACACGATGATGCTAACCGTGCATTGATGGGTGCGAACATGCAACGTCAGGCGGTTCCAACATTGCGTGCTGATAAGCCGCTAGTTGGTACTGGTATCGAGCGTACGCTAGCAGTTGACTCTGGTGTTGTTGTGGCAGCAAAACGTGGTGGTTATGTAGACTACGTTGATGCAAGCCGTATCGTTGTTAAGGTAAATGAATCTGAATTGACACCAGGCGAAGCTGGTATCGACATTTATAACTTAACCAAATACACCCGTTCTAACCAAAACACCTGTATTAACCAACGTCCTTGTTGCAGTGTTGGCGACCCAGTTGTTCGTGGTGACGTGCTCGCCGATGGTCCATCAACCGATTTGGGTGATTTGGCACTTGGCCAAAACATGCGTATCGCGTTCATGCCTTGGAATGGTTACAACTTCGAAGATTCGATCTTAATCTCTGAGCGTGTAGCGATGGAAGATCGCTTCACCACTATCCACATTCAGGAGCTTTCTTGTATTGCTCGTGATACTAAGTTGGGTAGCGAAGAGATCACTGCTGATATTCCAAACGTAGGTGAGTCTGCGCTTTCTAAGCTAGATGAATCAGGTATCGTTTATATTGGTGCTGAAGTTAAGGGTGGCGACATCCTAGTCGGTAAAGTGACTCCTAAGGGTGAAACTCAGCTGACACCAGAAGAGAAGCTATTGCGTGCTATCTTCGGTGAAAAAGCATCTGATGTTAAAGATAGCTCACTACGTGTACCTAATTCAGTTAAAGGTACAATCATCGACGTTCAGGTATTTACCCGTGACGGCGTTGAGAAAGATAAGCGTGCGGTAGAAATCGAAGAGATGCATATCGCTCAGGCTAAGAAAGATCTGACTGAAGAATTTAAGATTCTTGAAGATGGTGTACTTGGTCGTGCCCGCAACCTACTGTTAGGTGCAGGCTATACTGAAGCACAACTTGATGCTATTCCACGTTCACAGTTGCTAGTACAAACTATCGACGACGAAGCGAAGCAAACTGAATTAGAGCAGTTGGCTGAGCAAGCGGAAGAGTTAAAAGCTGACTTCGATAAGAAGTTCGAGATCAAACGTCGTAAGATCACTCAAGGTGATGACTTAGCACCTGGCGTACTGAAGATCGTTAAGGTTTACCTTGCGGTTAAGCGTACTATCCAGCCTGGTGATAAGATGGCGGGTCGTCACGGTAACAAGGGTGTTATCTCTAAGATTAACCCTGTAGAAGATATGCCGTACGACGAAAATGGTAACCCTGTGGACATCGTATTGAACCCACTAGGTGTACCATCTCGTATGAACATCGGTCAGGTTCTTGAAGTGCATTTAGGTGCTGCAGCGAAAGGTATCGGTGACAAGATCACTGCAATGCTAGAAGAGCAGCGCGAACTTGCAGAGCTTCGTAACTACATCAAGCAAGTTTATGAACTCGGTGAAGAGGTGCAGCAGCGCGTCGATATCGATTCATTTACCGATGAAGAAGTTCTACGTCTTGCTAAGAACCTAAAAGGCGGTATCCCGACTGCGACACCTGCATTCGATGGTGCGAAAGAGAAAGAAATTAAGGAGATGCTAGAACTAGCAGGTCTTCCTACTTCTGGACAACGTACCTTGTTTGACGGTCGTACCGGTAATCAATTTGAACGTCCAGTAACCGTTGGTTACATGTACATGCTTAAACTTAACCATTTGGTTGACGATAAGATGCACGCGCGTTCAACTGGTTCTTACAGTCTTGTTACTCAGCAGCCATTGGGCGGTAAAGCTCAGTTTGGTGGTCAGCGTTTCGGTGAGATGGAAGTATGGGCACTTGAAGCATACGGTGCTGCTTACACTCTACAAGAAATGCTTACTGTTAAGTCAGATGACGTTAACGGTCGTACTCAGATGTATAAGAACATCGTCGACGGTAACCATCAGATGCAACCAGGTATGCCTGAGTCCTTCAACGTATTGCTGAAGGAGATCCGTTCACTCGGTATTAATATCGAGTTGGATCAAGAGTAAGACTAAGGCATCGCCGAAGTTTGACAATAAACGGTGCTCTGCGTGAGCGGAGCACCCGGTTTAACTCCTTCAGGAGAGAAACGTGAAAGACTTATTAAAGTTTCTGAAACAGCAAAGCAAGACTGAAGAATTCGAAGGGATCAAGATTGGCCTAGCGTCGCCAGATCTCATCCGCTCTTGGTCATTTGGTGAAGTTAAGAAGCCAGAAACCATCAACTACCGTACTTTCAAGCCTGAGCGTGAAGGTTTGTTCTGTGCGCGTATTTTTGGTCCAGTAAAAGACTACGAATGTTTATGCGGTAAGTATAAGCGTCTTAAACACCGTGGTGTGATCTGTGAGAAGTGTGGCGTAGAAGTTACCCAGACTAAAGTGCGTCGTGAGCGTATGGGTCACATCGATCTAGCTAGCCCTGTGGCACACATTTGGTTCTTGAAATCATTGCCGTCCCGTATCGGTTTGATGCTAGATATGACTCTTCGTGATATCGAACGTGTACTTTACTTCGAATCATTTGTAGTGATCGAGCCTGGCATGACCAGTCTTGAACGCGGCCAAATGCTGACTGAAGAAAACTACCTCGATGCACTTGAAGAGTACGGTGATGAGTTCGAAGCCAAGATGGGCGCAGAAGCAGTTCTAGAATTGCTACGTGCTATCGACCTTGAAAAAGAGATTGAGATGATGCGCGAAGAGTTGCCATCAATCAACTCTGAAACACGTCGTAAGAAGATCACTAAGCGCCTTAAGCTAATTGAAGCGTTCTTCACTTCAGGCAACAAGCCAGAGTGGATGATCCTCAAGGTGCTTCCGGTTCTGCCACCTGATCTACGTCCTCTTGTACCACTAGATGGCGGTCGTTTTGCTACGTCTGATTTGAACGACCTTTACCGTCGTGTGATCAACCGTAACAACCGTCTAAAGCGTCTATTAGACCTAGCTGCTCCAGACATCATCGTACGTAACGAAAAACGTATGTTGCAAGAGTCTGTTGATGCGCTATTAGATAACGGTCGTCGTGGTCGTGCTATTACAGGTTCTAACAAGCGTCCGCTTAAATCTTTGGCTGATATGATCAAAGGTAAGCAAGGTCGTTTCCGTCAGAACTTGCTAGGTAAACGTGTTGACTATTCTGGTCGTTCGGTAATTACCGTTGGTCCTACTCTGCGTCTACACCAGTGTGGTCTTCCTAAGAAGATGGCACTTGAGCTATTTAAGCCATTCATCTATGGCAAGTTAGAAGGTCGTGGCCTAGCTACTACCATCAAAGCTGCTAAGAAGATGGTTGAACGTGAAGTTCCTGAAGTATGGGACGTGCTCGATGACGTGATCCGCGAACATCCAGTGATGCTTAACCGTGCACCAACACTGCACAGATTGGGTATCCAGGCGTTCGAGCCGGTCCTAATTGAAGGTAAAGCGATTCAGCTACACCCACTCGTTTGTGCGGCATACAACGCCGACTTCGATGGTGACCAAATGGCTGTTCACGTGCCACTGACGCTTGAAGCGCAGTTGGAAGCACGTTCATTAATGATGTCGACCAACAACATCCTTTCACCTGCAAACGGTGAGCCGGTGATCACACCGTCACAGGACGTTGTATTGGGTCTATATTACACCAGCCGTGAGTGCATTAACGGTAAAGGTGAGGGCATGGCCTTTGAATCAGTTGCTGAAGTTGAAAAAGCTTACCGCACTGGTTGTGCAGAGCTTCACGCTCGCGTCAAAGTTCGTGTTACTGAGACAACAATTGCTGATAATGGTGAACGCACTGAAAGCCGTCGTATCGTAGATACTACTGTTGGTCGTGCTTTACTGTCGCAGGTTCTGCCTAAAGGCTTATCTTATGATTTGGTTAACCAAAACATGGGTAAGAAGCAGATCTCTAAATTGTTGAACACCTGTTATCGTCAACTGGGTCTTAAAGATACCGTTATCTTTGCAGACCAATTGATGTATACCGGTTTCCATTTCGCGACAGTATCGGGTGCCTCTGTAGGTATCAACGATATGGTTATTCCTGATGAAAAGTACACGCTTGTAGCTGATGCTGAAGCTGAAGTACTTGAGATTCAAGAACAGTTCCAGTCGGGTCTTGTTACTGCTGGTGAGCGTTACAACAAAGTTATCGATATCTGGGCAAGTGCCAACGAAAAAGTTTCTAAAGCGATGATGGATAACCTGTCTACTGAGACAGTGATTAACCGTGATGGTGAAGAAGAAACTCAAGCGTCGTTCAACAGCATCTATATGATGGCCGACTCAGGCGCTCGTGGTAGTGCTGCACAGATTCGTCAGTTAGCCGGTATGCGTGGTCTGATGGCTAAGCCAGATGGCTCAATCATCGAAACCCCTATTACAGCGAACTTCCGTGAAGGTCTAAACGTACTACAGTACTTTATCTCTACTCACGGTGCGCGTAAGGGTCTAGCGGATACGGCACTTAAGACTGCGAACTCGGGTTACCTAACTCGTCGTCTTGTAGACGTTGCACAAGATTTAGTTGTTATCGAAGACGATTGTGGTACACACGAAGGTCTAACAATGAAGCCGCTTATTGAAGGTGGTGACGTTGTTGAGCCATTACGTGAGCGCGTACTAGGTCGTGTGGTTGCAGAAGACGTTTATTACCCAGGTACTGAAGACGTTCTTGCTCCACGTAACACGTTACTTGATGAAGCATGGTGTGACACGCTAGAAGAACATTCAATCGATGAAGTGATTGTACGTTCAGTTATTAGCTGTGATACAGACTTTGGTGTTTGTGCCGCCTGTTATGGTCGTGATTTGGCTCGTGGTCATATCATCAACCAAGGTGAAGCTATCGGTGTTGTTGCTGCTCAGTCAATTGGTGAGCCAGGTACACAGCTTACGATGCGTACATTCCACATTGGTGGTGCGGCATCTCGAGCGTCTGCTGAGAACAACGTTCAAGTTAAGAATGCTGGTACGGTTAAATTACATAACGCTAAGCATGTTTCTAACAGCGAAGGCAAACTGGTTATCGTTTCTCGTTCATCAGAGATCGCGATTATCGATGAGCTAGGCCGTGAGAAAGAGCGTTATAAAGTACCGTATGGTACCGTACTTGAGAAGTTGGAAGATGCAACGGTTTCTGCTGGCGAAATTATCGCTAACTGGGATCCGCATACTCACCCAATCGTTTCTGAAGTAGCGGGTAGCATTAAGTTCGTTGACATGATTGATGGTGTCACCATGACACGTCAAACAGATGAGCTTACCGGTCTATCTTCTATCGTTGTAATGGAAGTTGGTCAACGTCCTACTGCGGGTAAAGAGATGCGTCCTGCGATTCGTCTAGTTGGTGCCGATGGCAACGACTTGATGATTCCTGGTACTGAAGTACCAGCGCAATACTTCTTACCTGGTAAAGCGATTGTTAACCAAGACGATAATGCACCCATTAACGTTGGTGATGCGTTAGCACGTATTCCACAAGAATCGTCTAAGACTCGCGATATTACCGGTGGTCTACCACGTGTTGCTGACTTGTTCGAAGCGCGTAAGCCAAAAGAGCCAGCAATTCTTGCTGAGTACTCAGGTACTATCTCGTTCGGTAAAGAAACTAAAGGTAAGCGTCGTCTTGTGATCACGCCTGCTGATGGTGGTAAGCCGTATGAAGAGATGATTCCTAAGTGGCGTAACCTTAACGTGTTCGAAGGTGAAAAAGTCGAACGTGGTGAAGTTATTGCTGATGGTGCAGAAGCAGCACACGATATCCTACGTCTACGTGGTATTCACAAAGTGGCTAACTATATTGTTAATGAAGTCCAAGACGTATACCGTCTACAGGGTGTAAAAATTAACGATAAGCACATCGAAGTGATTATTCGCCAGATGCTGCGTAAGTGTGAGATCACTGAAGCAGGTGATAGTGAATTCCTACCTGGTGAGCAAGTTGAAGTATCTCGCGTTAAGATCGCTAACCGCGAACTTGAAGCGCAAGGTAAAGCACCTGCTAAGTTCGAACGTGAACTACTTGGTATCACTAAAGCGTCTTTGGCTACTGAGTCATTTATCTCAGCAGCCTCGTTCCAGGAAACAACTCGCGTACTGACCGAAGCTGCCGTTGGTGGTAAGAGTGACAAGTTACGCGGCTTGAAAGAGAACGTAATCGTAGGCCGTTTGATCCCAGCCGGTACTGGTTATGCGTATCATCAGAAACGCAACCAAGCTGGTGCTAAAGGTCAGCCTGAACAGGCACCGACTATTAGTGCAAGTGAAGCTGAGCAAAACTTAGCAGATCTACTAAATCTAGCGGGTAGTGCTGAATAATTAGCGCTCAAACGTAAATAGATTGTAAAAAAGGCACCTTTTGGTGCCTTTTTTTACTTTAATTGAGTAAAAAGTTGGCTATTTCTTGACAGAAACACCAGACACTTCTAAAATTTCGCGTCCCACACCTGTGGGATATAGATTTTTCACACCTTACTGTTGAGTTTATCAACTGATTCGGAGCTATACATGGCAACTGTAAACCAGTTGGTACGTAAGCCTCGCTCGCCTAAAGTCATCAAGACTGCCGTGCCAGCGTTGAATGCGTGTCCACAAAAACGTGGTGTTTGTACTCGCGTATACACAACCACACCAAAAAAACCTAACTCTGCACTACGTAAAGTAGCTCGTGTGCGTCTAACTAACGGTTTCGAAGTAACTTCGTACATCGGCGGTGAAGGCCACAACCTGCAGGAGCACAGCGTGATTCTAATCCGTGGTGGTCGTGTTAAAGACTTACCAGGTGTTCGTTATCACACTGTACGTGGCGCATTAGACTGTGCTGGTGTTAGTGAGCGTCGTCAAGGACGTTCTAAGTACGGAGCTAAGCGTCCTAAGTCTTAACGTTTTCCGTTAAGTAAGGCCAAGCTAGATTATTTGAGATTCCAGTTTTGGGGTCCCTGAAGCATACGGAGAAATTGTTATGCCAAGACGTCGCGTTGTAGGACAACGTAAAATCCTACCAGATCCAAAATTTCATAGTGAGTTGTTGGCTAAGTTCATCAACGTCATTATGCAGGACGGCAAAAAGTCGACTGCAGAAAAAATTATTTACAAGGCACTAGATGTTGTCGCTGAGAAAAAAAGCGAAGAACATCTAGCTATCCTTGAAGCAGCCCTGGACAACGTACGTCCATCAGTCGAGGTTAAATCTCGTCGTGTTGGTGGTTCTACTTACCAGGTACCATGTGAAGTTCGTCCAGTGCGTCGTAACGCACTAGCGATGCGCTGGTTAGTTGAAGCTGCTCGTAAGCGTGGTGAAAAATCTATGGCTCTACGTCTAGCTGGTGAAATGCTAGACGCTTCAGAAAATAAAGGAACTGCTGTTAAGAAGCGCGAAGACGTGCATCGTATGGCAGAAGCAAACAAAGCGTTTGCTCATTACCGCTGGTAATCTTTTGGTGCAGGGATTTGCCTGCACCATGTTTTACATGACTAAGGTATTTTCCTTAGTAAAGAGGGTTTAATCGTGGCTCGTACAACTCCAATTGAGCGCTACCGTAACATCGGTATCTGTGCTCACGTTGACGCAGGAAAAACCACAACTACAGAACGCGTTCTTTTCTACACCGGTATGTCTCATAAGATCGGTGAAGTCCATGATGGCGCAGCCACTATGGATTGGATGGAACAGGAGCAGGAGCGTGGTATTACTATTACCTCTGCTGCGACTACCACGTTCTGGCGCGGTATGGAGGCACAGTTTACTGAGCACCGTATCAATATCATCGATACACCTGGTCACGTTGACTTTACTATTGAAGTTGAACGTTCGCTACGTGTACTTGATGGCGCAGTTGTTGTGTTCTGTGGTTCATCTGGTGTTGAACCACAGTCAGAAACTGTATGGCGTCAAGCGGACAAGTATCACGTACCGCGCTTAGTGTTTGTCAATAAGATGGACCGCGCAGGTGCAGACTTTGAACGCGTCGTTGAGCAGATACGTAACCGTCTGGGAGCGACTTGTGTACCGATTCAATTGAATATCGGTGCAGAAGAAGAGTTTAAGGGTGTTGTAGACCTAATCAAGATGAAGGCCATTAACTGGAATGAATCTGATCAAGGTATGACATTCACCTACGAAGATATACCAGCTGAGCTAGCCGAAAAGGCAGCTGAGATGCGTGAATATCTAGTAGAAGCAGCAGCAGAAGCGACTGATGAACTGATGGATAAGTACCTCGAAGAGGGCGAGCTATCAGAAGAAGAGATTAAATCTGCACTGCGCAAACGTACTCTTGCTAACGAGATTGTTTTGGCCACCTGTGGTTCTGCGTTTAAGAACAAAGGTGTGCAAGCAGTTCTCGATGCTGTTATTGATTATTTACCATCGCCTGTTGAAGTTCCTGCTATTAAAGGTATCGACGACAAGGATCAGGAAGTTGAGCGTCCAGCTGACGACAACGCCCCATTCTCGGCTTTGGCATTTAAGATTGCAACAGACCCATTCGTCGGAACATTGACCTTTATGCGCGTTTATTCGGGTGTATTGGAAACCGGTTCTGGCGTGTATAACTCGGTCAAACAGAAACGCGAGCGAATTGGTCGTATGGTGCAAATGCATGCAAACGATCGAAAAGAGATCAAAGAAGTACGCGCTGGCGACATCGCTGCGGCTATTGGTCTAAAAGATGTCACTACGGGTGACACGCTTTGTGATTCTGACCATAAAGTTATTCTCGAACGTATGGAGTTTCCTGAGCCCGTAATTACGATCGCTGTGGAACCAAGATCCCAAGCCGACCAGGAAAAGATGGCCATTGCGTTGCAAAAACTTGCAGCCGAAGATCCGTCATTCCGTGTTGAAACCAACGAAGAGTCAGGTCAAACACTGATCTCTGGCATGGGTGAATTACACTTAGATATCATCGTAGACCGTATGCGTCGCGAATTTAGTGTTGAGTGTAATGTTGGTAAACCACAAGTAGCGTATCGTGAAACTATTCGCTCGAGTGTAGAAGTAGAAGGTAAGTTCGTACGACAATCAGGTGGTCGAGGTCAATTCGGTCACGTGTGGTTAAAGCTTGAACCTCAAGAAGAGGGTTTCGGCTACGAATTTGCCAACGAGATTGTTGGTGGTGTGATTCCAAGAGAATACATCCCTGCAGTAGATAAAGGGATTCAAGAGCAGATGAAGAACGGCGTACTCGCTGGCTTCCCTGTATTGGACGTTAAAGTCACTCTGTTTGATGGCTCATACCATGATGTCGATTCAAACGAGATGGCGTTTAAAGTTGCTGGCTCTATGGGCTTCAAGAAGGGCGCTCTCGAAGCAGACCCTGCGTTACTAGAACCTTGTATGAAGGTAGAAGTGACCACTCCTGAAGATTATATGGGTGATGTTGTAGGTGATTTAAATAGACGTCGCGGCATGATTGAAGGAATGGACGACGGCATTGGCGGCGTTAAACTTGTTCATGCGGTAGTACCTTTATCTGAAATGTTTGGATACGCAACGGATTTACGTAGTGCCACTCAAGGACGTGCTTCATACTCAATGGAGTTTTTGAAGTACTCTGATGCACCGCAAAATGTTGCAAAGTCAGTGATAGACGCGCGCGGATAACCGCAAATTAGTCTATAACTCATATTGAATGCTATTGCTCAGCAAAGCTGAGCATTTTCTGAAAAGAAAGGAATATATCGTGGCTAAAGAAAAATTTGAACGTAATAAACCCCATGTTAACGTTGGTACTATCGGTCACGTCGACCATGGTAAAACAACTCTAACAGCAGCTATCTCGTCTGTATTGACTAAGACTTACGGTGGTGAAGTTAAGAATTTCGCACAGATCGATAACGCTCCAGAAGAGCGTGAGCGCGGTATTACAATTAATACTTCTCACATCGAATATGACACTCCATCACGTCACTACGCACACGTAGACTGCCCAGGTCACGCGGATTATGTTAAAAACATGATCACTGGTGCTGCACAGATGGACGGCGCAATCCTAGTAGTTGCTTCTACAGATGGTCCAATGCCACAAACTCGTGAGCACATCCTGCTTTCACGTCAGGTTGGTGTACCATTCATCATCGTATTCATGAACAAGTGTGACATGGTTGATGACGAAGAGCTTCTAGAGCTAGTAGAAATGGAAGTTCGTGAACTTCTTAGCGAATATGACTTCCCAGGTGATGACCTACCAGTTATCCAAGGTTCTGCGCTTAAAGCCCTTGAAGGCGAGCCAGAGTGGGAAGCTAAGATCATTGAACTAGCTGAAGCACTAGACACTTATATTCCTGAGCCAGAGCGTGCTATCGATGGTGCATTCATTCTTCCAATCGAAGATGTATTCTCAATCGCTGGTCGTGGTACTGTTGTTACTGGTCGTGTAGAGCGCGGTATCATCAAAGTAGGTGAAGAAGTAGAAATCGTTGGTATCAAAGATACAACTAAGACTACTTGTACTGGTGTTGAAATGTTCCGTAAACTGCTTGACGAAGGTCGTGCAGGTGAGAACTGTGGTGTACTACTACGTGGTACTAAGCGTGACGAAGTTGAGCGTGGTCAAGTATTGGCTAAGCCTGGTTCAATCACTCCACACACAACTTTCAAGTCAGAAATCTATGTTCTGTCTAAAGAAGAAGGCGGACGTCACACTCCATTCTTCAAAGGCTACCGTCCACAGTTCTACTTCCGTACAACTGACG
This sequence comes from Shewanella colwelliana, assembly GCF_001735525.1. Classification (NCBI taxonomy): domain Bacteria; kingdom Pseudomonadati; phylum Pseudomonadota; class Gammaproteobacteria; order Alteromonadales; family Shewanellaceae; genus Shewanella; species Shewanella colwelliana. The sequence continues at coordinate 17,654 of NZ_MCBT01000020.1, forward strand.
TAACCGGTACTATCGAATTGCCAGAAGGCGTAGAGATGGTAATGCCTGGTGACAACGTAGCAATGACTGTAACACTAATCTGCCCAATCGCGATGGACGAAGGTTTACGCTTCGCAATCCGTGAAGGTGGCCGTACAGTTGGTGCTGGTGTTGTAGCTGAGATCGTAGCTTAATCGCAACGAGTCTTA
>NZ_MCBT01000021.1:0-25540 GCF_001735525.1 Shewanella colwelliana
TTCGCACAGATCGATAACGCTCCAGAAGAGCGTGAGCGCGGTATTACAATTAATACTTCTCACATCGAATATGACACTCCATCACGTCACTACGCACACGTAGACTGCCCAGGTCACGCGGATTATGTTAAAAACATGATCACTGGTGCTGCACAGATGGACGGCGCAATCCTAGTAGTTGCTTCTACAGATGGTCCAATGCCACAAACTCGTGAGCACATCCTGCTTTCACGTCAGGTTGGTGTACCATTCATCATCGTATTCATGAACAAGTGTGACATGGTTGATGACGAAGAGCTTCTAGAGCTAGTAGAAATGGAAGTTCGTGAACTTCTTAGCGAATATGACTTCCCAGGTGATGACCTACCAGTTATCCAAGGTTCTGCGCTTAAAGCCCTTGAAGGCGAGCCAGAGTGGGAAGCTAAGATCATTGAACTAGCTGAAGCACTAGACACTTATATTCCTGAGCCAGAGCGTGCTATCGATGGTGCATTCATTCTTCCAATCGAAGATGTATTCTCAATCGCTGGTCGTGGTACTGTTGTTACTGGTCGTGTAGAGCGCGGTATCATCAAAGTAGGTGAAGAAGTAGAAATCGTTGGTATCAAAGATACAACTAAGACTACTTGTACTGGTGTTGAAATGTTCCGTAAACTGCTTGACGAAGGTCGTGCAGGTGAGAACTGTGGTGTACTACTACGTGGTACTAAGCGTGACGAAGTTGAGCGTGGTCAAGTATTGGCTAAGCCTGGTTCAATCACTCCACACACAACTTTCAAGTCAGAAATCTATGTTCTGTCTAAAGAAGAAGGCGGACGTCACACTCCATTCTTCAAAGGCTACCGTCCACAGTTCTACTTCCGTACAACTGACGTAACCGGTACTATCGAATTGCCAGAAGGCGTAGAGATGGTAATGCCTGGTGACAACGTAGCAATGACTGTAACACTAATCTGCCCAATCGCGATGGACGAAGGTTTACGCTTCGCAATCCGTGAAGGTGGCCGTACAGTTGGTGCTGGTGTTGTAGCTGAGATCGTAGCTTAATCGCAACGAGTCTTACTGACACTAGAAAGGGCAGCTTAGGCTGCCTTTTTTATTGCCTAAAATTTGACTAACGACAAACACTGGCTTTTCTGATCTCAATGAGTATAATGCTCACCACTTTGATGGATAGCGGACTAAGTGATGCTAATTCATTCAATGGGGTTGATCTCTGACTTTAGATCAGTATAATAGCCCCTCGCCTTAACCATTAGGCGAAAGATTGTCGGTTCTAGAAGCCGACGTAAAATAATACAGCGACTCCGATTTGGAGTCGAACGGTTAAATCATCTCGCTCTGCTTTTCCAGTAAGGAAGAAGCTAGAGGGTGATTTTTTATGTGTCCATTTTAGGAGCTCTGGTCAATGCAGAACCAAAGAATCCGTATCCGCTTAAAAGGATTTGATCATCGTCTGATCGATCAGTCTACTGCGGAAATCGTTGAAACTGCTAAGCGCACAGGCGCCCAGGTACGTGGTCCAATTCCACTACCAACGCGCAAAGAGCGTTATACCGTTTTGATCTCTCCACACGTTAATAAAGATGCGCGTGATCAGTACGAACTTCGTACTCATAAGCGTCTTGTTGACATCGTAGAGCCGACTGAGAAGACTGTAGATGCACTTATGCGTCTTGATCTTGCGGCAGGTGTTGACGTTCAAATTAGCTTAGGTTAATTGAGATCCTTAGAAGAGGTTTGAGAGATGGCTATCGGTCTTATCGGTCGTAAAGTAGGTATGACTCGCATCTTCAATGAAGATGGTGCGTCAATACCTGTAACAGTAATTGAAATTGCAGCTAACCGCGTTGCTCAAGTGAAAACTTTAGAAACTGACGGTTACCGTGCACTTCAAGTTACTACTGGTACCAAAAAAGCTAATCGCATCACTAAGCCAGAAGCTGGTCACTTTGCTAAGGCAGGCGTAGAAGCCGGTCGTGGTTTGTGGGAAGTTCGTTTGGCTGACGGTGAAGGCGAAGGCATTGAAGTTGGTGCTGAGCTTAATGTTGATATCTTCGCTGACGTAGCGAAAGTTGATGTTACTGGTCAATCAAAAGGTAAAGGTTTCCAAGGCGGTATTAAGCGTTGGAATTTCCGTACCCAAGATGCAACACATGGTAACTCATTGGCACATAGAGCTAACGGTTCTATCGGTCAAAACCAAACACCTGGTCGCGTTTTCAAAGGTAAGAAAATGTCAGGCCACATGGGTGCCGAGCGTGTTACTACTCAAAATCTAGACGTTGTACGTGTAGATGTTGAACGTAACTTGCTATTGGTTAAGGGTGCAGTTCCAGGCGCTACTAATGGCGACCTGATCATCAAGCCTGCCGTTAAAGCTTAGGTCTGAGGAGATAGTAATGGAATTGGTATTGAAAGACGCACAGAGTGCTCTTGAAGTTTCCGAAACTACCTTCGGCCGTGACTTTAATGAAGCACTGGTTCATCAGGTAGTTGTAGCATATGCTGCGAACGCGCGTCAGGGCACTCGTGCTCAAAAGACTCGCGCAGAAGTAATTGGCTCTGGCAAAAAGCCATGGCGCCAAAAAGGTACTGGCCGTGCACGTGCTGGTACAGTAAAAGGCCCAATCTGGCGTGGCGGTGGCGTAACTTTCGCTGCTAAAACACAAGATCACAGCCAAAAAGTTAACAAGAAGATGTACCGCGGAGCGCTTAAGAGCATTCTGTCTGAGTTAGTACGTCAAGATCGCCTTGTTGTCGTTGAGTCATTTGGTGTTGAAGCTCCTAAAACTAAAGAGCTAAAAGCTAAATTGGCAGAAATGAAGCTGGAAGACGTGTTGATTGTTACTCCAGAAATTGACGAGAACTTGTTCTTAGCTGCACGCAACCTATACAAAGTTGACGTACGTGATGTTGCTGGTATTGATCCAGTTAGCCTTATCGCGTTCAACAAAGTACTAGTTACTGCCGATGCTATTAAGCAAATCGAGGAGATGCTGGGATGATAAGCGAAGAACGTTTGCTAAAAGTTATTCTAGCGCCGCATATCTCTGAAAAGAGTACTGTTTGCGCTGAAAATAACAACACGGTAGTTTTCCGTGTAGCTATCGATGCGACTAAAGCTGAAGTAAAAGCTGCAGTAGCTAAGTTGTTCGAAGTTGAAGTAGATTCAGTTCGCACTTTGGTTAACAAAGGTAAAACTAAACGCACTGGCGCCCGTACTGGCCGTCGTAGCGATTGGAAAAAAGCCTATGTTACTTTAGCTGCAGGTGCTGATATCGATTTCGTCGGCGCTGAGTAAGCAAAGGAGAATTATCATGGCAGTTATTAAGTGTAAGCCAACCTCTGCTGGTCGTCGCCACGTAGTTAAAGTGGTGAACAGCGATCTGCACAAGGGTAAACCTTTTGCTGGCCTGTTGGCGAAAAAATCAAAAAGTGGTGGCCGTAATAATACTGGTCGTATCACTGTTCGTCACGTAGGTGGTGGACACAAGCAGCACTATCGTATTGTTGACTTTAAGCGCAACAAAGACGGTATTCCTGCAAAAGTTGAGCGTTTGGAATATGATCCAAACCGCACAGCAAACATCGCACTTGTTTTGTATGCTGATGGTGAGCGTCGTTATATCCTTGCTGCTAAAGGCATGCAAGCTGGTGATAAGATCCAGTCTGGTATCGATGCTGAAATCAAAGCGGGTAACGCTTTGCCATTACGCAACATCCCAGTAGGTAGTGTTGTACACGCAGTTGAAATGAAGCCTGGTAAAGGTGCTCAAATCGCTCGTTCAGCAGGTACTTATGTTCAAGTTGTAGCTCGTGATGGTGCCTACGCTACTCTACGTCTTCGCTCTGGCGAAATGCGTAAAGTACCAGTAGATTGCCGCGCGACTTTGGGTGAAGTTGGTAATGCCGAGCATATGCTACGCCAGTTAGGTAAAGCAGGTGCTAAACGCTGGAGAGGCGTACGCCCTACAGTTCGTGGTGTTGCAATGAACCCAGTAGACCATCCACATGGTGGTGGTGAAGGCCGTACTTCTGGTGGTCGTCATCCTGTTTCTCCATGGGGTGTTCCAACTAAGGGTTATAAGACTCGTAGTAACAAACGCACCGACAAGTACATTGTACGTCGTCGTAACAAAAAGTAAGAGGATTCGCCATGCCACGTTCTCTCAAGAAAGGTCCATTCATTGACCTACACTTGCTGAAGAAGGTAGAGAAAGCGATGGAAGCGGGTGACAAAAAGCCTATTAAGACTTGGTCTCGCCGCTCTATGATCATCCCTAACATGATTGGGTTGACCATCGCTGTCCATAATGGTCGTCAGCACGTACCTGTGTTCGTAACTGACGAAATGATCGGCCACAAGCTTGGTGAATTTTCACCAACTCGCACTTATCGCGGCCATGCTGCTGATAAGAAAGCGAAGAAGCGTTAATACGGGAGACCCAAGATGGAAGTTTTAGCTAAACATCGTTTTGCCCGTACGTCGCCTCAAAAGTGTCGTTTGGTTGCAGATCAAATCCGTGGACTGCCTGTTGCTAAGGCTCTCGAAATTTTAACTTTCAGCCCAAAGAAAGCTGCAGTACTCGTTAAAAAAGTACTTGATTCTGCTATCGCTAATGCTGAGCACAATGAAGGTGCTGACATTGACGAGCTGAAAGTTGGAAAAGTCTTTGTAGACGAAGGTCCAACAATGAAGCGTATCATGCCACGTGCTAAAGGCCGTGCTGATCGTATAATCAAGCGTACCAGCCACATCACTGTGGTTGTATCAGATCGCTAGGAGTTAGCAATGGGACAGAAAGTACATCCTAATGGTATCCGTCTGGGTATCACTAAGCCTTGGATCTCGACTTGGTACGCTGATAAATCAGATTATGCCAATAACTTGAGTAGCGACTGGGAAGTGCGTAAGTTTCTTGAAAAGAAGCTTAAGCAAGCATCAGTTTCTAAGATTGTTATCGAGCGTCCAGCGAAAAGCGTTCGCGTGACTATCCACACAGCCCGTCCAGGCGTTGTGATTGGTAAGAAAGGCGAAGACGTTGAAAAGTTGCGCAACCAAGTTGCCAAGTTGACTGGTATTCCAGCTCAAATCAACATCGCTGAAATCCGTAAGCCAGAGCTAGATGCTAAGCTTGTTGCCGAAGGCATCGCTTCTCAGCTAGAGCGTCGTGTTATGTTCCGTCGTGCTATGAAGCGCGCTGTTCAAAACGCTATGCGTCTTGGTGCTAAGGGTATTAAAGTTGAAGTGAGCGGCCGTCTAGGCGGCGCTGAGATTGCGCGTTCAGAGTGGTATCGTGAAGGTCGTGTACCTCTACATACACTGCGTGCTGATATCGACTATTCTACTGCAGAAAGTCACACTCAATACGGTGTGATCGGCGTTAAAGTTTGGGTCTTCAAAGGTGAAGTTCTAGACGGCGTTGTTCCTGCGCATGAAGAGCCGAAACAGCAGCCGAAGCGTAAGCCTCGCGGTAAATAGGAGAGCTGGCAATGCTGCAACCAAAACGAATGAAGTTTCGCAAAATGTTCAAAGGCCGCAACCGTGGTCTTGCGAACGGCACTGAAGTTAGCTTCGGTGAGTTCGGTCTGAAAGCTGTTGGACGTGGTCGTCTTACTGCTCGTCAAATCGAATCTGCGCGTCGTGCTATGACACGTCACATTAAACGTCAAGGTCAAATCTGGATCCGCGTTTTCCCTGACAAGCCAATTACCTCTAAGCCTCTTGAAGTGCGTATGGGTAAAGGTAAGGGTAACGTAGAATACTGGGTTTGCCAGATTCAACCTGGTAAGGTTCTTTACGAGATGAATGGTGTACCTGAAGCTTTAGCGCGTGAAGCGTTTACTTTAGCTGCTGCCAAGCTTCCAATTAAGACTACCTTCGTAACTAAGACGGTGATGTAATGAAAGCGAGCGAACTAACACAGAAGAGCGTTGAAGAATTGAACGCTGAACTGCTTGGTCTGCTGCGTGAGCAGTTTAATCTGCGTATGCAACACGCCACTGGTCAGTTGACTCAGACTCATCAGCTTAAAATCGTGCGTCGTAATATTGCGCGCGTTAAGACCATTATTACTTCTAAGGCGGGTGCATAATGACTGATAAAATCCGTACTTTGCAAGGTCGAGTACTTAGCGACAAGATGGACAAGTCTATCACTGTTGCTATTGAACGTAAGGTTAAGCATCCTCTATACGGGAAGTTTATCAAGCGTACTACTAAGATCCATGCACATGACGAAACAAATCAGTGTAATGCTGGCGATGTCGTGACTATTCGCGAATGCCGTCCGCTATCTAAGACTAAGTCTTGGACTCTGGTTGAAGTAGTAACAAAAGCCTAACTTAATTAGGTATTTAGCGAAACGGCTCCTTTCTGGGGGCCGTTTTTATTTTTAGTACTATCTATTCCTATTTTTGGGTGTTATACTTGCGCGCCATTTTGGACAATAATATTGTCAAAAGTGGTTAAAATATGCCCCAATTGTGGGATTTGTGAAGTAACGATAGCGGAGCACTTAAAATGATCCAAATGCAATCGACTCTAGAAGTCGCCTGTAACAGTGGCGCTCGTAGAGTTCAGTGTATTAAGGTCTTGGGTGGCTCTCATCGTCGTTATGCCGGTATCGGCGACGTCATCAAGGTTTCTGTAAAAGAAGCAATTCCTCGCGGTAAAGCGAAGAAAGGTGACGTGTATAACGCGGTGGTAGTCCGTACTAAGAAAGGCGTGCGTCGTCCAGACGGTTCTGTCATTCGCTTCGATCGGAACGCAGCGGTTTTGCTTAATGCAAACCTTGCACCGATTGGTACTCGTATCTTTGGACCAGTGACGCGTGAATTGCGTACCGAACAATTTATGAAAATTGTTTCACTGGCACCAGAAGTACTGTAAGGAGCTTCAAAATGGCAGCTAAAATCCGTCGTGAAGACGAAGTAATTGTACTAGCAGGTAAAGACAAGGGTAAACGCGGTAAGGTTTCTCGAGTTTTGCCAACTGGTAAATTAATTGTAGAAGGCATCAATCTTATCAAGAAGCACCAGAAGCCTAACCCTCAAATGGGTGTGACTGGTGGTATTGTTGAGAAAGAAGCAGCGATACAAGCATCAAATGTAGCGATTTTCAACTCTGCCACTGGCAAAGCTGATCGCGTTGGTTTCCGATTTGAAGACGGCAAAAAAGTCCGTTTCTTTAAGTCGAACAGTGAACTCATTAAGTAATTGGAGTAAACGATGGCGAAACTGCATGATAAATATAAAGAGACTGTTATCGCGGAACTTGCTAAAAAGTTCGGTTATACCAGTGTCATGCAAGTCCCTCGGATTGATAAAATCACCCTTAACATGGGTGTTGGCGAAGCTGTAGCAGATAAGAAAGTTATGGAGCATGCGCTTCGTGACATGACTGCTATCGCTGGTCAAAAACCAGTTGTAACTGTTGCTCGTAAATCAGTTGCTGGTTTTAAAATCCGTGATGGCTACCCGATCGGCTGTAAGGTAACTCTGCGTGGCGAACGCATGTGGGAGTTCCTTGAGCGTTTAGTTGATATCGCAATCCCGCGTATTCGTGACTTCCGAGGTTTGAGCGCTAAGTCGTTCGACGGACGTGGTAACTACGCAATGGGTGTACGTGAGCAAATCATCTTCCCGGAAATCGAGTACGATAAAATCGATAAAATCCGTGGTATGGATATTGTTATCACTACTACTGCGAAGAATGACGAAGAAGGCCGTGCTTTACTAGACGCCTTTAACTTCCCATTCAAGAAATAAGGGTAGCGAAATGGCAAAAAGTTCAATGAAAGCACGTGAAGCAAAACGTGCCAAGCTCGTGGCTAAGTATGCTGAACAGCGTCTAGCTCTTAAGGCTATCATTAGCAGTCCAACTACTTCTGAAGAAGATCGTTGGGATGCAGTTCTTAAGCTGCAAGGTCTACCACGTGACTCAAGTTCTGCGCGTCAGCGTAATCGTTGTAGTCAAACTGGTCGCCCACATGGTTTCCTACGCAAATTCGGCCTTAGCCGTATTAAATTGCGTGAAGCTACCATGCGTGGTGAAGTTCCTGGCCTGCGTAAGGCCAGCTGGTAATACTTGTCACGGAGTAAGCTAATATGAGCATGCAAGATCCAATTGCGGATATGTTAACTCGCATTCGTAACGGCCAAGCTGCTAAACACGTAACAGTATCTATGCCTTCTAATAAGCTAAAAGTTGCCATTGCGCAAACGCTTAAAGAAGAAGGTTATATCTCTGATTACGCTGTAGTAGGCGAAGCTAAACCGGCACTTGAAATTACGTTAAAGTATTTCCAAGGCCAACCAGTCGTTGAGACTATCCAGCGCGTTAGCCGTCCTGGTCTTCGTATTTACAAAGGTAAAAACGAACTTCCAAAGGTTATGGGCGGACTGGGTGTCGCAATCGTGTCCACTTCTAAAGGTTTGATGACTGATCGTACTGCCCGCCAAAATGGCATGGGTGGGGAAGTTATCTGCTACGTAGCATAAGGAGCTAGCAATGTCTCGTGTCGCAAAAGCACCAGTCGCTATCCCTGCAGGCGTAGAAGTGACTTTAAACGAACAAACTATCACCGTAAAAGGTTCTAAAGGTAGTTTGACTCGAGTAATTAACGCTGATGTTTCTGTTGTTGTAGAAAACAACGAAGTTAAGTGTGCACCAGTTGAAGGCGTGAAAACCGCTGCACAAGCTGGTACTGCTCGAGCTCTAATCAACAACATGGTTGTTGGTGTTAATGAAGGTTTCGAAAGAAAACTTACTCTAGTTGGTGTTGGTTACCGTGCGAAAATCGCTGGTAAAGGCATCGATTTGACTCTAGGTTTCTCACATCCTTTAGTTCACCAGCTTCCAGACGGCGTGACTGCAGAATGCCCAAGCCAAACTGAAATCGTACTTAAGGGTACTGATAAGCAGTTAATTGGCCAGGTTGCTGCAGAGATTCGCGGCTATCGTCCACCAGAGCCTTATAAAGGTAAGGGTGTTCGTTATGCTGATGAGCAAGTACGCCGTAAAGAGGCTAAGAAGAAGTAGGTAACGCGATATGGATAAGAAAACATCTCGCTTACGCCGCGCTACTCGCGCCCGTAAGAAGATCCAAGAGCTGGGCGTTAACCGTCTGGTTGTACATCGTACACCACGTCACACGTACGCACAGGTTATTGATGCCAACGCGCAAGTTGTGGCGGCAGCTTCTACTGCTGAGAAAGCGGTATCAGAGCAGCTTAAATACACAGGTAACGTTGATGCAGCAAAAGTAGTGGGTAAAACCGTTGCAGAGCGTGCTATCGAAAAAGGCGTAACTGTAGTTGCATTCGATCGTTCCGGCTTTAAGTATCACGGACGCGTTGCTGCATTAGCAGACGCAGCTCGTGAAGCTGGCCTACAGTTCTAAGGAATGATTAAAAATGGCTAAATTTGAAGCTCAACAACAAAAAGATGATCTGCAAGAGAAATTGGTTGCAGTAAATCGTGTTTCTAAAGTAGTTAAAGGCGGACGTATCTTTAGCTTCACTGCACTAACTGTAGTGGGTGATGGTAACGGTAAAGTCGGCTATGGCTATGGTAAAGCGCGTGAAGTACCTGCAGCAATTCAGAAAGCAATGGAAAAGGCTCGCCGTAACATTGTTTCTGTAGAACTTGTAAATGGTACTTTGCACCACCCTGTTAAGGGCCGTCATACTGGTTCGCGTGTTTACATGCAGCCAGCCTCTGAAGGTACCGGTATTATCGCCGGTGGTGCTATGCGTGCCGTATTGGAAGTAGCAGGCGTTCATAACGTTCTGTCGAAAGCATACGGTTCTACTAACCCGATCAACATCGTTCGCGCAACTGTCGATGCGTTGGTGCACATGAAGTCACCAGCACAAATCGCAGCTAAGCGTGGCCTGAATGTTGATGAAATTCGAGGTTAAGCACCATGGCTACTAAAACTTTAAAAGTGACACAGACTAAAAGCTCAATTGGACGTTTGCCAAAGCATCGTGCAACATTGACTGGTCTAGGTCTACGCCGTATTAATCACACTGTTGAAGTTGAAGATACTCCTTCAATTCGCGGTATGATTAACAAGGTTTACTACATGGTTTCGGTGGAGGAAGTATAAGATGCGTCTAAATACTCTATCACCTGCTGCAGGTGCTAAATCAGCAGCTAAGCGTGTAGGTCGCGGTATCGGTTCTGGCTTAGGTAAAACTTGTGGTCGCGGTCACAAAGGTCAGAAATCTCGTTCAGGCGGCGGCGTTCGCGTCGGTTTCGAAGGTGGTCAAATGCCACTTAAGATTCGTTTGCCGAAATTCGGTTTTACTTCGCGTAAAGCGTTGGTATCTGCCGAAGTTCGTATCAGCGAACTAGCTAAAGTTAACGGTGATGTTGTCGACTTGAATGCACTGAAAGATGCGAATCTCGTTACTCGCAACATACAGTTTGCTAAAGTCGTTCTTTCAGGTACCATTGAACGCCCTGTGACCGTTAAAGGTCTTAAGGTAACCAAAGGTGCTCGTGCAGCTATTGAAGCTGCCGGCGGAAAGATCGAGGAATAATACGTCGATGGCAAAACCAGGACTTGATTTAAAAAGCGCGAAAGGTGGATTTTCTGAACTGAAGACTCGCCTCCTGTTCGTGATTGGTGCGATTATCGTCTTTAGAGCCGGTTCGTTCGTGCCAATTCCTGGTATTGACGCAGCTGTATTAGCAGAGCTGTTTAATCAGCAGAAGGGTACCATCTTAGGCATGTTTAACATGTTCTCTGGTGGCGCCCTTGAGCGTGCTTCTATCTTTGCATTAGGTATCATGCCGTATATTTCGGCATCGATTATCATGCAACTATTGACTGTCGTGCACCCAGCATTAGCCGAACTTAAAAAGGAAGGCGAATCTGGGCGTAAGAAGATCAGTCAATATACACGATACGGCACTCTGGTCTTGGGTACATTCCAAGCAATTGGTATTGCAACAGGGTTACCAAACTTAGTCCCAGGTTTAGTAGTAAATCTCGGCTTTGGTTTCTACTTTGTTGCTGTTGTGAGCTTAGTTACAGGAACAATGTTCCTAATGTGGCTAGGTGAGCAGATTACTGAGAGAGGCATTGGTAACGGTATCTCGATATTGATTTTCGCAGGTATTGTTGCTGGTCTACCATCTGCTATCGGCCAAACGGCTGAGCAGGCGCGTCAAGGCGACTTGAACGTACTAGTATTATTGTTGATTGCGGTAATTGTATTTGCTGTAACCTATTTTGTTGTGTTTGTTGAGCGTGGACAACGTCGTATCGTTGTTAACTATGCTAAGCGTCAGCAGGGCCGTAAGGTGTTCGCTGCGCAAAGTACTCATTTACCACTTAAGGTTAATATGGCTGGTGTGATTCCACCAATCTTTGCGTCAAGCATCATTTTGTTCCCAGGTACACTGGCTCAGTGGTTTGGACAAAATGAAGGGTTATCTTGGTTAAGTGATTTTTCACTTGCAGTATCACCAGGTCAGCCGCTTTACTCATTGTTGTATGCAACAGCAATCATTTTCTTCTGTTTCTTCTATACAGCGTTGGTGTTTAACCCACGTGAAACAGCTGATAACTTGAAGAAGAGTGGTGCGTTTATTCCCGGGATCCGTCCTGGAGAACAGACTTCGCGTTATATAGATAAAGTAATGACTCGCCTAACATTAGCTGGCGCATTATACATTACTTTTATCTGTTTAATTCCGGAGTTCATGTTAATCGCGTGGAAGGTACAGTTCTATTTTGGCGGTACCTCACTACTAATTATGGTAGTCGTGATCATGGACTTCATGGCTCAGGTTCAGACCCATATGATGTCACATCAGTATGAGTCTGTGATGAAGAAAGCTAACCTAGTTAACAAAGCGAATTTAGATCGCTTTGGACGCTAAGTAGCTTTACGGAGTGATGAAATGAAAGTTCGAGCTTCCGTGAAGAAGATCTGCCGTAACTGCAAGATCGTAAAGCGTAGCGGCGTTGTACGCGTTATCTGTGTTGAACCAAAACACAAACAGCGTCAAGGCTAAAAAACTTTTGACCAGCTCAATAATTGAGCTGGTCAAAATATTATTTGCAAAATTGTCATCTGTCGAGTATCCTACCGGGCTTTTCACAGATGGCCTTTAACTTATGAGGAGTGCATAGTGGCCCGTATCGCTGGCATTAACATTCCTGATCAAAAGCATACAGTCATTGCATTGACTGCTATCTATGGTATTGGACTTACTCGCGCACAAAAAATCTGCGCGGCTACTTCAATTGCTGAAGATGCTAAGATCAAGGAATTGAGCGAAGCTCAAATAGACACACTACGCGAAGAAGTTGCTAAATACATTGTAGAAGGTGACTTACGTCGTGAAGTATCCATGAACATCAAGCGTCTAATGGACCTTGGTTGTTATCGTGGTCTTCGCCACCGTCGTAGCCTGCCCCTTCGTGGGCAACGTACTAAGACCAATGCGCGTACGCGTAAAGGTCCACGTAAGCCAATTAGAAAGTAACGGGAAGGTAAACCAATATGGCTAAAGTTCCGTCACGTTCAACGCGCAAGCGCGTACGTAAACAGGTTGCTGATGGCATGGCTCATATCCATGCATCTTTCAACAACACAATTATTACCATTACAGATCGTCAAGGTAATGCACTATCTTGGGCAACTTCTGGTGGTTCAGGTTTCCGTGGTTCACGTAAATCTACCCCGTTTGCTGCACAGGTTGCTGCTGAGCGCGCAGGTGTTGCTGCTCAGGACTACGGTGTTAAAAACCTTGAAGTTTTTGTGAAGGGTCCAGGTCCAGGTCGTGAATCAGCTATTCGAGCGCTGAACGCGGTTGGTTATAAAATAACCAACATTACCGATGTGACGCCGATCCCTCATAATGGTTGTCGTCCTCCTAAGAAACGTCGCGTTTAATCGCTCGTTTTTAATAGGATAGTTGGAGAAAGAACATGGCAAGATACTTGGGTCCAAAGCTCAAGCTCAGCCGCCGAGAAGGTACAGACCTTTTCTTAAAAAGCGGTGTGAGAGCAATTGATTCGAAGTGTAAGCTTGAAGCTGCACCTGGACAACACGGCGCTCGTAAAGCACGTTTGTCTGAGTATGGCGTTCAGTTACGCGAAAAACAAAAAGTTCGTCGTACTTATGGTGTGCTAGAAAAGCAGTTCCGTAACTACTACAAAGACGCTGCACGTCTAAAAGGTAACACTGGTGAAAACCTACTTACTCTTCTAGAAACTCGTTTAGATAACGTCGTTTATCGTATGGGTTTTGGTGCAACACGTGCTGAAGCACGTCAGCTAGTTAGCCATAAGTCTATTATGGTCAACGGCCGCGTTGTTAATATTCCATCGTTCAAAGTGTCTGCGAATGATGTAATTAGCGTTCGTGAGAAGTCTCAAAAGCAAGCTCGTATTAAAGCTGCTTTAGAAGTTGCGTCTCAGCGCGAAAAGCCAACATGGGTTGAAGTAGATGGTGCTAAGATGGAAGGTGCTTTCAAGCGTCTACCAGAGCGTAGCGACTTGTCTGCGGAAATTAACGAACAGCTGATCGTCGAGCTTTACTCTAAGTAAAGCTAATAAACAAGAGAGGACACAATGCAGGGTTCTGTTACAGAATTTCTTAAACCGCGTCTCGTTGATATCGAGCAGGTTAACCCAACACGTGCCAAGGTTACACTAGAACCACTTGAGCGTGGTTTTGGTCACACTTTAGGTAACGCGTTGCGTCGTATCCTATTGTCGTCTATGCCCGGCTGCGCGGTTACCGAAGTCGAGATTGATGGTGTACTGCACGAATACAGCAGCAAGGAAGGCGTACAAGAGGATATCCTAGAGATCTTGCTTAACCTGAAAGGGTTAGCAGTGGTTGTCGAGGGTAAAGACGAGGCTATGCTTACTTTAAGCAAGTCAGGCGCAGGCCCTGTTACCGCAGCAGATATCACGCACGATGGTGATGTTACTATTATGAATCCTGATCATGTTATCTGTCATTTGACCGGTAATAATGATATCAGCATGCGCATCCGTGTTGAACGTGGTCGTGGTTATGTTCCAGCTTCTGCTAGAGCACAAACCGAAGACGACGATCGACCAATTGGTCGCTTGTTAGTGGATTCATCTTTCTCACCTGTCGCGCGTATTGCTTACAATGTTGAAGCAGCACGTGTTGAACAGCGTACTGACTTAGACAAACTCGTTATCGATATGACCACAAACGGTACTATTGATCCTGAGGAAGCAATTCGTCGTTCTGCAACAATTTTGGCTGAACAGCTAGATGCGTTTGTTGAACTTCGTGATGTCACTGAGCCAGAGCAGAAAGAAGAGAAGCCAGAGTTCGACCCGATTCTGTTGCGTCCTGTCGACGATCTAGAGCTAACTGTACGTTCGGCTAACTGTTTGAAAGCCGAAGCGATTCATTACATCGGAGATCTGGTACAGCGTACTGAGGTTGAGCTACTTAAAACACCTAACTTGGGTAAGAAATCTCTTACCGAAATTAAGGATGTGTTAGCTTCTCGCGGACTTTCATTAGGTATGCGTCTCGAAAACTGGCCTCCAGCTAGTTTAGCAGACGACCTATAAAGTCCTAGTTTGTACAGATTTAGGTAATAAGGATTAGGTCATGCGCCATCGTAAGAGTGGTCGTCAACTAAACCGTAACAGCAGTCATCGCCAAGCTATGTTTCGTAACATGGCAAGCTCTTTAGTCCGTCACGAAGTGATCAAGACTACTGTAGCTAAAGCGAAAGAACTGCGTCGCGTAGTTGAACCTCTAATAACACTTGCTAAGAGTGATAGCGTTGCAAATCGTCGTTTGGCGTTTGCTCGTACTCGCGACGCTGAAGTCGTTGGTAAGTTATTTAATGAATTGGGTCCACGCTACCAGGAACGTCCTGGTGGATATACCCGTATCCTTAAGTGCGGTCTACGTACTGGTGATAAAGCGCCTATGGCGTATATTGAACTAGTAGGTCGTCCAGAAGCTGCTGAAGCTGTTGAAGAAGCTGCTGAGTAACACTGGGATTCATTGTTAAAAAGCCGGGCAATAGCCCGGCTTTTTTATGTCTGTAATTTGTTTAACTTATTTTTATTACCTTCAGTATTAACTGGCATGCTTGTGATTGCGGTCACGGCTCTTTCATAAGCCGTAATCGATCGGCGGTGCTGCCGTTTACATCATTTAGCAAATAAGTACCCTTAACATAGCTGGTATAGCTTAAATTTTTCGTTATTTGGAACACTTTAACGCTAACCTCTCTAGTGCGGGTATTGGATTTGTTCCCATGTGGACTCTGTTGGCTTAAGGGATATAGTTGCTCTTTTTTACTAGGTTATCTGATAAAGTAAGATTCCACTTAGCTAGCCCTGATTTACTAAAGAGAAAACGTCCTTTGCGGTCGCTCACATAGTGTATCTGGTCCGGTTGTCGCCCGGCTGCTATTTGATTGATAAGTTCCGCGGCCAACTCACCATGTAGGTACCCGTCTAAGACATAGCCGCCAATATTTGCATTGTGGCCAACGCTAAAGTCCCAGAAGCCAAAGTGAGGCAGTTGTGCATTAGCTGCTGTCCAGGACATGATTTCATTTGGCGGCACAAGCGCCTCCTTTGAATCTCTTAATGTGTGATACAAGCCGATGAAGATCGCTCGGTAGCCGCTCCGCTTTGCCTGCCTTATTGAACTTCTCCACTCCGCAAAAGTCGTTATCTGCTGAAAGTCGACCTGTATATGCCCTAATCGGGTTGTATTGGATGTGGCTGAGATCTGTCGTATTGCAGCCCTAGATGTGGGACTGTTATCGAACATAACTAGTATTTTACTATTGTTAGCTTGGGGGAGGATACCGTCGAACATTAGTACGTTCCTTTTAAAGAGTGGACGTTCCAGTACTCCGGTGAAATTGTTGAAATTGTGTAATCCATATTCTCGTGGGTTAGCATTTAGCCCAAGAAATACCACGGGTATTTTTGTGTTGCTGAGCCGCTCACTAAGGCTGCTGATGGCATTATCATCAGCCAGTACTATCAGGTTGGGTGTTTGACTTTGAATCGCCCTCCACGTTTCATTTGCTCTTTGTGGCAGAGTCTCGATTGGGAGTCTTTTAGTGTCTAAATAGTAATGGGTAACATCTGTTGCTGTTGAAAAATGGTCAGTAAGACCTTTCGTATAGGCCTCAACCCATGGGTACTCGGCATGGTAACTGTGAACAATGGTGATGGAGTTTGCTGTAGCAGTAAAGCTCAGCATAGTGATAAGGGCTGTTAATACTATATTCACTGATTAGACCCGACAGATCATTTTATATAGTTATAGTTCATCCCTAGTAAAGGCGCATAAAAAAGGCCTCAATAGAGGCCTTAGATGAAATTGTTAACGATTAATATTTTGATTTCTGATCGTCGTTGTATTCGAGTTTGTCATGGGTCTGACCCATTGCTTCGGCAACTTCTGGTGGCATATAGTTTTCGTCGTGCTTAGCCAGTACTTCAGTCGCCTCCAATTTACCATTTTCAATCAGCACACCTTGGGCGACAATACCTTGACCTTCACGGAATAGATCTGGGAGCAGATCATCGTAAGTCACAATGATTTCACCGCCGAGCGAGTCATGTACTGCAAACTCGACATGAAGGCTGTTTGGATCGCGGAGCATTGAACCGACGGTAACCATACCACCAACACGGATACGTTGGCCTACTTCAGGTTTAACACCAGTATCTTTTTTACCTTGAACAATTTCAGTCGGCGTATAAAACAGGTTAAGGTTTGAATTCAACGCATATAATAATAGCGATGCAATGGCGGCTACACCACCGATAAGTGCGGTAGCGAGTGCGAGTCTTTTTTTACGTCTAGCGTTCACTGTTAATTACTCCGGTTGGCTTTTAAGCGTTCTTCACGTTGGATTTTCTTTGCAATCTCAGTCAATATCTTACGTTTTTGACGAAGACTGACGATAACGAGTGTTCCAAGTGAAAAGAATGTAACTCCATAAGCGAGCCATACATAAAAAGCATAGCCACCCATATTAAAAAAATCTGCTAATGAATCGAACTGCATTATTTGACCCCTTCAGCTGTCGCGAGTTCCCTAACCCAAGGACGCATTCCGTTACGCGCAAGAATTTCTGCTCTGAAGCGCACTAATGTGATAGCACCAATCATCAGGCCGAACCCAAGGATGTTAATAAGTAACGGCATCAGCATTTCCATGGCCATTGAAGATTTTTCTGTAATCTTAATGGTCGCTGGCTGATGAAGCGAATTCCACCATTCAACTGAATACTTGATGATTGGAATGTTAATCACCCCGACGATGGCGAGAATGCCTGCAGCGCGAGCGGCTAACACTTTATCTTCAAACGAGGCATAGAGTGAAATGACGCCTAGATACAGGAATAACAGCACCAACTCAGAAGTCAGGCGTGCATCCCATACCCACCAAGTGCCCCACATTGGTTTACCCCATGTCGCGCCAGTGATAAGCGCAATGAAAGTCACGACCGCACCAATAGGAGCAATAGCGGCTGCGGCCCAGTCTGCTGATTTTATTTGCCAGACGAGTCCGATAAATGCGGATGTTGCCATCGCCATATAAGCTGACATAGACATGGAAGCCGCAGGTACATGTATAAAGATGATTCTATAACTGTCGCCTTGTTGATAGTCGACTGGAGCAAATAATAGCCCCCAAATTGAACCGACGCCAATAAATCCGATTGCTAGTGCTGAAAACCATGGCAGCAATGTGCCAGCGAGTTTATATGCACGTTCTGGGTCTGCATAAGAATGTAGCCATTTCCACATTTTAGTTAGTACTCACTCTTAGAGAAGCGCCAATAGCAAAAGGCGCTAAGATTAACGAACCGACCAACATAGCACCAATAATGGCGAGATGGCCGCTGTAGGGTAAATTCAACCCTGCTGCATCAATTGCACTGGTGGCAAAAATCAGCACAGGTATATATAAGGGTAAAATAAGTAAACTTAATAATACTCCCCCTTTACGGAGGCCTACGGTTAAGGCGACACCAATAGCTCCTAGTAAGCTTAACACCGGAGTCCCTAATGCTAACGTTGCCATCAATGCACCATAGCTGTTGTCATCGAGGTGGAGCAAAACTGCTAAAAGTGGTGCGACCAATATTAGTGGCACCCCAGTCAAGATCCAATGTGCTAGCACTTTTGCTAACACCATTAGCGAAAGAGGCTGCGGGCTCAGCAACATTTGTTCAAGACTGCCATCAACAAAGTCGGCTTTAAATAATCGTTCCAATGACAGCATTGATGCTAGCAGTGCTGCGACCCAAATAATACCAGGGGCCACACGGGATAAAACCTGTGGTTCGGGTCCAATGCCTAGTGGGAAAAGTGTCACCACTAAGATAAAAAATAGTAGAGGATTAAATATATCCCCTTTGTGTCTAATGGCAATTTGCAGATCACGCTTTAGTAGGGTGAAGAATGCTTGAGTAAAACTAATGCCTTTATTCATTTACAGCACCTTATATAAAGCGATAGTCGAGACGGATTTTACGCAAGATGTCATCACCTATGATACTCATGTCTTGGTGAGTGGTCATGATGACACAGCCGCCGTTTTGGGCATGCTGTAGAAATAGTTGCTCCAACTCTTCAACGCCTTTTTTATCGATAGCCGTAAATGGTTCGTCTAGCAGCCATACTTTACAATTGGTATGCCATAAACGCGCTAGGGCTGTTCGTCTATGTTGTCCTGCTGAAAGGTGGCCTGCCAAAGCCTCTTCAAAGCCAGAAAGGTTAACTTTGTTTAGGATCGCAGTGCTATCAAAGTCATCATACCCGCTAATTCTTAAATTGAAGTTAAGATTTTCTTCAGCGGTTAACTCACTTTTAACACCGGCAAGATGGCCGAGGTAGAGTAGGTCGTCGTTGTATTCATCACGGCAGCGGTTAATGTCTTCACCTTTGTAGCGGGCTTCACCAGCATAAGGACGTGACAAGCCTGCGAGTATCCGTAACAGGCTGGTCTTTCCCGAACCGTTAGGTCCTTCGATTTGTACTATTTCACCTGCCTGAATATGAAAGCTTAACTCGTCGAATAAAATTCGCTCCTCGCGAATGCAGGTCAAATTGTCAGCCGATACCAGTGTTGTTGCTGTTTTTTCTTCTACCACTGAACCCTCTATCTCAAGCCATGTATCAACACAAACGATATTAACATAATCCCTAATTGGGGTTTAGTCCTGGTTACTTTTTAGTGTCAGCAATTTGATATGCTTCCAAAAAGTGAAACCTTTTACCATGCCGCATTGAACTTTTTCAACTTTTGCTAATGTAACAGTAAATTGAGATGCCTAGTGCATATTGCACTTGGGAATTCTGATATTAATCACAAAAAGGTGAGATTTATCGAAGATTGATGTATTCTAGAGCAGCTAAACATAAGTCTACCCGCGATAAAGTCAGGGTGGCATTGAGCTTTGTTAATATTTGCATTAGGAACGTTGAACATGAAAAAACTGTTAGCATTGTCAGCAGTGGCTGCATTGACCTTGTCTGCAAACGTATTTGCGCAAGAAGGTGAAGCTGTATATAACAAGGCATGCCAAGTATGCCACAGTATGGGTGTTGCTGGTGCACCAAAATCTCATGACGTTGCTGCATGGGAGCCACGCTTAGCCAAAGGTATGGACGCATTAATTGGTAGTGTTAAAGGTGGTCTAAACGCGATGCCACCAGGTGGTATGTGTACAGATTGTACTGACGAAGATTACAAGAATGCTATCGAGTTCATGTCGAAGTAATCTTAGTGAGTAAAAAAACCGGCTTATGGCCGGTTTTTTTATCACTAGCGTTCATGTGTATAAACCCTCTGCACAAAAAAGCCGACACTGAAGTCGGCTTTTTTAATGGCTAGTTATCTACTGAACTTGTGTGTCTAACACCAGTTGTGCGCTTGAGCCCACAGCCATTGTCTCTAGGCGACCCTGAATATCACCTGGTTGCGCTTTAACTGATCCGTGTTTAGACAATACAGCGATAATCTCAACATTGTTTGCATCACTAAGTTTGATATCGCCACCCATACCAGTGCTATCGTCCAAAGTGATTGATGTAGGTAGTGACTTTGCTGAGATCTTCGTTGCCGCTAAAGGAATTTTAGGTCCTTCAGTGCTACGAGCAAAGATAAATAGCATATCCGTACTACTCACTTGTGCTTGTAGTTCTGGAGAAATCGATACGTCGATGGTCACTGTTTTAGTTGCTTTGGCTTGCTGATGAGTGCTGTCGTTTGGCATCTCACCTGTTTCAGCTTGCATTCTCATCTTGGCACTTTCAATCGCGTTAATGATAGCACTGCGATCTACATCGCTGCGGTCGCTATCTAGGATAGTCTGCCATGCCTGAATCGACTTTTGATAATCGGCAGAGAAGAATGCGTCCATACCGACTAACAATAGTGTCGATGGATCTTCTGGGTCCAGCGCCAAAGACTGATCAACAATTGCTTGAATCTGTGGTGTCATACGTTGATCGGCTTTGTAGTAAAGCGCAGTGGCTTTGGGGCCGAGTAGTTCTGCATGGGTACCGACTAAAACCATCGCCTTGTCGAACGCTTTTACTGCTTCATCATAACGATTGGCGCTAATATAGGTGTGACCTAGGCTAAATAGAAGCTGACTGTTTTCTGGTTCGGCTTTTAGCTGCGATTCCATCATCTGAATGCGCTGTGCCATTATTTGGCTGGCATCCATCCCTGCGTGTGGATTATCAGGAACAGCTTGATCTAAATTGGCATAGGCACCTAAGCTACTATAGAAGTATCCTGAGACTCCAAGTATCGCCACAGACATTAATACTGGCCACAACAAGCCTTTCGGTTTAACTTGATTAACTAGAGATTCATCTTCGCCTTGCTTCATGTCTTGTAGCAAACTGATCTCGAGTTCTCTCTTAAGAGCGTCAAACTCGCCTTGATCGAGAAGTTCATCTTCGAGTTCTTTTTCTAATGTAGCTAATCGATTGTTAAACAAATCGAGGTTCGTTGCTTTACGAACACCCGCTTGTTCCGTTTGCCGCATTTTCTGCTGACGGAAGTGAGGAAACCAAATCAGCCCAAGGCTGACTAACACAAAAAGCGCAATAAAAATCCAGAGAGTGGTCATTATTTCTTTTTCACATTAGTTACAAAGTAAGCGGGGATGCCGCGCGATTAGGAATAAGATTATACGGAAAGATTATTCATTGAACAGTAATATAAGGGAATAGATGACTTAAAAGATGATACTTTTGCACTGGTTCACAGTTCGATTCTATTTTCGAAAAATGATTGAAACTTAAGTTTCAATCAAGGGTCAGAGCATAAAATCAGTCGGTTTTAACAATTGTTACATCTGTCTCCCGAGCGTAAGAATGAGACAGGTCACCCATAATTGTTCGAAAGAAGCAGACAGATACAATAGCAAATACTAAAATGACTCAAAATTTGTACCTTGAGCAGTGTGAATTACAAACGCTTGCGCATCACTAGAGATTGTTTTTATTGATGCATAATTAGGACTGAGGAAACCCCATGATCCCTGAATTAGGACACTTTTCGTTAATAATAGGTTTGGCTTTTGCCTTCTTATTAGCTAGCGTTCCCTTGATAGGTGTGGCTCGTAAAGACCAATACCTTGTTCGCTATGCTTGGCCTTTGAGCTATGGCATGTTTTTCTTTATTTTTCTCTCTGTTATCGTTTTAGGCTATAGCTTTGCCGTAGATGATTTCTCGGTGGCGTATGTCGCCCATCATTCTAATTCACAACTGCCAATATTCTTTAAAATTGCTGCAGTGTGGGGCGGACATGAAGGCTCTCTGCTATTTTGGGTTTTCTCTTTATCTTGCTGGGCGGCAGCAGTTGCCTTCTTTAGCAAAGGCTTAGAAGAGGTCTTTACCGCCCGTGTTCTTGCCGTTTTAGCAATGATCACGATTGGATTCACCCTCTTTATGGTGCTTACATCTAGTCCATTTGAGCGCTTGTTCCCTATCCCATTGGAAGGGCGAGACCTCAACCCAATGCTGCAGGATGTCGGGCTTATTTTCCATCCACCTATGCTTTATCTGGGTTATGTTGGCTTCTCTGTTAGCTTTGCATTTGCTATTGCAGCCTTGATGGGCGGACGTTTGGATTCAGCTTGGGCTCGATGGAGCCGCCCGTGGACATTGGCCGCTTGGGTATTCCTAACTGGTGGTATCTCTCTTGGTTCGTGGTGGGCATATTATGAATTAGGTTGGGGCGGTTGGTGGTTCTGGGATCCCGTTGAGAACGCATCATTCATGCCTTGGTTGATCGGTACCGCACTGCTTCACTCTGTCATTGTGACAGAGAAACGTGCGACGTTCCGTAACTGGACTGTTCTACTGTCTATTTTCGCATTTTCTCTCAGTTTGCTCGGTACCTTTATCGTTCGTTCGGGCGTACTGACCTCTGTGCACTCTTTTGCTGCCGACCCAAGTCGAGGTATGTTCATTCTACTGTTACTAGGTTTAGCGATTGGTGGGTCACTCACACTCTTTGCGTTTAGAGCCAGTGACATGAAGAGCCCAGCACGTTTCGAGTTGATGTCCAGAGAAACGATGCTATTAGTGGGTAATATCTTGCTGACTGTAGCGTGTGGTACTGTTCTGTTAGGGACACTTTACCCACTACTAATTGACGCACTGAACATGGGTAAAATCTCTGTAGGTCCTCCATATTTCAATGCAGTATTTGTACCTATTGTACTTGTTCTGTTTGTCTTTATGGGAATTGGTCCAAATATTCGCTGGAAGCGCGCTAAAGCGGGCGAACTTAAGAGTAAGCTTGTTATTCCTGCGGTAGTTGCGACTATTGCCGGCGTTGCTGCACCTTTCCTTGTTGATGGCAACTTCAATATTTGGGTTGTACTAGGTATTGGTACAGCGACTTGGATCCTGTTAGCGACGCTCCGCGCTGGCTATGACATGATTAGCGGCAAAGATGGGATTAGTCTCGCACGCCTTGGTCGTAGTCAACTTGGTATGATCATCGCTCATTTAGGTATTGCTGTATCTGTGGTAGGTGCAACGATGGTGTCGAACTACTCAATTGAAAAGAGTGTTCGTATGGGGCCTGGTGTAACCCAAGAGTTAGCGGGTTATAGCTTCCATTATATCGAAACCAAAAATGTTGTTGGACCAAACTACACAGCGCAACAAGGTCAAGTTGAAGTCACAAAAGATGGTGAGTTCGTAACACTCTTAAGACCGGATCGTCGCCAGTATAATGTCCGCACTATGGATATGACTGAAGCTGGAATTGATTGGGGGGTATTCCGTGACCTTTATATCACTATGGGCGATCCAATCAGCCGCACAGAATTTGCGGTGCGCTTGAACTATAAACCATTTGTTCGCTGGTTATGGTTCGGTAGCATCTTTATGATGGTCGGTGGTTTCTTTGCTGCATCGGATAAACGCTACCGCAGCGTTAAAGAAACAGAAGCATCTAAAGAAAAAGCTAAAGAGAAAGATTTAGCTACGGCATAACTTGAATTGGGGCAAGTATGAAGAAAAGGCTAGTACTATTTATTCCGTTAGTATTGTTTCTGGTGATGGGGGTATTCCTATATAAGGGGTTATTCCTTAATCCACAGCAACTTGATTCTGCCCTAGAAGGAAAGCCGATCCCGGCTTTCCAGTTAGAGCGTCTAGAGGATTCGAACGAAATAATTACAAATGAAAGTTTAAAAGGGCAAGTGTCGTTATTAAATGTTTGGGCAACTTGGTGTCCATCATGTAAATACGAGCACCCTTACTTAATGCGCTTGGCTAGACAGAACATCTTGCCAATTTATGGGATTAATTATCGAGATGAGCGTGCGTTAGCAGTGAGAGAGCTAACCCGTGAAGGCGATCCGTACACTAAGAACATTTTTGATCATGATGGACGTCTGGGCCTAGATTTGGGTGTTTATGGTGCACCAGAAAGTTATTTAGTTGACCATAATGGCATTATTCGCTTTCGCTATGCTGGCCCAATTGACATGAGAGTTTGGAAAGAGACACTTTACCCAATGATTCAAGAACTACAGGCCGAAGCTAAAGCTGTGGGAGCATCATAATGAAAGCTATTTTTGCTGTGGTGAGTGCGTTGCTATTATCTGTTGCGTTGATGACGTCAGCGGTTGCGACGCCAGTCGATACTTATGAATTCAAAAGCGTCGATAACCAAAAACGTGCGCTCGACTTAGCGCACTCATTGCGTTGCCCTCAATGTCAAAACCAAAACTTAATCGATTCAAACTCGCCAGTTGCACAAGATCTGCGCTTGGAAGTTTATCAAATGGTCGATGCAGGTAAGGCTGATGCTGAAATTATTGAGTTTATGACGAGCCGTTATGGTGAGTTTGTACTTTATAAGCCTAAGATGGAAGCTAAGACTTACGTATTGTGGTTAGGTCCAATAGGCTTACTGCTTATTGGTCTGATGATTGGCTTTGTATTTGTTCGCAAACAACGTATCTCAAATGTAGTCGAGCAAGATATATCTGCAGAAGACCAAGCCGAGTTAGATAAACTACTCAAGCGAGATGGCAAATGAATGTTAAGTTAGTGAGCGCATTTGTGCTCACATTACTTTTATCTAGCATTGCTCACATTAATACCGCTTCTGCGTACCCAGGTATGCAGAAGAAAGATAGCAACCAAGTGCAGTCCAGTGTTGATCTAATCAATGTGTTACCTAAATCTTATCCAATAGATGCGGTGCCATTTAAAGATGCGGCAGGTAAGGCGATGGACTTTAGCCAGTATCGTGGTCAAGTGGTTATGGTAAACATGTGGGCAACATGGTGTCCGCCATGTGTGAGGGAGTTACCTGCTTTAGATCGTTTTAAAGCAAAGTTTGATCCTAAACAGTTTACCGTATTACCAGTCTCTATCGATCTGGATGGCAAAGACAAGGTTGAGCCATTTTTAAAGTCTTTAGGAATGGAGAACTTTGAAACCTACTACGATCCTAAGCAAAAGCTTGGACAGGTTTTTCCGCTCGATACCATTCCTGCGACATTTATTCTTAACAAAGAGGGCGAGCTGGTGGCCTTCGTCAGAACCTTTGTAGATTGGGATGATGCCAAAGCTGTCGATCTTATTAATAGCTTCATTGATAAAGAGAGCACTAAAGCCCCTTAATCGCGATATCTGCTGACTAAATAAACGAAAAAGATCGTATTTGCCTAAAAGATCGGCATGCGATCTTTTTTTTATAAAAAGCCCTTGCGCCCATCCGAGAACTCCCTATAATGCGCATCCACTGACACGGCACAGCAGGCCAATCGCTCTTAGCAAACGCTAGGCAGTACGGGACTTGCAGCAGTGTGAGAGAGTTTAGTTTTTCGGAATTAGACTCAGGTGGTAAGCGCTTTAGCAGGCTTCCAGTGTTGATTGATTATCACATCAGTGGTTAACAAATCATCGCTTGGAAAACTTCTTAAAATAAGCACTTGACGCCGACAACGGGAAGTGTAGAATACGCATCCCTAAGCCAA